>JAHELU010000019.1 GCA_024644005.1 Acidimicrobiales bacterium | reverse complement strand
CTCATCGCCGCCCCGACCTCGACCACCACCGCACTCGCCGGCACGAACAGCGGCGTCCACGACGGGTCGGTGATCGGCGCCACCAGCACGTCCCCCGGCTCCAGTGCGCTCGGGTCGCTCGGATCCAGGACGATCCTGGCCGGACCGCCGGCCAGCCCCGGCGCCCCGGCCGCCCCCTGCAGCACCGTTCCGGGGGTCGCCGTCTCGCCGGCCGTCCGACGGGCCGACCAGGTCGAGATCGGCGGCGGGCCGCCGCCGTGGAGCGACGTGTCGAACGCGAACGGCGGCTCCAGACCCCGCAGGTGCTCGTAGTCCGACCGTCGACCCTCGATGGTGTCCACCATCGACGGCGGGTCGGCCAGGTAGGTCAGGAACTCCTCCTCGCCGAGCAGCGACGGACCGATCCGATCCTCGACCCCGCCCCTGGTCGCAGCCCGACGCAACAGCTCGAGGAAGGCATGCCGGCTCAGCTGGTTGCCCCGGATCACCTGGTTCTTCGACGCCTCCCGAGCCCTGGACCACAGCGCAGTGGTCTCGATGGCCCGATCCAGCCGCCAGCTCCGCCATCCCAGCCGGGACTTGGCCAGCGCCACAGCCTGCCGTCGCTCGGCCGCCATCCGCTGCTCCTGGGCGATCGGCGAGCGCGCCGGCTCCGCTCCCCGCATGGTCTCGATCGCTGCGGTGGCCAGCTCCGGGTAGGCGGCCCAGTCCCGGCCCATCAGCGAGAACTCGTTGGGACCGCGGTGGCCGTACCGCTCGATGAACCGATCGAACGCCTGGTCGTACTCGGCGGCTGGCGTCTCGTTCGCCAGCTTCCACATCTCCCTGGCCGGTTCGGCCGACACGACATCGCCGATCCCCGTGGTCAGGGTGACCGCCAGGTTCGGGTCCCCCAGCCGCTTCTCGCACAGATCGGTGAGCCCACCGGCGGCGATCGTGGCCTGCATCGTGTTCGTGACGTGGCTGGCGATCAGGTACTCCCACAGCTCGACGGACCCGTTCTTGATGTAGGCCCACAGCGCACCGTCGTCGGCGTCGAGCGGCGGAGCAGCGGCCCGGTAGCGGTCGACCCGGCGCTGCATCTCGTCGACCAGGGGCACCGATCGGGCTCGCAGGGTCCGGATGGCGGTCCTGACGACCCGCCCGGTGGCGGCCAGGTTCCGGTCGCCCGGCCTGGCCCGGTACTCGGCAACGTCGGCATCGCCGAGGAACTGCCGATCGATCAGGTCGGGACCCATCCCGGGGGCCCTGACCCCCAACAGTCGCATCAGGCTGACGTTGAAGTAGGCGTAGCCACCGAAGACCCCGATCACCACGAAGTCGCCCGGCCCATAGTCCTCGGCGCCGGCGAAGCCGATCGCCTCGGCTCCTCGCCGCCACCCCCGCTCGCTGGCCAGACCGGCCAGGTCCCACTCCAGCGGCAGCACCACCTCCGGATAGACCTCGCCGATGTTGCCCCTGGTGTAGATCGGCCACCGTTGCGACGGTCCGCGGTCCGCCGGCCAGCTGATTCCCGTCATGGGCGGAGCCTAGTGGTAGTAGCCGCACCGCCAGGGGCGGCCAGCTGCGAGTTTCGCCGGGAGGCGAAACTGGCCCGCTCGACGCTACCGTTCCTCCATGACCGCAGAAGCGCCGGAGCCGCTGCTCGAGGATGTCCGGCCGTTCACCATCGACATCGACCAGGCCGACCTCGACGATCTGGCCGCCCGGCTCCGGGCCACCCGCTGGCCGGAACCCGAACCGGTCGACGACTGGAGCCAGGGCATGCCACTGGCCTACGCCCAGGAGCTGGCCGGGTACTGGCTCGACGCCTACGACTGGCGGGTCCGGGAGGCCGAGCTCAACCGGTTCGACCACTTCCTGACCGGGATCCAGGGGCTCGACATCCACTTCATCCATCAGCGGTCGCCCCACGACGATGCGCTCCCGCTGCTGATCACCCACGGCTGGCCGGGCTCGGTCGTCGAGTTCACCAAGGTCATCGGACCGCTGGTCGATCCGGTGGCCCATGGCGGCCGGGCCGAGGACGCCTTCCACGTCGTCTGCCCGTCGCTGCCCGGCTACGGCTTCTCCGCCAAGCCGACCGAGACCGGATGGGGGGTCGAGCGCATCGCCGAGGCGTGGGACGAGCTGATGGATCGGCTCGGCTACCAGCGCTACGGGGCCCAGGGTGGCGACTGGGGGGCGGCGGTCACCACCCAGCTCGGCCGCAACGGCGGACGGTGCGCCGCCATCCACACCAACATGCCGCTCGGGCGCCCGACCCCGTCGGCCAAGGAGAACCCGAGCGAGGAGGACCTGGCCGCCTTCGCCGGGGCCGAGCACTATCGGGACTGGGACTCGGGCTACTCCAAGCAGCAGAGCACCCGGCCCCAGACCCTGGCCTACGGCCTCGTCGACTCGCCGGTCGGCCAGATGGGCTGGATCGTCGAGAAGTTCTGGGCCTGGACCGACTGCGACGGCCATCCAGAGAATGCGCTGACCAGGGACGAGCTGCTCGACAACGTGATGCTGTACTGGCTGAACGCCGCCGGTGGCTCGTCGGCTCGGCTGTACTGGGAGAGCTTCGCCAGCATGGCCGGTCGGGGTCGGGTCGAGGTCCCGACCGGGGTGGCGTCGTTCCCGAAGGAGATCGTCCGCTCCCCGAGAGGCTGGTGCGAGGCCGGCTACAACATCACCCGCTGGACCAGTATGGATCGCGGTGGCCACTTCGCCGCCTTCGAGCAGCCGGAGGCCTTCGTCGACGACGTGCGGGCCTTCTTCGCGACGGTCAGGTAGGGCCATCGGACTGAGGGCGTTCGACCGGTTCGAACTATGGTTGGACCGAACGGCGGTCCGACGCGGCCGCCACGAAGGAGGCATCGTCATGCCGGCACTCCACCCCAGAGGGGTCAACCACCTCGCCCTCTCGACCCGGGACATGAAGGGTCAGCTCGAGTTCTGGTGCGACGTCCTCGGTTGCCCCCTGAAGGCGCTCTACTGGATGCACGGCGTCGAGAACACCTTCCACGGGTTCGTCGAGCTGGCGGAGGACAGCTACGTCGCCTTCGTCCAGCACCCGGACAACGCCAAGGACATCGAGTACGGGGTGACCCACGCCGGCAATCCGGGCGCGCCGGTGACCGCCGGCACGATGCAACACGTGGCCTTCCACGTCGACTCGCTCGACGACGTCTTGGCCATGCGGGACCGGATCCGGGACCGGGGGATCCAGGTCATGGGCCCGATCGATCACGGCATGATCAAGTCGATCTACTTCGCAGGCCCCGAAGGGCTCAGCCTGGAGGTGGCGACCGGGTCCGGCATCGACGAGCGGGCCTGGATCGACCCCGAGGTTCGGGACCTGTGCGGGATCTCGGAGGACGAGCTCGAGGCGTTGAAGCGGCCGGCCGACTTCGATCGTCCCACCGAGCCGGTGCCCCAGCCCCCGTACGACGAGACGAAGCCGAACATGCACTACCCGCGCAAGGTCCTCGACGCCATCATGGGCATGAGCGATCAGGAGATGTGGGACACCGCCAGCGAGACGACCCCTCCGGTCGTCGTCGACTAGTCAGGAGCCTGCTGGCCGGTGAGCTCCGGTGCTGGCCCGACTAGCCGATGAGCCAGCGCTGGGTGTCGTTGTTCTGGGCGGTCCTGGTCACCACCGAGAAGTCCTCGGCGGACGATTGGTGGGCGTCGAGGAACCGACCGGAGCTGAGCTGCTGCAGCGTGTAGGACTGGCCGCCGAGGTAGGTGGCGATCCAGCGCTGGGTGTCGTTGTTCTGGGTCGGCCTGGTCACCACCGAGAAGTCGTTGGCCTGGTTCTCATGGGCGTCGACGTGGCGACCGGAACTGACCTGCTCGATCTCGTAGACCGTGCCGACCGTGGTGAAGTCCCAGCGCTGGGTGTCGTTGTTCTGGGCGGTCCTGGTCACCACCGAGAAGTCGTTGGCCTGATTCTGGTGGGCGTCCATGAACCGGCCGTTGACGACCTGGGTCACCGTGAACGAGCCGTTCGGCAACCTGGCCAAGCGCCACTGCTGAGTGTCGTTGTTCTGGGCGGTCCTGGTCACCACCGAGAAGTCCGCCCCCGAGGTCACATGGGCGTCGAGGAACCGGCCGTTCCGCAGCTGTTGCAGGGTGTAGGTCGACAGCTGACCGGGGACCGGCATCGCCACCCACTTCTGGGTGTCGTTGGCCTGGGCGGTCCTGGTCACGGCCGAGAAGTCGTTTGCCTGGTTCTCGTGGGCGTCGACGTAGCGGTTCGAGCTGAGCTGGCGGATGGTGCAGACCAGGCCCACCGGGGTGAACCGCCACTTCTGTGTGTTGTTGTTCTGGGCGGTCCGGGTGACCACCGAGAAGTCGTTGCCGGACGACTGGTGGGCGTCGAGGAACCGCCCGGAGCTCTCCTGGCGCACGGTGTAGACGCCGCCGGCCAGCGGGAACGGTGCATGGTCGAGCCGGTTGATCGTCGGTGACTCCGCTCTGATCCGCTCGATCCTGACCCCGAAGTTGGAGCCGGTGCCCTGGGAGTTGCAGCCGCCGTTGGTGTGGACGCCGACGATCTTGCCCGACTTCTCGTGCCAGATGGCGGAGCCCGAGTTGCCGCCGAGGGTGTCGATGTCGTTGTAGCGGATCCGGTCGCCCTGGAACTGGGTGACCGGGCCGGCCTCGACCCGCTTCGGCACACCCGCCGGGTGGCCGATGATGGCCATCATGTCGCCGACCGTCGCGTCGGCCGGTGCGGCCTGGCCCATGCCGAACAGGGAGCCGGGGTGGCCAGCCAGCCGGACGATGGCGATGTCGAGCCCACCGAGGCGGTACTCGACGAGCTCGTCGATCTCGAATTCGACCTCGGGTCGTTGGTTGCCGTTCTCGTCGACCTGGTAGTCGAAGTTCACGTGCATGACGGTCCGGATCTCGTCGGGGGAGATCGGGGTGTTGGTGCCGTCGATCCTCGGCACTCGCCATGGCATCGGCGGGTTGCTGTCGAAGCAGTGGCCGGCGCTCAGGAAGAGGTTGTGACTGAGCAGCGTGCCGGTGCACCAGCGCACGCCGGACACGTTCCCCGGGTCGTCGTAGAGGTCGGCGAGATTGCTGTCCCACTGCAGCTGCCCGACCGGCCGCTGCTTCTCGTCGACGAAGGCGGTCGAGACGCCGAGGCTCCCGTCGTACTGCTCGACCGGCTGCGAGTCGTCGACGATGCCGCATATGGTCTCGATGATCGACTCGTAGGCGGCCTCGGTGGTTGCGTCGAGGTCGGCCATCAGCCCCTCCAGCATCTCGTGCTGGGGTGGGTAGAGGCCGATCGCCGACTCCGGTCCGTACTCCTGGTTGTTGTTTCCGTTTGGCATTGGTGGTCCCTCACTGGCTCGTGGTCATTAGACCCTTGACCGGTAAGACCGGGTCGCTGGCCGGGAGATACATCGAAACCGAGGCGAGCAGGGGCGATTTCCTGCGACTCGTGTCACCCGGAGCGGCGGGTTGTTCGTCTGTAGGAACATGGAGTCATCGAGAAGGGAAGGGGGACCTCACCATGGACTGGTGGATCCTTGAGCTCATATTCGTCGCCGTGCTGCTCGCAGTGCTCGGCACCCTCGGTCCGCTGATCAGACGGTTCGGCAAGGCCTACGCTGCGGACGTGTTCCTGGCCAACCCGAGGACCGGGAAGAGCTATCTCGTGCTGATGGACTTCGCCTACTACATGATCTTCGGGGCCTACGTGCTGTTCGTGATCAAGTGGGAGCCGGACACCGGCTGGGAGCAGCAGGTGAACGCCGAGCAGCTCCAGGCCTCGGTGGTGCGCCTGGGCGGCATGATCCTGCTGATGGGCCTGCTCCACGGCCTGAACGTGCTCAGCCTCCCCATCATCGGCCGGGTCTTCACGCTCAATCGACGCCTCGACGACGAGGTCAGCGGGCCGCGGGCGGCCTGAGCGGGCGTGCTGTGAGTCGCATGGCCGAGCCGGCGCCGACGAGCCCAGGACCCACCGACCGGTGGGCCGGGCGATCGACGGGCGGGTGAGCGGTGAGCACCGACGGTCTCCTGACAGGCACTGTGCAGTCCGAGACCGTCGATCCCGACGCCCTCGTCGCAGCGCTGTTCGCCGAGCACGCCCCGTCGCTCGTCCGGTTGGCCGGCCTGTTCTGCGATGACCGCAACGCCGCCGAGGACCTGGTCCAGGAGGCGTTCATACGGTTGCATCGCAGCGCCCACACGATCAAGGACCCGGCGAAGGCGCCGGCCTACCTGCGCTCGATTCTCATGAACCTGGCCCGGGACCACAACAGGCGCGGTCTGGTGTCGCTCCGTCACCGCTCGACGATGGGGGAGCCGCAGGTCGCCCCCGGGTTCGAGGATGCGGCGATCGCGAGCGGCGAGGACCGAGCGGTCCTCGCCGCGGTGCGCCTGCTCCCCGACCGTCAGCGGGCCTGCCTGGTGCTCCACTACTACATGGAGCTCTCCGAATCGGAGACCGCCGCGACCCTCGGGATCTCGAAGAGCTCGGTCAAGACCCACTGCCGGCGGGCCCTGACCGCGCTGGAATCGACGCTGGAGGAGCGACGATGAGTGTCGAGCAGCGTGTGGTGGCTGCGCTCCGCCAAGCCGAGCAGCTGGAGCCGAGTCCTGATCTGTGGTCGCGTGTCGTCCACTCGATCGACGAGGATCGCCAGCATCGCCGACGGGTCCGGTCGGCGGTCGCCGCCGTTGCCGGGACCGCGCTCGTCCTGGTGGCCATCGCAGCGCTCTCGATGCGCGACGGTCCTCTCGGCCGATTCGTCCACCGACCGACCTTGGAGCTGTTGGAGGCCGGGACGCTCGTCGGGCTCGCAGTCGTGCTCGGTCCTGCGATCCGCCGCTTCGGGCGGGGGTACGCCGCCGACCTCTGGCCGCCGGCGAGCCACACCCCAGCGGCGCTCCTCCGACTGCTCGATCTGGCGTACTACCTCGTGCTCTCCGGCTACGTCCTGCTGACCACCGAGCTCGAGTTCGGCGCCCCGGGAACCTCCGACCTCCTCGCCGGGCAGATCCAGGAGGCCTTCGCCCGTGTGGGTGGACTCCTGCTCATCGTCGGGCTCCTGCACGCGACCACCCTGATGGCGCTGCCCGTCGTCGCGCTGATCGACAACTCCACCAGGACCGGTCGGGCCCTGCCGAGATGGATCGTGATCGGCCTCGTCCTGGTCGGAGTCGGGGGTGCGCTGTTGGTCATCCCCAACCTCATCGGGCTCATCGTGGCGGGCACGTCGTGAGTCCAGCGGTGAGCGAGGGCTCGCGAAGCCAGCCGAGCGTCGCGCCGTCAGCCGGGTTCTCCGAGAAGCTCGAGCTGGCCCTGTCGGGCGGCGGTCTCGGGGCCTCGACTGAGGGGCCGGTTCGGCTCAGACGTGGTAGCGCGTCACGAGCTGGCTCGCATCCTGTTGTTCCGGGCGTTGTGCTCCAGCTCGACCAGGCCGAGCGCCTCCATGACCGGCGGCACGTAGTTCCCGAAGCGACCCCGTAGGCCCTTCTTGAGCCCGTACCAGCCGCCGACCGGATTGTCCTCCGAGCGGCCCCACGCCTCGACGGTGTCGGGCTTCGCCTCCTTCTGCTCGTCCGCGTTGCCGAGGGCCATCCAGTCACCCCGCTCGACGAGCATGGCGTGCAGGTCGTCGATGCAGCTCAGGTGGTAGCGCAGCTCGGTGGCGCCGACCTGGACCACCAGCGCCGGTGGATCGGCGTCTGGATCCCGGTAGGCCTCGAACTCCGACTTACCCGGCGGGGTCGTGAGGATCCAGGGATCCTCTGGGGTGCCTGTCCCCTCCACATCACTCACGCTCAGCTCCATTCTCTTGCGTCGACCTGCTTCCGGTACTCGTGAGACAGTAGACCCCGATAACTGACATCTCGTGGCATGAATTCGATGTCCTTGCCAGACTTGTCCCGTGCGAGCCGGTCGCCTTGTCACCCTCATGCTGTTGCTCCAGCGGCGAGGCCGGGTCACCGCGGCCGAGCTGGCCCGGGAGCTGGAGGTGAGCCAGCGAACGGTGCTGCGGGACATCGAGGCGCTCTCTGGCGCCGGGGTGCCGATCTACGCCACCCGGGGACCGGGCGGCGGGTTCCAGCTGCTCGACGGGTATCAACCGGAGCTGTCCGAGCCGGCGGCGTGGCAGCCCAGCAACCGTCGTCCCGGCCGGCCGCGGCGGGCCGCGGTTCGCATCTCGCCCGAGGGTCGGCGGCTGGCGGCCCTGCTCGGCCGCCTGCAACCATTGCGGGTCCGTCGGGCCGTCCCTGCCGACGAAGACGGTTGGATGGAGGCGACCTTCCGGTTGCGGACGATGGACGGAGCGGTCACCGACGTGCTCTCACTCGGCCCGCAGATCGAGGTCATCGAGCCGCCGGAGCTCCGGCGCGAGGTCGGCCGGCGACTCCGGGAGGCCGCAAGCTTCTATTTTGCCGGCGGTGAGGTCTAGCCTGGCACGTGCGCCCAGGCCAACGGGCTGATTCCAGGGTGTAAGGGAGACCGATTGTCATGGATCCAAAAGAAGAGCGACTCAAGGGCCTCGCCTTGTTCAAGGCAGCGGACAAGAACGCGATCAGGCACCTCGCCTCGGCAGCCGACGAGGTGACGGTCGCAGCCGGTCACACGATCATCAGCGAGGGCCACAGCCGCAATGAGATGTTCGTGATCGAGTCCGGCGGGGCCGACGTCCTGATCGACGGGAAGAAGGTGGCGGAGGTCCCGGCCGGTGAGGTCGTCGGCGAGCTCGGCTACTTCGTCAGGGCGCCTGCCAGCGCGACCGTGATCACGAACAGCGAGTCGACGGTGCTGGTCATTCCCTACAACCGGTTCGGGCAGATCCTGGACGAGAATCCGGCCATGGTCCGGGGCATCGTCACCGAGCTCGCCGAGCGGCTCTACGCCACCGACGCCAAGATCCACGGCACCGGCTAGTCCCGTTTGGGACCCGATCACGGCCACCCGTCTCCGGGCACCGCCACCGTGACCGATTCGATCCGCCCGTTCCTGGTGGCAGCGGCCGGCGGGCCCGACGTCTCGTTCGTCACCACGAACAGGGTGCGGCGGTCGCTGCCACCGAGCATGCAGGCGAAGGCGTGCCGGCCCGGACCACAACCGATCCGATCCGTCACCTCACCCCCCTCCAGGACGCGGAATACCTGACCGTTGCGGGGATCGGCCACCCAGATCGCCCCCTCTGCGTCGAGACAGATCCCGTCGGGCAAATTGTGACCCAGGTCGGCCCAGACCCGGCGGTTGCCGAGCTGGCCGGTACCCGGATCCCGGTCGAACGCCGTCAACCGGTTGGCCATCGTCTCGCCGACGATCAGCGTGTTGCCGTCTCCGGTGATGACCGCCCCGTTGGGGAACGCCAGGTTCTCTGCCCCCACCGACGGCCGGCCGTCCGGCTCGACCACGATCATCGTCGTCTCGGCGAACGGCTCGCCGGCATGACGGTCGAAGCCGAAGTTGCCGACGTAGGCCCGGCCATCGGCGTCGACCACCATGTCGTTGCACGGGCTGGCCACCAGCTCGGAGAGGTCGGCGTGGGTCGACGGCGACCGCCCGTCCCACCGCAGCAGTCTCCGGTCGAGCATCGACACCACCAGCAGGTCCCCGTTGGGCAGCCAACCGAGACCGGACGGCTGCTCTGCCACCTCGAAGACCGTCTCCCGCTGCCCGTCGGGGGTCACGGTGACAACCTCGTGGCGGTAGAAGTCGGAGAACCACAACCGGTCGTTGCGCCACCGTGGTCCCTCCCCGAACGAGAGCCCGTCGAGAATCGGCGTCAGCTCCATGGGTGCAACCTACTCGCCACCGACGAGGGGAACCGGTTGTCGCGGCTTCGAGTCGTGCGCCGCCCGGCGGGTCGGTCGTGACGGCAGCGAGCCCCGACCGTGCTGCGGTCGAACCCGCTCACGACCTGGCTGGCTGCTCGAGCTCCATCGTCCGAGGTGCACCTGATCGTCGATCGCTCCCCTTCCCGAACATGATTCTCGTGATGAGAACCATGGCTGTCGGCCAGAGGGCGAGGATACCGAGGGCCATGCGCTCGAACGAGGCGTCGTCAGCGAACGGGTCCCGAAAGGTGTCGGCTGCCAGCAGCACATCGATCATGTAGTGAAGGAAGACCGTTGGCAGGATGCTGTCGGTCCGAACCACCAGGTAACCCCATCCGATCCCGATGATCGTGGCCAGGATGACGCCGGCCACCACGCTGGGGGCGTCGTCCCAGACGCCGAGGTTGCTGAAATGGAACAGACCGAAGAAGACCGAGCTGATCACGACGGCTGCCCACGGGGAGAAGCGCTGCTGGAGGTTGCTGAGAATGACGCCACGGAAGGCCAGTTCTTCCCAGATACCCGGCACCAGTGCGAGGAACAAGATGATCCACTGGTCGTCAGCGACAAGCACCCCCAGATCTGGGTTGAAGACCCCACTTTCCAGCGAGAAGCCGATCATGATCAGCACGAGGGCGATCAATGACAGGATGGTGGCCGAGACGGTCTTCCGAGGCGACGTGCCGAGCGAGACTCGAAGGTATCTCAGATATCGCTTCAACCAGGGAGCCTGACGCCAATAGCCGAACAGGAGCGGCACGAGCAGAAAGATCAGCAGGGCGCCCATCGTCATCCGGAAACCCACGTCGAGCAGTCGCACGGTCACGGACCAGGGCCACGAGTCGATGCGTTCGACGAAGTCGATGATGTGGGTCAGCTGCAACAGCAGGCCGGTCAGGATCGTGATCAGGGTCGAACTGACGAACACGTGATTCCCGAGCCGCGTACCGGCGGGGCGATCCGGCCTGACCACATGCTCTCCATCCGATGTGAGTTCCGTGTGGCTCGTCATGCCAACCCCAGGTCGCAGTGGACTCGTCGAACGTATCGATTGGAGTGGGCGGCAACAAGAGCACCAAGTCCCGGTTTCAGTCCGAGCGATCGGCTGAGACCTCGCCTCGGTGAACGATGATGGCGACATCGAGAGCTCGCCCGGGGCGCCAGTGGCCGCCGCGCAACCCCCGGCCAACTGTTCTCGCCGACGCCGGTGCCCTAGGTTCACAGATGGAACCAGGAGGTGCTGTCATGCACGATCTCGTGATCGCGAACGGAACGGTGGTCGACGGCTCCGGTGCGGAAGCCACGGTGGCCGACGTGGCGGTCGACGACGGTGTGATCACCGAGGTCGGCGAGCTCGACAGCCGCTCGGCCCGCCGCACGATCGACGCCGAGGGCCACATCGTCAGCCCCGGATTCGTCGACGTCCACACCCACATGGACGCCCAGCTGGCCTGGGATCCGCTCGGCGAGTGCTCGTGCTTCCACGGGGTGACCACGGCGGTGATGGGCAACTGCGGGTTCACCCTGGCCCCGGTTCGGGCCGACGCCCGCCAGCTGGTGGTCCGCAACCTGGAGCGGGCCGAGGACATCGCGGCCGAGGCCATGGCCGCGGGGATCGACTGGAGCTGGGAGACCTACCCCGAGTACCTCGAGTTCGTCGACCGGACACCGAAGGGCATCAACTACGCGGGCTACGTCGGCCACTCGGCACTGCGGACCTGGGCCATGGGGGAGCGGGCCTTCGAGGAGGAGGCCACCGCCGACGACATCGCCCTGATGGTCGGCCAGGTCGAGGACTCGATGCGGGCCGGGGCCGTCGGCTTCACCACCTCGATCTCGGGCAACCACGAGACGTCCGACGATCGCCCGGTGGCCAGCCGGCTGTCGACGAGGGCCGAGATCGACGCCCTGGTCGGCGCCATGGGGCGGCTCGGCGGTGGGATCTTCGAGCTGGCCCACCACCCCGACCTCCGCTCCAGAGATCCCGAGAAGCGGGAGAGCTACATCTCGTGGCTGGTCGAGCTGGCCGCCTCCACCGGGATTCCCATCACCTACGGCATGCTGGCCTTCGGGTCCCAGGACCACCTCTGGCGACCGGTGGTCGAGCTGCTCGATCGCATCAACGCCTCTGGCGGTCGATCATGGGGCCAGGTCCACACCCGCCAGTTCGGCGTGCTGCTCTCGTTCCAGACCAGGCTGCCCTTCGACGCCCTGCCGCTGTGGCGTGACCTGCGTCGCCAGCCCCTGGACGAGCAGCGCCGGGCCCTGGCCGATCCGTCGACCAGGGAGAAGCTGATCACCGAAGCCGAGCACGGCGACTACGGCCGGGCCATCGGTGCCGAGGCCCGCAAGCCTGAGTGGCAGTGGATCTACCCCCTGACCGCCGGCCTGCCCCCGTACCGGTCGATCCGCGAGCTGGCGGACGAGCGGGGTGCCCCTCCGATGAGCGTGTTCCTCGACCTGGCGATCGAGTCGGACCTCGAGCGGTTCTTCATCCAGGCTGCGGCCAACCAGGATCAGGACATCGTGCTCGAGCTGCTGCGCCAGCCCTACGCCATCCCCACCTTCAGCGACTCCGGAGCCCACGTCAGCCAGATCATGGACTCCTCGCTCCAGACCCACATGCTCGGCCACTGGGTCAGGGACCGTCACGAGTTCACGGTCGAGGCCGCGGTCCACGCCATGACCCAGGTCCCGGCCACAGCCTGGGGCTTCGCCGACCGGGGACTGGTGGCCGAGGGCATGGCGGCCGACCTCAACATCTTCGACCTCGACACCGTCACCCCCGATCTGCCGGAGCTCGTGTACGACCTGCCGGGCGGGGCTCGCCGACTCCGGCAGACGGCGTCCGGGTTCAGAGCCACCCTGGTCAACGGCGAGGTGCTCGTCGAGGACGGCGAACCGACCGGCGCCACCCCCGGCCGGCTGCTCCGAGGCCCACTGGCAACTTGACGCCGAACCAGCGAGCTCGGCCCGCCCGGCGATAGCCGGGTCGGGTCCGGTGTGATATCAAACGGTGATGGAGATGCACTTCGCCACCATCTGGGAGTCGATCGCCGATGCGGTGCCCGACCACGACGCAGTGGTCCAGGGTGACCGCCGGATCTCGTGGCGGGACTACGAGGACCGATCGGCCCGGCTGGCCCAGGCGTTCCTCGATGCCGGCCTGACCAAGGACTCCAAGGTCGCGATGTACCTCTACAACTGTCCCGAGTACGTCGAGACGCAGTTCGCGGCGCTGAAGATCCGTGGCGTGCCGGTCAACGTCAACTACCGGTACCTCGACCAGGAGCTCCATTACCTGCTGGAGAACGCCGACGCCGAGGCGATCGTCTTCCACTCCAGCCTCGGCGAGCGGCTGGCCCGCATCAAGGACCGGCTACCGATGCTGAAATTGGCCATCCAGGTCGACGACGGCGGCGAGCTGCTCGACGACTGCCCGCTCTATCCGGACGTGCTCGCAGCCAACGAGCCGGCGGCCAGGATCGAACGGGCCTGGGAGGACACGTACATGTTCTACACCGGCGGCACCACCGGCATGCCGAAGGGTGTCATGTACGAGGTCGGCCACTTCACCGAGCAGTTCATCGCCCAGATGCCGATGTTCCTCGGCCTCGACCCGATCGAGGGCGCCGAGGGGGCGGCCCCGGCGGCCAGGAAGCTGGTCGACGAGGGCAGGGCCATGGTGGCGATGTCCGGTCCGCCGCTGATGCACGGGACGGGCTGCTGGCTCGGGCAGATGGCGCCCCACCTGTTCGGCGCCACTGCGGTGCTGTCGGCCGAGCGGAGCTTCGACGCGGACGACATCCTCCAGACCGTGGCCCGGGAGGGCGTCAACCAGCTGATCATCGTCGGCGACGCCTTCGCCCGGCCCATGGTCCGCCGGTTGGAGGAGCTCGCCGCAGAGGGCACCGAGATCGACCTCAGCAGCCTGGTCATCCTGGTCTCGTCCGGGGCGATGTGGTCGACGGAGGTCAAGCAGGCGCTGCTCGAACACCTGCCCCAGGCCATGTTGATCGACGTGCTCGGCTCGACCGAGGGCGGCATGGCGATCAACATCACGACCGCCGGTGCGTCGACCGACACCGCCAAGTTCACCGCCCAGCCGACCACCAAGGTGTTCAACGAGGCCGACCAGGAGATCGAGCCGGGATCGGGAGAGATCGGGATGGTGGCAACGAGCGGCATCGTGCCGATCGGCTACTACAAGGATCCCGAGAAGTCGGAGCGGACGTTCCGCACGATCGACGGGGTCCGCTGGTCGTTCCCCGGCGACTGGGCAACCATCGAGGCCGACGGCACGATGACCCTGCTCGGCCGCGGCTCCCACTGCATCAACTCCGGCGGGGAGAAGATCTTCCCCGAGGAGGTCGAGGAGGCGATCAAGGCCCACGGCGGGGTGGCGGACTGCCTGGTGTTCGGCGTGCCGGACGAGCGGTTCGGCGAGCGGGTCGTCGGGGTCGCCTCCCTCGAGCCGGGAGCGACGGCCGACGAGGCCGAGCTCAGGGACACGGCCCGGCAGCACCTGGCGTCGTTCAAGCTGCCGAAATCGGTGGTGATCGTCGACGAGATACCTCGGGCCCCCAACGGCAAGGCCGACTATCCGACGGCCAGAGAGCTCTTCCTGGCCGACGCCGACGGGGGATCGTGACCGTCCACCGGGAGATCCGGACCGGGGCGGGGGCCCACGGCGGCGACATCCTCGTCGTCACCATCGATCGGCCGGATCGACGCAATGCGATCGACGGACCGACAGCAGCGGAGCTGGCCGAGGCGTTCCGGGCGTTCGACCAGGACGAGCAGCTGTCCGTGGCGGTGCTGACCGGAGCCAGCGGCACCTTCTGCGCCGGGGCCGACCTGAAGGCCATCGCCGAGGGTCATGGCAACCGGGTCGACGACGACATGACCGAGGACGGCCCCTTGGGGGTCAGCCGGATGCTGCTCGACAAGCCGGTGATCGCTGCGGTCGAGGGCTTCGCAGTGGCGGGCGGGCTGGAGCTGGCGCTGTGGTGCGACCTCCGGGTGGCGGCCACCGACGCGACCTTCGGGGTCTACTGCCGTCGCTGGGGCGTGCCGCTGGTCGACGGCGGGACGATACGCCTCCCCCGGCTGATCGGCCACTCCCACGCCCTGGACATGATCCTCACCGGGCGGGGCGTCTCCGGGGAGGAGGCGCAGCGAATGGGACTGGCCAACCGACTCGTCGCGCCGGGAACGGCCCTCGAGGCCGCAGTTGCCCTGGCGGCCGAACTGGCCGCACTGCCACCCCGCTGCCTGCGGTCCGACCGCCGTTCCAGCTACGAGCAGTGGTCGCTCCCTCTCGATCGGGCGCTTGCCCGGGAAACCGAGCTCGGCCTGGAGACCATCCGGTCGGGGGAGACCCGGGAGGGGGCCAGCCGGTTCGCGGCGGGGGCCGGCCGCCACGGCACCAGGGCTTGACGCCGACGAGCCTCGCTCGGGACCGGGGAGCCGGCAGCACGGACCAAAGGCCCTAGCCACCGGCCGGTCGGTCCTGCACGATCAGGCCATGCGTCGACTCACCGATGACCAGAAACTGCAGGCCGATGTCGAGTACGAGCTGGCCAACGACTTCCTGATCGACGAGTCGCTGATCGAGGTCGAAGTGGTGGACCACGTCGTCACCCTGATGGGGACGGTCGGCAGTTACGCCGAGAAGGTCGTCGCCCAGAACACCGCTCGGGCGGTGGAGGGGGTCCACGACCTGGTCAATGCCGTGACGGTGAAGCCGAGCGAGGCGATGCACCCGTCTGACGAGGAGCTGCAGCGCATCGTGGAACAGGTGCTGAACTGGGACGCGCTGGTACCGGAGCAGGACCTGACGGTCACGGTCAGCGATGGCCTCGTGGCCCTGACCGGCACGGTGGTGGCCGCCCCCCAGGCTCGTGAGGCGGAGCGGGCGGTCAGCCACATCGGCGGCGTCCGCGGGGTGCTCAACCGGATCGAGATCGTCGAGCCCGACGTGTCGACCGGCGACGTCCGCCGGGCCATTGCCGAGGCCCTCGGCCGGCGAGCGGCCCACCAGGCGACGCACATCGATGTCGTCGTCGACGGCGACTCGGTCACGCTGGCCGGGACGACCCAGTCGGCGCAGGAGAAGCGGGCGATCCTCGGTGCGGTCAGCCACGCCCCCGGCATCAGCCGCGTCCACGACGAGATGGAGGTCGTCGGCCAGCCCCCGGCGGTCGCTGGTTAGTCCCCCGCTCTGTGCTGGGCTCCCCTGTGCCGGGCCCTGCTGACAAGGGATGCTGACAAGGGGCTCAGGGGGACTCGGCGATGAGCAGGGGATCGAGGGGCCAGCCCTCCTCGCCGACGAGGGGGACGAAGCGGACCGACCCGAGGTCCTCGGTCGTGATCCGATCGCCCGATCGGCGGATCCTGGCCAGCTCCTGGCTTGCGCGCTGCGGGCCGATGGGGAGCACCAGTCGCCCACCGTCCGCCAACTGGTCGCACAGGGCCGGCGGGACCGATGGCGCGTTGGCCGTGACCACGATGGCGTCGAACGGCGCGGCGTCCGGCCAGCCGAGCGAGCCGTCACCCTCGACGACGTGCACGTTCGAGAATCCCTCTGCAGCGAGGCGAATCCTGGCCTTCACCACCAGCACGTGATGGCGCTCGACGGTCCATACCTCCTCAGCGAGGCAGCCGAGCACCGCAGCGCCGTAGCCGGACCCGGTGCCGATCTCGAGCACCCGATCCTTCGGCTCGATCTCGGCCGCTGCGGCCATCACGGCAACGATGTAGGGCTGGCTGATCGTCTGCTCGGCGTCTATGGGCAGCGGCCGGTCCTCGTAGGCGAACTCGGCCATGGCCGGCGCGACGAAGCGGTCTCGACGGACCCGCTTCATCGCCGCCACCACTCGGCGGTCGGTGATGCCCCGCCCGGCGACGTGGTGCTGCACCATCGCCCGTCGTCGCCGCTCGTAGGGGTCCCCGTCGCCGACCGGAGCGGCTCGGTCCGTCATCAGCGGCGGAACCGGCGGGTCTGGCTGTCGGAGTGGCTGGTCCTGATCCAGCCTTGGTGCCTCCGGGGCTCGGCGTCGATCTGCTTCGGCTGGTCCTCGACCGGAGCCGGTCCCCGATGGCGATGGCCGGGAGCGTGGATCTTGTCGTCCGCTGGGTATCTCCGGGCCTTTCGCGTGATGGCCCGCCCGACATCGACGACGGCCCGAAGTCTTCTGGGAAGGGTCATGCTGTCATCGTGGTCGCCTTCGACGAGCGTTCCCAGGGGCCAAGGTCCCGCTGTCGGACCCGACCCGGGACCTTGGCCCCTGCCACCGCCGGTCGGTCCCCGTTAGGTTGTGGATCGACGGCGCCCGTCCGCCCGTCGGGAGGACAGTCGATGCACCTCGATCCGATACTGATCGGACACAATGGGTCTGCGGAGGCCGAGCGCGCCCTGCTCTGGGCCGGATCGTTGGCCAGCGGCCTCGGCGGCTCGCTCGTCGTCGCGCACGCCTATTCGGTCGGCGACCAACCGGGTGGGCCCGACAGTGCAGCGGCTGCGGCCGAGCTACGGGTGAAGGAATGGGCCATCGGCGCCGAATCGGCAGGGCTACCGGCCGATCGACTCGGCAACGTGGTTCTCTCGGGTCCGGTCGGGCCCGCCGTTGTCGAGGCGGCCGAGACGACCGGGGCCGGGCTGGTCGTGCTCGGTGCCCACCACGGCCTCGTCCCGGTGGCGGCTGTCGGCCGCATCACCCAGCACGTGACCTTCCGCTCACCCTGCCCGGTGGCGGTCGTGCACGCAGGAGGAGGACCGGTGGCCACGGCGCCGATCGTGGTCGGTTTCGATGCGGCCAACCCCCACCTGGACATCGTGGCGTGGTCGTCGGCACTCGCCGGACGGCTCGATGTCGACCTGGAGGCGGTATGTGTCGGTCGTCTCCGGGAGCCGGTCGAGGAAGATGTGTTCGCCGAGCTCGACGCCGACGTGGGACCCGTGCCGCCGCTCCACGTTCGAGATGGCGACCCCGGTGCGGAACTGCTGGCGAGGGCCGCCGAGCTCGAGGCGTCGATGATCGTGGTCGGCCAACGGCGGGACCAGAACCTCGGTGGCCGGGTCCTGGGCCGAACGGCGGCGTCGCTCCTGCGGAAGAGCGATCGTCCCGTGGTCGTCTTCCACCACCCGTGAGTGGTCGGCGTCGGTCGCCGATCGCTGGACGGTCCACCTCCCAGCTCCTGTTGTCGATCGTCGCCGGCGGCGCCCTGTTGCTCGCCGGTTGCGGCGACGACGGAGGCGACGCTGCAGCCGAGCTTCCGGTGCTGACCGATGCCGACAGCGGCACCCAGCTGGCGCTGGCCACCGGGGACCGGTTCCAGCTCCGACTCGAGTCGAACCCCAGCACCGGCTACCAGTGGGCGCTCGATCGGCGGTCGATGCCGGACGCCGTCGACCTGCTGGCCACTCGCTACGAGCCCCCACCGGACGACGATGACGTGGTCGGCCGGCCCGGCGTCGAGGTGTTCGAGTTCGTGGCGTCTGGCCCGGGAGCCGGCATCGTCCGCCTGGAGTACCTGCGACTGTTCGACGACCCCCCGATCCCCGAGCGGATCGTGGAGTACATCGTCTCGGTCGACGGTGTCCCGTGGCCGCCCGATCGGGCAGACCAGGAGGTCCCGGCCACCGCCACCGCCGTCGCCGGCCCCGTTCTGCAGATCGCCGACCTGCTGGCCGGCGACGAGGCCACCGACGTCACGGTGCGGGGCTCGGTGCTGTGGGACGGTGACGAGGCCCGGCTGTGCGCGGTGCTCATGGAGTCCTATCCGCCGCAGTGCGGCGGCGACTCGATCCCGATCGCCAACCCGGATCGGCTGACGCTGGCCCTCGACGAGCACCAGGGCATCCGCTGGACGCCGCAACCCGTCGAGCTGGCGGTGGACTACGACGGGAGACAGCTTCGGCTCCGGTAGACAGCTTCAGCTCCGGTGAACAGCTTCAGCTCCGGTGAACAGCTTCGGCTCCGGTGAACAGCTGCAGCTCCGGTAGACAGCTTCGGCTCGGTGAGCTGGTGACGGTCAGCTGGCCAGGAAGACCAGCACGGCGAACACGAGGACCACCAGCGCACCGATCACCACCGAGCCGATGAGGAACCGGGTCTGGCGCTGATCGTCATCCGGGTCGGAGACGAATGGCATCACGGCCGGGATCCAGATCGGGGGCAGGATGATGATCAGGATCCACAGCGCATCCCGACCGAAGACGAACAGCAGGGTGCCGAAGAACAGGGTGGCGATGATGGCCAGGATGATCGTCACCGTTGCCGATTGACGTGGTTCTCCTCCCCGGGACAGCATGCAGACCTCCTATCCTCTCATCCTGGCCCCGGATCCGCTCGGGACGCCAAGCGTAGAAGCTTCGCTCGGTCTTCGGGCCGACCGACCGGATCGGCGCATCGGTGCCGGGGTGGCGATCCAGGAGCGCGCTAGACCGACTGCAGCCAGTGGAGCCACCGGTCGAGGCCCTCGCCGGTCTCGGCGCTGAGCTCGACCACGGTGGCCTCGGGGTTGACCTCGGTCAGGTTGCGATGGAACTCGTCGAGATCGAACCGGAGATGGGGGAGGAGGTCGAGCTTGTTCACAACGACCACGTCGGCGGCCCGGAACATCACCGGATACTTGAGCGGCTTGTCCTCGCCCTCGGTGATGGCGTAGACCATGGCCCGCCGGTCCTGGCCGACGTCGAACTCGGCAGGGCAGACGAGGTTGCCGACGTTCTCGATCAGCAGCAGGTCGATGTCGGCCAGGACCAGTCGGTCGAGGCCGGCCCGGACCATCACCGCATCGAGATGGCACTCGCCACCGAATCCGGCGCTCGTGTTCACCAGCGCCACCTGGGCCCCGAGCCCGGCCAGCTCGTCGGCGTCGAGGCTGGTGGCGATATCGCCCTCCAGCACACCCACCCGGAGCCGTCCGGCCAGCGCCGGGATCGTCTTGGCGAGCAGCGTGGTCTTGCCCGCACCCGGGGACGACATCAGGTTGACCGAGCGGATCCCGCTCGCCGCCAGCTCGGCCCTGTTGGCGGCGGCGATCCGGTCGTTCTCGCCGAGGATCTGCTCCAGCACCATGATCCGCTCGGTGCCGGTCTCGTAGCCGCTGTGGTCACCGAGGCCATGGTGATCGTGCTCGCCGTCGGTCCGATCGTGGTGGCCGTGATCGTGGTGGCCGTGATCCTGGTGGCCGTCGCCGTCGGTGTGATGATGGAATCGGCCCATGTCAGCGGACCTGCTTCGCACGCGCCGATCCGACCTCGATCGACTCGATCAGGAACTCGTCACCGCTGGTCATCGTCACATCGGCGCCGCCGCAGGAGCCGCACAGCAGCAGCGGGTGCTCCAGCGTCGTGGTCGAGCGGCAGCCGTTGCACGACACCTGGGCGGCGACATAGTCGACATCGAGCGCGCAACCTTCGAGGGCGGTGCCGTCGACCCGGACCTCCCAGCAGAACTGCAGCGTCTCCGGCACCACCTGGCGAAAGTGGCCGATCCGCAGCCGGATGCGCTCGATCGGCCGGCCCGCGGCGTGTTCGAGGGCGGTTTCGGCGATCGCGCCGCACAGCGACAGCTCGTGCATGACCCTCGTTCCTCCAGTGGCTCGGAGGTCGTCTGCGGCGCAGCGTACCAGTCACCGGAATCGGCGACCAGGCCCGGCGGCGACCCGCCGACTGTGGGGTGGCGCGGTCGTCCGCCTACGGTTCCATCGTCCGCGTCGGGTTCGCGATCTCCCGGATCGACGAAGCGGCGGCGACCGAGACCTCGGCGCTGTTCCGCGAGCTCGGCCTACTGGCGGAGGGGACCGAACCGGAGTGATGGGATTCGATCAGTAGTCCCCGGCCGCTTGGCGCTGGGCGGCGACAGTGGGCACGAGCACTTCCGGGGTGACCGTCTCGGTGGAGCCGACGAAATAGACCAGGTACCAACGGGGACCGGTCTGGAATGCCGCGCCAAGAGAGACGAGGTCCTCGGTGCCGCCCTCGTCGGTCTCGCTGAAGTACTGCACGAACCCTCGCACCCCCGGCAAGTCGGCGATGTCGAAGAACTTACCCCCGTAGCCGCCGATCGTGATCAGCCCGTCCTCGAGGTAGAACTCGGCCTCGGCCGGGTCGTCGAACTGGTACACCGAGACCACCGCCACGTCGTTGTGCTCGTTGCGGAACGCCCGGGTCCAGCCGCCCTCGAAGCCCCTGGTCTCCAGCAGCGCCACCTCCTCGGTCGGATCGGGCTGGAGCTCGGCCGCAGCCTGCAGGTCGAGGTGGCGGTCGGCACCCGGTTCGCCGATGGGCTCGTAACCGTCGATGCTGGCGGTCAGCGCGGCCGCCAGGGCCTCGGGCTCGCTGCTCCAGGTCCTGGCCCGGGGGCGCTCGGTCGCTTCGGTGGTGGCTGTTCGCACAACGTCCTCCAGTCTCACGGGGATGATCGATTCGTTGCCGGTTTGAGCTGGCGTGGCCGGCGTCGTTGCCCTCGGCTGGGGCGATGTCGAAGGCGATGTCGAATGCGACGTCGGAGGAGTGGTCGACGGTATGGTCGAGCTCGACGCTGTCGTCACGTCGAGCCCTCGATCGTCGGCGCCGGGGCCGGCACCGCAGCCGGCGGCGAAGACGGCTACGGCCATTGCCACGCCGATGCCGTTCAGTACCCGCCAGTTCGACCGCTGCCGGGCCCGGACCCATCGGAACCACGCCGCGTGGTCACGGCGTCGGCCGGCCCGGCCGACCGAGACGACGGCCGAGACTGCCACCGTCACCAGCAGCCGGACGAAGCCGAACACGGCCCCGACCGTGACGGCGGTGATCGGGCCGACGAGGGCCGATGCCAGGGTGACCGACCACCACGTCCAGGTCGACAGGATGGTCAGCGGGCCGACGCCGAGCCTGGCCCCGTACAGCAGGGCCACGGTGTGGGGACCGAACAGCCGCCCCCACTCCCGAGGGACCTGGTGACCCGATGTCAGCGGATGGGGACGGCCGACCAGCAGGTGCAGACGATCGAGGGAGGCGCCGATCACCACCGCCACCAGTACCACCGCCAGCGGGCTCGGCACGGGCCGGAGCGGCGCCAGTACCACCGCACCGGCCAGGCCGGCCAGCCCGCCGGAGGCCGTTCCAGCCCCGACGAGGCAGGAAGCGACCGTCAGCTGTGCTCGCCCCCGGACCGAGGGCACGAGGGTCTCGGCGACCGAGAGACCTCAGGGCGACCAGAGGGTGTGGACCGCGGCAAGGCTGGCCACGCCGAGCAGCAGCACGAGCGACGAGCTCATCGCCGGAATGCCTGGCCCTGGGTGGTCCAGTAGTTCGGTGGGCTCTGACTGCCCCAGTCGAGGGCGCCGTCCGTGCGGGCCTTGCCGACCGGCCGCTCGGCCAGCGGTTGGCGGATCACCGGCAGACCCTGCCCCGCCACCCCCTGCAGCTGATCGACCCGGAAGCCGTTGGCCGCCGCCTGGAGCTTCCAGTACTCCTCGGTCAGGAGCTGGCCCGGGCCCCGGGTGTAGTAGATCTCGCTCAGCTCCCCGTAACGGACCGAGTGATCCTGGATCCACCCCTCCAGCGGACCGAGCCGGTCGAGTGGGTGGAGCACGATCGGGACCCCGAGGTTCACCAGCCCGACCGCATCGGAGCTGCCGGCCGGCACGATGGCGATCCGATGGGGTGAGACATGGGGGAGGGCCGCCGCCAGGTCTGCCAGCTCGATCGACAGCTCGACCAGCGAACCGGCCGACGTCCGGTCGCTGATCAGTGACACATCGGTTGGCTCCGGCCCGACGTAGAGCGTCGGATAGCCGACCGCGGCTGCCGCCGCAGAGCCGATCACCAGTGGGAACCCGCCGAGCGCAGCGAACGCCGCAGCTGCCGGCGCCGCTTCGGCGGAGAGGCCGGCCGGCTCGACCGTGACCGTGCGGTTGATGTCGTTCACGGTCGTGATCCGGGCCGCTACCTGCTGGCTGATCGCCGCGAGGTCGGTCCCGGAGGTCACCTGGTCCACGGTGATCCCGGCCGCGGTCAGGGTCGCGGTGCCGTTGACCGGACCGACGGCCATGACCTCGGACACGCCGAGCTCCTCCAGCAGCTCCAGGTCGGTGCCGGTCGGTCCGTTTGCACCGATGCCGAGCAGCGGGACCCCGAGGGCACCGGCCAGCGGGGCCGCCACGTACTGCAGCCAGCGATCGTGGTCATCGGCCACCACCGCCCGATTGGCGATGGCGTGCCCGGCCCCGATCGCTGCGTGATGGTAGCCGGTGGCCCCGGCCCAAAGCACCGGGGTGAGCGCCACGTTGAGGACCCGGGGATCGTTGCCACAGCTCTCCACGATGCACCGCACGTTCGTGCCGCTCGGGCAGTAGCCGTGGACGTTCGGGTAGTCGACGGTGCAGCAGTCGCAGATCTTCTTCAGCCCGTCGTTCCGGCAGCAGCCGTCGCTGGCGTACCAGCACCAGCCCCAGACGTCGCCGGGTCCGGTGCAGTCGAACGTGTCGCACTTCGGGGTCACGCCGCTCTGACCGCAGACCCTGGCCTCGGCATCCCGGATCAACAGGCTGGCGATGGTCGGCCCAGCGGCCACGAAGACCGCGAGCTGTCCGATGCGGTGGAGGAAGGACCGGCGGGTGGTCCTGGCTGCGGTCCACCGTCCCAGCCGCTCCATCGCGGCGTCGAGGCCGGTATCGGTTGCTGCGGTCATCGGCGCGCGAGCTCCGGAGCATCCGCGGTGCCGTCGACCAGGATCTCGGCCAGCATCTCCTCGACCTGATCGAGGGTGTTGGCCACCCCCCGGCTCCGGACGAGGCCGTCGGCATCGACGGCGATGAGGTAGGGGGTCGAGCGGACCCGGAAGTCCGAGAACGACCGAGCCTCTGTCCGGTGGTCGAGGATCCGGAGTTCGATCTCGTCATAGCTCCGGCTCAACCGCTCGAGGGCCGGTGCGAGCTTGGCACAGATCTCACAGGTCGGCGACGTGAACGCCAGCAGCGTGAACGGCGATGCGGTGTAGTCGACCGACTCGACGGCCGGGGCCGGCGAGTCGAGCTCCGGGCCCTCGCCCGCGAAGTGGATGCCCATCGGGGCGATCCTGGTGTGCAGCACGCCGATCTGGCGAAGCAGTGCCACCACTGCGAAGCCGAGCAGCAGCACGGTGAGCCACAGCAGCAGGTACGAGACCATCCAGAGGCCGGTCATGTCATCATCCCTTCGTCCGAGAAGCGTGTAGCCGGATTGCGGTGAGCCGTCGGCCCGGTCTCGCCCGCCAGCTCCACCGACCAGATCCGGCCGGTGGCCTTGAACATGGCGAGCAGCTGCGAGGCGATCAGGGCCACCAGGACCAGCAGCGTCGCGACCACGACCGACTCGACGTCGGGGACCGAGAGGCTCGTGGTCGTGGCGACGGCACCGGCCATGGCGAGCAGGCAGAGATTGCGGACCACCGTGGCCGACGACACCGGTTGCCGGCTCAACGAGCCGAGGCACCCGCAGGACACGACTCGACCGGAGCGGATCGTGGCGATCAGGACCGCGGTGAAGGCGGACAGGGCCAGCCCGGCCGCCATCGCGCCGACCCGTGGCGCGATCAGCAGGCCAACAGCGATGGCCAGCTCGCTCGGGGGCACGACCCGGGCCAGCAGCCCAGGGGCCGGCAGGCCGAGGTCGGCGAGCTCCGCAGCGGTGGCGGCCGGAGCGATCGCCTTGGTCACCGCCGCGACGGCGAACACGGCGGCCAGCAGCACGGCCGCCATCGTGGCCATCCCGGCGCCGCCGATCGTCCTCGGCTCGATGCCGGCCGACAGAACCGTCGTGGCGAGCGCTGACCCACTCACGAGAGGGCCGCCTGCAGGTACCGCTCGAAGACCTCGTCGGAGGCCCAGATCCTGGCCCGCAGACCCCGTTCCCCTGTCCGTCGGATGATCTCGACGGCCCCTCGACGTTCGGCTTCGCCCGGGTGACGACCGAGCGCTTCCAGATAATAGGTGTCGGCCCGGCGACCGAGCGCCTCGTCGCTGAGGTAGATCCCCGCCACGATCAGGGGTCGGGCCACGCCGGCCTCGGTCAGCGCAAGCCAGTACCGGCGCCCCGCTTCGTCAGAGGGGCGGCCGAGGATGTCGTGGTACAGCGCCTCCAACCAGGTGCTGTCGGTGCCCCCGGCTCGGTTGCGATACTCGTCGCTGGCCATCAGCAGGACCCGCAGGTCGAGCACACCACGACCCTGGAGGTGGGCGGTCCAGTAGGCATCCCCGGCGGCGTCCACCGGCCGGCCGAGCAGATCGTCGTAGGCCCGCCTGACCTCCTGACGTGATCCCTCGGTCCCGAACAGCATGGCGTAGGTGAAGGCGTGGCGGGTGCGGTCGCCTCCTGCGATGAGCCTGTCGAGGTGGAAGTCGACGCCTGCCTCGTCGGCGGTCCGACCCAGCAGCTGGCGGTACCCGTCGACGACGAAGCGTGCGTTGGCCGAGCTGGCCGCTCCGGTGAAGCCAGCGGCTCCGGTGGACGGGGCGGCCCCGTCCTCTCGGACCGCCGCACCGGCGGGCGTCGCTGACACGACGGCGGACAGCAGCAGCGCAGTCGCGACGGCGACCGCAACGAGCGCGGCGCGAGCCATCTCCACAGGGCGGGGGGTGACGTTGCGGGACATCCCCCTCCCGTTCGGCCGCTCTCGCCGGGTCGTGAGTCGAACGACCCGATTCGATCGGTTTGGTCGGGGAGGGGGCGGCTGATCAGTCCAGCGAGATCAGGACCCCGTCGAGCCAGTCGACGAGACGTTGGCGCTCGGCCTCGGTGGTGTTGGTTCCGGGAAGGTACGAGGTGGCGCGGGGGCGGCGATCGAGCCAGAACTGGCCGGGCGCTGCGTCATCGGCTCCACCGGCGGCCAGCCACACCATGGTGTCTGCGCCCTGGCTGGCGTCTCGCAGTAGCGGCCCGACCACCTTGTTGAAGCCGGGAAGGGCATCGGAGACTCCGGAGGTGGCGACCCAGCCCGGGTGCATGGCCTGCATCCGGACGTCGGGAGCCCAAGCCCGTCCGAGATGGGACACCAGTTCCACCTGGGCCCGCTTGGCCCTCGCGTAGGCCGTGGTTCCCTTGTAGTTGCTCTCGCTCATCTCGAGCTCGTCGACGTCGAGGCCCTGGGTGTACATCCCGCCACTCGACATCCACAGCACTCGGCCGCCCGAGCTCAGATGGGGCTTGAGCCGCTTCGTGAGGAGGTAGGGTCCGACCAGGTGGGAGGCGAGCGTCGCCTCGATGCCGCTCGGGCTCGTCTCGTACGTGTCGCTGAGGGCCCCGGCATTGTGGATCAGCACATCGACGGCAGGGGTCTCGGCGATTATCCGATCGGCGAGCTGGTTCACCGAATCGAAGTCACCGGTGTCTACCTCGGCACCGATGGCCTCGCCCTGGGGGTTCGATCGGTTGATCTCGTTCGCGGCTTCTTCGGCCCGGTCGAGTGCGCGCGAGGTGATCCAGACGTCGGCCCCCAGGCCGACGAGCTGCGCCGCGGTCTCTCTGCCGATCCCGGCCGACCCGCCGGTCACGACGATCACCGATCCGGACAGGTCGGTGGTGACCGGCTCCCAGTCGTCCAGCCTGGATCGTACGGCGGGGCCGATCTTGGTGAAGCTCCCCACGATCGTGGCTTCGAGGACGGTATCGACTATCTGGGCGCACATAGCATTCTTTCTACCCCATCCAGCGACGATTGAACCGCCGTCAGCGGTGTCGCATCCCGCCAACCGTCCGGGTCGACCGCCCGGCCGCAGGTGGCGTAGGTCTTCGTGTCTACCCTCATGTCAGACCCCTGGAATCGTTGCGCCGGTCGACGAGGGGACTCAGAAAGTCGGCGCGCCGACACCGGCCGGGGGCTGGCCAGAGGATGTCTCGTCATCGGTCCCGAACGACAGGGCCTCCAGCTCGATGTGGTCGAGCTCGCCCCTCCACCACTCGTTCGGCGCAACGGTGCGGCCTGGGATGGTGGCCATCGTCTCGTCGACGAGGTGGACGAGATCGTCTCGACCGGTGGCCAGCAGCCGGAGGTCCAACAGGCCATCGACGACCCGGCTCACCGAGGCGTATTCGCCGCTGATGTCGGCCCGCAGCGTCGAGATGTGCTGTCGAATCTGATCAAGACTCATGTGAGCTGTGTTCCCGTGCGGCCCGAGCGGTAAACCCGATGTGACGCAGGCAACGCCCAGGCTCCGGGTTTCGCGAGTTACGGGTCAGGGTACGTGCCAGACATGATCACCTATCGCTCGACCGGCGCCCCAGGCCGACGCTTCGGATCGGCCCGGAGAGCTACTGTGTCATGATCGCCGACCGAGTTCTGGAGGACAGGTTGGACCTCCGGTTCGAACCGGACCATGTCGCTGCGGCGCAAGCCCGCAAGCAGGTTCGCAGCTTCCTCGAAGCCTCCCGCGTACCGTCACGGTTGACGGCCGATGTCGAGCTCGTCGTGGCGGAGCTCGCAGCGAACGCAGTGGAACACGGCGCCGGCGGTCTCATCGAGCTCGAGGTGCTGTTGTCAGGACCGGACGTATTCCTCACGGTGACCAACGCCCGGCATTCCGATGAGCCGATCGTGCTGCCGGCTCGTTCCGATGCCGATCCGCTGGCGGACCGGGGCCGAGGATTGGCCATCGTCGATGCGCTCGTCTCCGGGATGTGGGTTCACGGCGATCAGGGCTGCACCTCTGTCAGCTGCATGATCGAGCCGCAGACCTGATGATGCTGCACGACGTTTCGGCCCCGATGAGCCGAGGGTAGGAGACCATCATGTTGAGTGCTGCAGTCGACGGCGTCCGTTCCCGGATCACGAGGTCCACAACGGAGCTCTTCTCCCAAGCCCCGGACCCACTCGCCGACACCGAGTCATTCCCCGGCGACCCCGGCCTGCTCGGCCCCGACTCGGTTTCGTGGCCGGTCATCGGCGACGTGGCCGCATTCGTCGCCGGCATACGAGCGCTGCTCGTCCAGGCCGCACATCCCGAGGTTGTGGCCGGCGTGATGGACCACTCGTCCTTCCGGGACGACACGCTCGGACGGCTGTCGAGGACATCGGCCTGGGTGACCGCAACCACCTTCGGGGCGGAGCCCGAGGTCGAGGCCGTGGTCTCGGCGGTGAAGCACGCCCATCGACCGATTCGTGGTCGGTCGGAACGAGGTCGGCCATACAGCGCCTTCAGCCCGTCGCTCGGTGCCTGGGTCCACAACGCGCTCACCGATTCGTTCCTCACCGCCTACCGGCAGTTCGGGCCTCGATCGCTCAGCGACGCCGAGGCCGACCGCTTCGTGGCGGAGCAGGCCGTCATCGGACGGCTGCTCGACGTCGACCCGCTCCCGCTCACCGCGGCGGAGCTGACCGCCTGGCTGGTCGATCATCCCGATATCGAGCCGTCGGATGCATCGCGGTCGGCGGTGGCGTTCCTCGAGCGCCCGCCACTCCCGGCGCCCGTGATGCTCGGCTACCGGCCGATGTTCTGGGCCGCCGTTGCCACGCTACCGCCGGGTCTCGCTGCCGTCCTCGACCTGACCGCCCCACCCTCGGCAATGCTCGGCGGCAGGACCGCCGTCGGCTTCCTCCGATGGGCGCTCGGCACCTCGCCGAGCTGGCAGCGGGCCGTGGCGAGGGCCAGCGCTCGCCAGCCCGTCGCCGCCGCGTAGGGTCGTCGCCTCAGGACAGCTCGCCACCCTGCCCGTCGACCTCGATCGACGACCGGAGCGTCGCCAGGGCCTTGCGAAGCAGCCGGGACACGTGCATCTGACTGATCCCGACCTCCTTGGCGATGTCCCGCTGGCTGCGCTCGCCGAAGAACCGGAGCTCGACGATGCGCCGCTCGCGCTCGGGTAGCCGCCGCAGCAGATCGCCGACGAGCTCCCGATTCTCGAAAGCGCTGGGCCCGATGTCCGATGCCCCGAGCTCGTCTGCGATCGTAGGGGCGTCGCCGTCTGCCCCGGATGGCGCATCGATCGAGTCAGCCCGGAAGGCCTGAGACGCCTCCATCGAGGCCACCACCTCGTCTATCTCGGCCCCCACTGCCTCGGCGAGCTCCGGGATCGTCGGCGGTCGCTCCAACTCCTTCGTCAGGGTGTCCAGGGCGGCCCGTATCGCCAGGCCGAGATCCTGATAGCGGCGGGGAACCCGGACCGACCACGCCTTGTCGCGGAAGTAGCGCTTCAGCTCGCCATCGACCGTCCGTCCTGCGAAGGTCGAGAACCGCACGCCGACCTCCGGATCGAACCGCTCGACCGCACCGATCAGGCTCATCCGGGCCACCTGCTCGAGATCCTCGAGCGCCACCCCCCGGTTGGAGTAGCGCCTGGCGAACGCCCGGGCCAGGTTCAGGTGCTCCTCGACCAGCTCGTTGCGAAGGTCGATGCTGCCCGTTCGCCGGTATTCCTCGAACCGGCCGAGATCGGCGGCCGCCGGGCCGTCAGAGGCCACTGCGGATCTTGGTCAGACGGAAACCGCCGTCTGGGCGATCCGGGCCGAGCTCCAGCCCGTCGAGCGTCGCGTCGAGGATGGCCCGCGCCAACTCGTCGACCTCGAGCTCCGCGCCGGGCGGGGCCGAGCCCTCGACCATCAATCGCCCGTCGCCGGCCAGGAAGCGGAGCGAGATCCGATCGTCGTCGCCGGCGGCGTCGATCACGATCGAGCAGAGCTCGTCGATCGCGATCTTGACGTCGTCCACCTCCTCTGCGTCGAGCCCGGCTTCGGCCGCCGCCCCGGCGGTGGTCAACCGGACGATATGGAGGTAGCGGTTGGCGGCGGGGAGGTCGAGGTTGACGCTCCACTCGATGTTCGAACTCATCACTTCCTCTCGTTTGCCGCTGTCGGCACCGTGAGATCTCTCTGCCATCGCTGGGCGGGCGAGCGGTGATCGGCCCTCAGGCCCTGATCGTCAGCTCTGAGGTGAGGCCGGTCATGTCGAGCAGCCGTGTCACCGATTGGCTCGGCCGGACGACGGTCAAGCCGCCGCCGCCCTCGTTGTGGCGCTTGTGGGCCCGGACGATCACCCGGAGACCGGACGAGTCGACGAAGCTCACCTCGGAGAGATCGACCGAGATCGACTCGGTGGCGGCGTAGCCGGCCAGCGCCTCGTCGAGCTTGGTGGACGTGTGGGAGTCGATCTGACCTTCGGCCACGACGACCGTCGGGTCGTCCTCGGAAACGGTCACGGTCAGATTGTCGTCTGAAGCCACGCCCGTAGGATACCGGTGCGGCGGGTGCAGGCCTGCTCAGATCCCGATTGGCCGACCCGGCCCCGGCCCCGGACCCGGACCCGACACCGGATCGCGGTGGGCGATACCATCGGCGCCCCGAACCGATCGACGAGGTAGCGATGACCCAGACCCCAACCGAGTCGAACGACACGACGCAGCCAGCTCATCCGCTGCGGGGAGCGTCGGTGCTCCTGACGGGCGCCAGCGGCGGACTCGGCTCTGCCTTGGCCGACGAGCTGCACCGTCGGGGGGCCAAGTCGACCCTCGTGGCCCGCCGCCAGGAACCGCTCGACCGGCTCACCGTTCCGGGCACCCGGCTGGCCATCGACCTCCGCACAGCGGACGCCTGCCGGCAGGCGGTGACCGAAGCCGCCAGAGCGGGGGGAGGGCTCGACGTCGTGATCAACGCGGTCGGTGTCGTGGCGTTCGGGCCGGTCACCGATCTGTCGATCGACGCGATGGAGGAGCTGTTCCTCACCAACACCTTCGTGTCGATCATGTTGACCAGGGTGGCGCTCGGCCAGCTCCGACCGGGAGGGGCGATCGTGAACATCTCGGGCGTGATCGCCGAGCAGAACCTGCCCGGTATGGCGGCCTACGGCGCGTCGAAGGCGGCGGTCCGCTCGTTCGACGAGGCGGCGGCGAGAGAGGCCAGGCGAGCCAAGATCCGCATCCTCGACGCCCGGCCGCCCCACACCGAGACGGGGCTGGCCGACCGCCCCATCGAGGGCGACGCCCCCAAGATGCCTCAGGGGCTGCAGCCGGCCGCGGTGGCCACGGCGATCTGCGACGCGCTGGAGAGCGGGGCGCAGGACCTGCCGAGCAGCGACTTCTCCGCCTGATCGGTCCGATCGTCGACCGGTCACGTCAGGGATTCGCTGCGAGCTGCTCCACCGGGGCGAAGTCGTCGGTCAGGATCTGCCCGTCGCCGGCGAAGAGGTCGATGTCGCCGACGACCACCCCGTGCGCGAGCTCGACGTCCAGCTCCGGAAGGGGTGCGTCCGAGGCGATCAGGATCTGGTTGGCCGGCGCGGGTTGCGGCCAGTCGTTCGGGACCACCGCACCACGATGGTCGAAGTGCTCCGCCAGGGTTGCGAGCTCCGCTTCGACGAACCGGTTCTCGCCACCGTCGATCACGTTCATCACGTACAGGCCGTCCGGTCGCAGCACGCGGTCGAGCTCTGCGATGAACTCGGACGTCGTCAGGTGCCAGGGAACGCTCAGCCCGCCGAAGGCATCGCCCACGATCAGGTCGTACGAGTCGGTGGGCAGATCGGCCAGGGCCAGCCTGGCGTCACCGGTGACGACCCGCAGGTCCGGTCCGGTCACGAGACCCAGCTCGTCCCGGGCCACATCGACCAGCAGGGGGTCGATCTCCAGCACCAGGTGGGTCGAGCCCGGTCGAGTGGCAGTGACGTACCGGGGAACGTTGAAGGCGCCGCCGCCGAGATGGAGGGCGTCGAGCCGGCCCGGCGGCATGGCGTCGATCGCGTCGCCGATGACGTTGATGTAGCGGAACTCCAGGTGGGTGGGGTCGTCGAGGTCGACGGCGCCGTGGCGGAGCGTGTCGAGGACGAGGAATCGCAGCGAGTCGTCGCCGTCATCGACCGTGATCCGCCCACAGGCGTATGCGGACTCGAAATCGCAGGGATCGGCCGCAGCTGCGGCGAGGACGAGCACCGCGATCGCCCCGAGACCGGCCCCGGCCGATGGGAGCTGCCCGGCGCCACGGGTGAGTGCGTGTACGAGCCCCCAGACCACGAGGAGGCCGCCGAGGGCGATGATGACCGGACGAGTCGGTGCCGCCGAGACGAGCACGAAACCTGTGAAGAAGGTGCCGAACAGCGCACCCACCGTTCCCGCCGCCGACAGCCCTCCCACCACTTCCCCGGTCTCTCTCAGGTTCTGCAACAGGAGCTTGGCCACCATCGGGCTCACCGCGGTGAGGAGCATGGCAGGAGCGAAGAACCCGAAGAACGACAGGGTCACGATCGCCGGAACGGCCCGGCCGACCCCGGGGCCGAGGAAGCCGACGATCGGGATCTAGAGCCAGCTCGCCACGCCACCGAGCATCAACGCCGGACCGATCAGGCGCTGGGGATCGTAACGGTCGGCGAGGCGGCCACCGACGGCCGCACCGAGGGCGATCCCGGCCAGGACGGTGCCGATGATCCCCGTGAAGGTCTCGAGCGACACCCCGACATAGGGGGCCATGAGTCGACCGGCGAGGATCTCCAGCACCAGTACGGCGCCCGAGGTGACGAAGACCAGCACCTGTGCGTAGCGCCGGGACATGCTCGTTGTCTTCACCACCGATACGTCGTTCCTCCGGATGAACTACCGCCCGACGACTGGCTGTGCCCACGTCATCGGTGCTGTCGGCTCCCGGTCACCGTACCGGCTCGGCGTTGGGACGACAGCAGCCGCTGGGCAGCCGCCGAGGCGGTTGGCGACCCTTTCGAGCCGGTTCGAAGAATTCTCGGGCAATCTAGTTTCAACGGTGGTCGACCGGGTACATCTCTCTCAGCAACCGAATCCCCCTGTTCGGTCGCCTCACAGCCGCATCGTTGCGGCTCATCTGAACGGCCCGTCCTGGATGCGACCGCCCCCCCTCCGCAGCATCCGGACGGGCCGTTTGTCATTGCCGGTCGTCCTGCTCGGCAGGCGGCTCAGGCCACGGTCGCTGCTGGTCGAGTCGGCGTCCGATCCAGAGCTCGATCTCGGCCAGCCACGCCATGACCACATCCGGGTCCTGGAACAGCATGGTCTGCTGGGCAAGGTCCAGGTAGGCCTGGTCGTCCTCCGGGCACCGGGCCATCAGCTGGTGGGCCAGCTCACCGACCACGATCACGTCGTAGGGCCTCGGGGCGAGCTCCTTGGGCAGGATCCATGGGGCGATGAGCAGGCTCGGCGACGGCGGGGCGTGGGCGAACGGGGGGAGCGGTTCGCCCACCGGGGACCAGCCGGTTCCATCGTGGCGCATGAGCCGGCCGACCGCCGTCATCGCCAACCTGTCCTGGACGTGGTCGGTCGGGGAGCAGCGAGATTCACCGTCCCAGTTTGGCTCGGGATCCGACCACCACGGCGGGTCGGATTCGTCGCCCTCGCGTCGCTGAGATGTTTACCGGCTCCGGCGGTCGCGCTACCGTGCGCTCCACCGGTTCGACGAAGGACGACCATGCAACCGACAACCCTGGCCTCGAGATCTCCGATCGATGTGATGAGCGCAGTGGGGTCGGCATGAGGGTCGGCTCGCCTCGTTGGTGGTTCGAGAATCGTGAGACTGGCGAGGTGACGATCGCCCAGTTCCCCAACTGGCCCCTGTTCGTCATTGCGTTCGGGTGGTTGGTGCGAGCTCTGGCCGGCAACGGGTCGACGGTGTACGACGTCGCCGGTGGCATCCTGACGGTCCTGTGGCTGTACTGGGGCGCCGGCGAGCTGCTGCGGGGCGTGAACCCCTGGCGCCGCCTGCTCGGTGCCGCCGTCATCGCCTGGCAGACGATCCGGTTGGCCACCTGACATGAGCGAACGCAGCGAGTCCAGCGCCGCCGCCGACCCCGTCGACGTCGTCGGCTCCGATCTCCTCCAGGCCGCCGTCAGTGCCCGAGACCGGGCCTATGCCCCCTATTCGGGGTTTCGCATGGGTGCGGCCGTTCGTACCCGCAGCGGATCGATCATCACGGGATCGCTCGTCGAGAACGTGTCACTCGGTCTGGCGATGTGCGCCGAACGGGTGGCCCTGTTCGCCACCATCGCAGCAGGCGAGGAACCGGTGGCGCTCGTGTTGGCGTCGCCTCGAACCGACGGCTCCATCACGTTCCCCTGTGGCGCCTGCCTGCAGGTCGCCCTCGAGCTCGGCGACGCCGACCTGGTGGTGGCCGCCACGACTCCCGAGGGTGATGCTGACATCGCCGTCCTCGGCGACCTGCTACCCAGGGGGCCGAAGAAGACCTGAGCGCCCGGTGATCAGTCGGCGATCCGGACGGCGACCGTCTGCTTGCGCTGGAGCCGGTACCGGTCGCTGCGCTCGTGAACCGGGCGGAGGACCAGCAGGGCCATGTCGTCCGTTGCGGCGCCGGCGAAGTGCTCCAGGGTGGCATCGACGATCTCCGACACGGACTTCGACCGGTGCTCGGATATGAACGCTCCCAACTCGTCGATGCCCTTGTCGATGACCTGTCCGGGCCGCTCCACCACCCCGTCGGTGTAGAGGACGACGAGGTCACCCACTCCAGCCTCGAAGGACTGATCCGCCCCATCCCCGAACAGGCTGAGCGGTGCCCGGTGGCCGGAGTCGACCGCCGTGACGTCGCCGTCGCCGTTCACGACCAGTGGTGGGGGATGGCCGGCCGATGCGAGCCCGATCCGCCTGCTCCCGTCGAGCATGAGCACCTGGGCGGTGGTCATGTCGGCGTCGGGGAGCTCGGCAGCGAACTCCTCCAGCATCGACAGGATCTCGGCCGGTGTCGAGCAGACTCTGGCGAAGGCGTTGGCTGCGGCACGAAGCTGGCCCATGACGCTGATCTGCTCGGCGCCATGTCCGACGACGTCGCCGATGACCGCCACCACCTTGTCGTCCGGGCGGTCGATCAGGTCGTACCAGTCGCCGCCTAGCTCGAAAGCATGGTTGTGGGCGACGTAGCCCGCAGCCGCTTGCGTACAGCCGATGGCGGGGAGGGAAGCCGGCAGCAGCAGCCGCTGGAGACGCAGCAGCTCGTTGCGTTCTGGGGTCGTGTCGTGGTCGGCCACCAGCCCTCACTCCCGGCGTCTCGACGATGATTCACCCCCAACCTATCGCCTTGTCGAACGTAGAGTCGATCGAGTGGCCCGGCCGCACGGCGACCGGTACCGGGGCGGTCAGGCTGGTGGCGACTCCAGGTTCGGCTCCGGTGCGGTCTCGCCGTCCTCGTAGGTCTTGGACAGCAGAGGACGGACGTTGTCCTCCTCGATCAGCAGCTCCGCGTTCTCGTCGACCCACGCCCGTTGCATGGCCAG
>JAHELU010000170.1 GCA_024644005.1 Acidimicrobiales bacterium | reverse complement strand
GTCGTCGCTGCGCCGCCGACGGTCGAGGAGGTGGTCGAGACGGCAGTTCCACCGCCGGTGACCGTCGAGGCCGCGCTGCTCGGCGGGGCCGAGGTGGGGGTGGTCTGGTCAGGGGGCGGGGGGGTGTTGCAGCCGGTCGTGGCGCCCGGGCCCTGGCAGTCGGTGGGCGGTTGATCGGACCCCACCGATGTCTCGGTCAGCTCACCCAGTGTCGGCAGCAGGCGGATCGATGTCCTCGACCGCTGGGCGCTCGACGTCGAGGACGATGGTCCCTCGCTCGGTCCGCCGGTCTCACCCTGCGATCGGACGGCCTTCGTCCCGGCGAACCAGCGGTCCGTGCCGATGTGGTTGACGGCGCCATCCGCATTGCCGTCGCTCGTCGGCCCGGCCGGGCCCCGCTCGACGGACCGAATGGTGACGGCGACACCGTTCCCGTCGACGGCCTCTGTTCTGGATCGGGGGAACGAGATGACCGCCACCACGGCGAGCACACACAGCGCCAGCACGGCCAGCGTGCCCTGCCTCCGGTACAGGGGCTCGGCACGATCGCGGCCGGTCTCGACGAACGTCTTGAGCCGACCAATGGCCTCCAGCGGGGTCAGCCGCTCCGAGAACGGCCGTGCGGAATCTTCGAGGATCGACGGATCGTCCGTCGGATCGGTCGACGTCGACGCGAGCTCGAGAGGCCTCGCTGTCGAGAAGAGCGCTTCGCCCCCGTCTGGCTCCCGATCGGCCGGCGGCGTCGGACCGATCTCGGTCCCGGCGGGCAGCCCGCTGAGCGGGACCTCGGCCGTGACGGTGAGATCAGGTTGCGGCGGATCGTCTGACATAGACGCCGAGGATCGCGCATCGGTGAGAAGAAGGCCAGCTTCTCTTGAGAGGAAATCGACCCTATTCCATCAGCTCTATTCGACTATGTTCGACGCCAAGAGGATCTGATCATCCAGATTTGTCGACAAACTCATTGCTGATTGTCAGAGCTGGTTCTCGGTGAGCTCCACGGGTCGTTGGACTCGCCTCAGCACTTCGGAGAAGGGATAGAGCATCAGGTTCAGCACGCCCGGCCGGGGGATCTCGTCGAGTCCCACCTCGGTTCGGCACCGACCGGGGTTGTAGTAGGTGCCGAAGGCCACGTCGAGGAACGAGAAGATGTTGGCATAGTTCTTGTTGTAGGCGGCCGGCAGGACCGAGTGGTGCCAGCGATGCCAGTTCGGGGAGGCGATGACGGTGGCCAGCGGGCCATGGTTCCAGCCAACGTCGCAATGGACGTAGCGGTTGTGGAGGTAGGCAACGGCATTGGCTGCCAACAGCGACCAGACCGGCATCCCCACCCAGCCGGTCATCGCCAGGTAACCGAGCTTCATGATCGTCGTCTCGAAGAGATGAACCCGGGACGACGAGAACCAGGTCAGCCGCTGCTCGCTGTGGTGCACGGCGTGGACGCCCCAGAGCACCGAGCCGTGCATCAGCCGATGGGTCCAGTAGTCGGCCAGATCGAACAGCAGGACGACCGCCAGGACCGTGACAGGCCACGGCAGTGCCGACCAGACCGCGGTGTCGAGGTGGGGGAGCCCGACCAGGCCGTAGGCCGACCGGGTGAGATCGACCTGCAGGACGAGGTAGGACGCGAGGTACCCGTTGACGATGAGGAGGGCCATCGTGACCGTCACACTGCGGAGGGTCTCGTCCGACAGCCGGAGGGCAGCCGGCCCCCTGGCGGCCACGAGCACGGCGCTGAACAGCACCAGGGGCACGGCGAGGCGGGCCAGGTTCGACCCGTGGAAGGCCTCGAGGACGGACAGCAGCTGCTCAGGCATCGGCGGCCTGACGCCGGGCGATCGGCACCGTGGCGAGCGCCCCGGGTGCCCGGTCGCAGTCCATGCCGGAGTATCGACGGCCGGTTGGTGCGCCTTGAGCGGGTTTGGAAGCCGGTCTCGTCGGTGCACTACGGTCCACCACAGGGCCGACACGAAGAGGATCACCATGCACGTCGGAATGTCCGTCATCTTCCAGAATCCGGGCCAGCGGGTGTCCGATGCCGAGGTCTACGCCAGGGACCTCGCCTTGGCCCGCCTGGCCGAGCCGCTGGGGTTCGACTCGATCTGGAGCGTCGAGCACCACTTCACCGACTACACGATGTGCCCGGACGTCATGCAGTTCCTGACCTACATGGCGGCCTGCACCGAGCGCATCCAGCTCGGGTCCATGGTGTGCGTCCTGCCGTGGCACGACCCGATGCGAGTCGCAGAGCAAGTGGCGATGCTCGATGTCATGTCCGGTGGCCGGGTGATCCTCGGCATGGGTCGTGGCACCGGCCGGGTCGAGTTCGAGGGCTTCCGGGTCGACATGCCCGAGGCCCGCCGCCGGTTCGCCGAGTCGGCGGAGATGATCCTGACCGGTCTGGAACGGGGCTACTGCGAGTACGACGGCGAGTTCGTTCGCCAACCGAGAAAGGACATTCGGCCCCGGCCCCAGAAATCGTTCCGGGGTCGCACCTACGCCGCTGCGGTCTCGACGGAGTCGGCGGCCATCATGGCCGAGATGGGGGTCGGACTGCTGATCATCCCCCAGAAGCCGTGGGACCTTGTGAGGACCGAGCTGCAGACCTACCGCACCACGTTCCGGGAGGCCACCGGTGAGGAGCCCCCATCGCCCTATGTCGCCGGTTGGTGCTTCGTGGACGAATCGGCCGACCGGGCCGAGGAACTGGCCAGGACCTACATCGGCGGCTACTGGGACTCGGTGATCGAGCACTACGAGTTCGACAAGGATCATCTCAAGAACACGCCCGGGTACGAGTTCCACGGCCAGATGTACGACCTGTTGAATCGGCCGAACGGCCCGCAGCGGATGACTGACTTCTTCGTGGACATCCAGGTGTGGGGCACCCCCGAGCAGGTCGTCGAGCGGATCGTCACCATCCAGGACAACACGTACAACGATGCCTTCATGGGCGTGTTCAGCTACGCCGGGATGCCATCGGAGGAAGCCGAGCGAAATGCCAGGCTGTTCGCGGCCGAGGTCATGCCGGAGCTGCAGGCCATGGCACCGGCTGCCGAGCGGTTGGGGGCCCCGGCCTGAGGAGCCCGTGAACCGAACCGGACCGACCGGCGGCGTCGACCGGGGACCCGGTAGCCTCGCACCGACCATGTCCGACAGCCTGCTACTCGTCGTCAACGCCGGCGTCACCCTGGCCATGGTCGGCGTGATGTGGACGGTCCAGCTGGTCGTCTACCCCCAGTTCCGATCGGTGTCGGCCGCCGACTTCGGCGACTACGTCACCGCCCACAGCACCAGGATCGTGTCGGTCCTCGCCGTGTTCGCCCCGGCCGAGTTGGTGCTGGCGCTGCTCGTCTTCGTCGTGCGACCAGACGGGACGTCCGCCCTCCTCGCCTTCCTCGCCGGTCTGCTGCTCGCTGCGGCCTGGATCGGCACCGGGCTGTGGTATGCCCCGATCCATGGGCGCCTGCAGGCCGATGGCCGGGACCCGGCCCTGATCGAGCGCCTGATCGCCACCAACTGGATCCGGACCGCACTGTGGTCTGCCAGGGGCGTCCTGGCACTGATCATGCTGTAGTCACCGCCCGGCTCGAGACGGGTGGGCCGAACGGCTCAGCGGTGCGATCACCGGTGGGGAGGTCTGTTCTGGCGCCGCCGATCCGGAATCGGGTTACCTGGATCTCGATGGCCTGGCCCTGAACAGGGGTCGGCGGGAAAGGTGCGGGAATGCATGGTGGCCTGGCGGCTGCTTTCGCGCTCGTCTTGGTCGCGTGCGCTCTGCTGGCCACCTCACTGGTGGCGGTACCGGCGAGCGCCGGTGTGTCGACCGGGGCCCGACCGCTGGACCGGTCCTGCTGGCCGGGCCAAATCGGGCCGGCGGAGGGGGTGCTCGAAGACGGGGCTGCGGAGCGGCTGGTGGTCACGATGGCCTACTGCGCCGTGCTTCGCCGTCACCCGGACCCGGTTGGCTTGCGCTACTGGTCGGCCAAGCTGGCCGACGGCATGCGACCGGTCGAGCTGGTCGGATTGTTGCTCGACTCTCCCGAACACCGTTTTGCGGGGCGCCGCAGCTACCGGCAATCGCTCGATGCGCTGACGCTGAGCCCCCAGCGTCGAATCGAGCGGGCGAGGCGGGCCAGGGAGCTGGAGGCACGCCGCCAGGCTGCGCTGGCCCGGCAGGTCGCGGCCGCCGAGGCCGCCAAGCGGGCGGCCATGCTGCGGCTCAGGGAACCGATGACCGGCTCCGAGTTCGGCGCCTGGGTGGTCGAGCGGCCGATCGTCGTCGTGGAGGATGTCACCGAGTCGCTGGTTCACGGCCGTCTCACCGGCTCCGGCCAGCGGGTCAACGTGGCCTACGTCCACCTGTCGCAGACGCGGGGGATGCGGGTCAGCCCCGCCGACCGAGGCCGGGCCGCGGTCGGGGCCTGGGCCGAGGAGATCGGGGCCCATGTCGCGATCAACGGCAACTGGTTCGGCCCCTTCGACGGGCCGGCGGTCTCGAACGGCACGGTGTACGGCGGCACCGACCACGACTACACCGCCCTCTTCGGGTTCACCGTCGACGGCGATGCGATCATCGAGCACCACCGGGAGATGAACGACGACGTCGACGATCGGGTCGTCGAGGCGGTTGCCGGCCACCCGACGCTCATCCACCGGGGGACCCAAACCACCGAGTTCGGGAACGACCCGGCGTTCGTCTCCCGCCAGCCGAGAACCGCCATCGGCCTCGACGAGACCGGTGACGTGCTCATCCTGGTCACCGTGGACGGCCGCAGTCGCTCGGCCAGGGGGATGACCGGGGCCGAGACGGCGGCGCTGATGGCGTCGCTCGGGGCCCACGACGCCGTCATGCTCGACGGTGGTGGGTCGACCACGATGTGGATCGCCGGGCGGGGAGTGGTGAACCGACCGTCCGGTGGGCGGCGGGCTGTCGGCAACCAGATCGCCGTCTTCGGCGACTGACCGGCGACCTGCACGGGGCGTGCAGCGGCGGGTTGACAGACAGGTTACCAACGCGTAACCGATCGGCGGTCGGCGGTGTCTAACCCGTTATGCAGACAATCGTCGGCCGGATCGAGCACGCCGCCAAGGGTGACGGCACCGTCACGTTCGTGACCGGCGACCACCCGGTCACGAAGTCCTGGGCCACGCTCCACGAGGAGTCGAAGGCCATGGCAGCCCGGCTCCAGAGCCGGGGGGTCCTGCCCGGTCAAAATGTCGCTGTGCTCGGGCCCACCACCGCAGATCTGGTGACCGCCTTCCAGGCCGTCTGGCTCTGCCGTGCAACGCTGGTTGTGCTGCCGCTGCCGATGCGGTTGGCGTCGCTCGACGAGTTCACCGCATCCACCAAGCTCCGGATACGCAATGCGGACTGCGTGGCCGTCATCGTCGACGGCGATCTGGCCCCGTTCGTCGACATCTCCCCCGAGGATCCGCCGATGATCGTCCTCGACGATCTGACCGCTGACGACGGCGTGACCCCCGATCAGTTCATCCGCCCCGACTACGATCCCGACGACCTGTTCGTACTGCAGTTCACCAGCGGTTCGACCTCGGAGCCGAAGGGCGTGATGCTGCCGAACCACATGGTGGCGGCCAACCTCGACGCGATCATCGAGGCTGCCGAGGTCGATGTCGACACCGACGTGATGGTGTCGTGGTTGCCGCTGTACCACGACATGGGCCTGGTCGGGTTCTGCATCCTGCCGATGGCGGCCGGGATCGACCTGGTGCTCGGAGCACCCCAGGACTTCCTGGCCTCCCCCGGACGGTGGATGGAGTGGATCTCGACCTACCGGGGCACGGCCACCGCCGGCCCCAACTTCAGCTACGTGCTGGCCACGAGGGCGCTGCGGCGATCGGACCGGGATCTCGACCTGTCGTCGTTGCGCATCGCACTCAACGGGGCCGAGCCGGTCGACCCGGCCTCCGTTCGGGCCTTCATCGACGCGGGGGCCCGCCACGGCATGCGTCCCGGAGCGGTGTTCCCCGCCTTCGGGATGGCCGAGGTGGCGATCGCCGGCTGCTTCCCGGCCCCGATGTCGGGACTCACGACCGACTTCGTCGACGCCAGGGCGCTGGAGCACGACCACGTTGCCCGACCGGTGCCGGCCGACCACCCCGACGCCCGTGAGATCGTGCTGCTCGGCTCACCGGTTCCCGGCCTCGAGTTCCGGATCGTCGATCCCGCAAGAGGGGCCGTCCTGTCCGATCGACTGGTCGGGGAGCTGGAGATCAGGGGCACATCGGTCACCCCCGGGTACTACCGGCGACCGGACGAGACACGCGAGCTGTTCGACGACGGCTGGTTGAAGACCGGTGATCTGGCCTATCTGGTCGACGGGCAGATGGCCATGTGCGGGCGGATAAAGGACCTGATCATCGTCGGCGGTCGCAACGTGTACCCCCAGGACATCGAACGGGTGGTCAGTTCGATCGACGGCATCAGGGCCGGCAACGTGATCGCGTTCGGGGCGGCCGGCCGCAACGGCAAGGAGCACGTCGTCGTGGTGGCCGAGACGAGGGCGGACGGCGACCTCGACCAGATCAGGCACGCGGTCACGGAGCGCTCGGTCGAGTCGGTCGGCGTGCCGTGCCGGGACGTGGTGCTGGTCAAGCCGAGCACGCTGCCGAAGACCAGCTCGGGCAAGCTGCAACGGACCCTGTGCCGGCAGCAGTACGCCGACGGCACGCTGGAGCTGGCGTCCTGACGTGATCAGGCGGCCTTCAGGTCGGCCATCACGCTCCGCCACCGGTCAGGGTCCGACCGGTAGGGGGCGTAGAAGCTGATCCGCTGGATGCAATCCCCGTAGCGTCGGTGCAGCTCGGGCCCGATCGCCTCCGGCTCGCCGACGACGGCGAACGTGTTGAGGATCTCGTCGTCGATGAGGGTGCCCATCTGCTCCCACTCGCCCTGTTTCGACAGCTTGTTGAGCTCCTCTTGCATCCCACCCCAGCCGTGCAGGTCGAGCACGGGCTTGTAGGCAGGGGTGGAGCCGTAGAAGGAGATCTGCTGTCGTGTGGCGGCCGCTGCCTTCTCCAGCTCGTCGTCGTCGTTGCCGGTCACCACGAACGAGGGCCCGACGATCTCGAAGCCCTCCATGGACTTGCCGGCCTTGGCCCTGCCCCGCTCCAGCGCCGGCAGCGTGACCTCCCGGAGGAACCGCTCCGTGGTGAAGCCGTGGCAGATGAAGCCGTCCGCCACCTCACCGGCGACCTCGGTCATCAGCGGACCGACCCCGGCCAGGAAGATCTTCGCGTCCCCGTTCGGGTTCGGGCCCGGGTCGAAGAACGGCGTCATGAGCGTGTGGGAGTAGAAGTCGCCCCGGAAGTCGAGCTTGGAGCCGTTGTTCCAGCAGTCCCAGATGGCCCGGATGGCCAAGATCATCTCGCGCATCCTCGCCGCCGGTTTCGACCACTCCATCGAGAACCGCTTCGTGATGTGGGGCTTGATCTGCGAGCCGAGTCCCAGGATGAACCGGCCGGAGTAGGCCTGCAGGTCGTAGGCCGTGTTGGCCAGCGTCATCGGGTTCCTGGCGAACGCGACGGCGATGGAGGTACCGATCTCCATCGTCTCGGTGTGCTCGGCCGCCAGGAGCAGCGGCAGGAACGGGTCGTGGCTGGTCTCGGCGGTCCAGAAGCCGTCGTAGCCGGCCTCCTCGTGCTCCTTCGCAGCGGTGATGGCAGCGCCGAGGTCGCCGCCCATGCCGAATCCTCCGTCAACTCTCACGGTCAGGTACTCCCATCGTCCGGTCCCGACCCACTTCCGACCGGGAGCTCGCTGCCGCACCTCATGGCGACGGTCACCCCAGGAACTGTAGGGACCGCGGCGCCGACGACAAAGTCCGTCATCGACCGCTAGCGTGAAAGCAATGATTCTCGATGTCACCGACGCCACGTTCGAGGCCGACGTCTTGCAGCGGTCGATGACGACGCCGGTCGTCGTCGACCTCTGGGCTCCCTGGTGCGGGCCCTGCAAGACGCTCGGTCCGATCCTGGAGAAGGTCGTCACCGAGACCGCCGGCAAGGTCGCGCTGGCCAAGATCAACGTGGACGAGAACCCGCAGGCATCCCAGGCGTTCCGGGTCCAGTCGATCCCGGCGGTCTATGCCCTCGACAAGGGGCAGGTCGTCGCCAACTTCATGGGGGCCCAGCCCGAGGCCCAGGTCAGGGAGTTCGTGGCCGGGCTGCTCGGCGCTGCGAGCGGTGAAGAGGTCGCGGAGCTCCTGGCGATCGGTGACGAGGAGTCGCTGCGCAAGGCGCTGGAGCTCGATCCGGGCAACCGCTCGGCCACCCTGATGCTGGCCCAGATGCTGTTGCAGGGTGACCGTACCGAGGAGGCCGTCGAGGTGCTCCAGGCCGGGCCCACCGACGACCCGGATGTCGCGGCGATGCTCGAGCTCGCCCGCAACGCGGCGCTGCCCCCCGAGGCCAGGAGTGAGATCGAGGGCCGGCTGACCGACCTCCTGCCGACCGTGAAGGGCGATGACGATGCACGGGCCGAGTTCGTGTCGCTGCTCGACGAGCTGTCGACCGGCAACCCCGACTCGGCGTCGGCCTGGCGCAAGAAGCTGTCCGCCCAGCTCTTCTGACCAGTCCGAGTCGATTCGCAGCCGGCGCTGCCCAAATCGCGATCGTCCGGTCGCTTCCGTAGAACCCAATCGCTAGCGTGGTGCCGAGCTGGCGGATCGTCGGCCACCGCCAGACAACCTTCCCCCGAGCAACCGCAGACGACGTCGGGGGACAACCGTGTCGAGCGACGGTATCGGTGGGCCGCCCGGGCTGGCCGACCAGGTGGACGAGCTGCTGCTCAAGCTGGAATCGATCCGGGATCGGCCGCGTGCGTCGGCGCTGCTCATCGGAGCGGTCGTCGCAATCGCCGTCGGTGGCTGGTGGCTGACCCGACCCGCTCCGGCCCCGCCGGTCGAGGACCACATCCCGCTCGCCGGGTCCGGACCGGCCGACCCCGCAGGCCGGTCGCCGGCGGCCACCGACCCCGCCGGCGAGTCGCTGGTGGCCACCCACGATACCGGCGTCGCCGACAGCGGCGACGATGCCACCGCAGGGGATGACCCCTTCGAGCTGGTGGTCCACGTCGTCGGAGCGATCCGCAGCCCCGGGCTGGTCCGCTTGCCGGCGCAAAGCCGGGTCAGCGATGCGGTCGATGCCGCTGGAGGGGCGCTGCCGGCAGCCGACGTCAACCGGCTGAACCTGGCCGCACCGGTGGTCGACGGCATGCAGATCCGGGTCCCGCTGGTGGACGAGCCGGAGACGGACCCGTTGATCGTCACGCCCGAGGGACCGGCTGCCACGCCGTCGGGCCCCATCGACGTGAACGCCGCCTCGGCGGAACGGCTCCAGGACCTACCGGGCGTCGGGCCCGCCACCGCGGCGGCGATCATCGCCTGGCGCGACGACAACGGTCCCTTCGTGGTCGTCGACGACCTCCTCGCGGTGCCCGGCATCGGCCCGGCCAAGCTGGCGGCCATCCGTGATCTCGTCACCACCTGACACCGGGGCCCGACCCGCACCGGGGCCCGAGCGGACGACGGATCGGGCTCCGTGGACCGAGGTCCACGTCCTGCTCCTTGCCGTCGCCACCGTTGCC
>JAHELU010000169.1 GCA_024644005.1 Acidimicrobiales bacterium | reverse complement strand
AGGCGTCCGGCCTGATCAGCCTGCCGCTGATCATGATCGCCTACAGCCAGGCCACCGGCATCCTGTTCGGGGCCGGCTCGCTCCCGCTGGTCGTCGGTGCCGTCGCGTGGCTGGTGGCCGGGCTCAGCCTGGTCAGGGGGTTCCAGAGCCTCACCAGGTCCCGGCTGCTCGGCATTGCAGACGGGGTCTGACGGCGGCGAGGACCTCTCGGCCCGTGCCGCTCAACCGATCGATTCGAGCAGCTCGTCGGGGATGTCGATGTTGGAGTGGACGTCCTGGACGTCGTCGTGGTCGTCGAGCAGCTCCACCAGGTTCAGCACCGCCTTGACCTGACCGGGCTCGGTGAGCGGCACGGTGTTGGTCGGCACCATGGTGCTGTCGGAGTCGAGCACCTCGATGCCGGCCTCCTCGAGTGCGGCCCGGAGACTCGCCACGTCGCCCGGTTCGGAGGTGACCTGCCACACCTCCTCCAGGTCCTCCAAGTCCTCCGCCCCGTTGTCGAGGCCGACCATCATGACCTCGTCCTCGTCGGTCGATCGGGCCACCTTGACCACGCCCTTCCGCTCGAACTGCCAGGCCACCGCCCCCGGCTCGGCCAGCGACCCACCGTTCTTGGACAACAGGGAGCGGATCTCCGAGCCGGTCCGGTTGCGGTTGTCGGTCAGCGCATCGATCAGCAGGGCGACGCCGCCCGGCCCGTACCCCTCGTAGGTGATCGGCTCGTAGTCGACGCCCTCGAGCTCGCCGGTGCCCCGCTTGACCGCCCGCTCGATCGTGTCGAGCGGGACCGAGTTGTCCCTGGCCTTCTGGAACATCGTCCGCAGCGTCGGGTTGGCATCGACGTCGCCGCCGCCGGTGCGGGCCGCCACCTCGACCTGCTTGATGAGCTTGGCGAACAGCTTGCCCCGCTTGGCATCGGCTGCGCCCTTCTTGTGCTTGATGGTTGCCCACTTGGAATGGCCGGACACGTGCTGCTCCTTCTACCCCACCCCGGGCCCACCGGACACGGGGCTCACCGTCGAGGATAGAGCGGTTGCCGAGCCGCCGGCGCCCACCGGCCCATTCTGTCAGCGGGCGAACAGACCGATCCGGCCAGGCCGCTCACACTGCGACGTATCCCGTTACGAAAGCGAGCAGCCATGCACCACATCAGCCGCAACCTCGCCAAGGCCGCAGCCACGACGGCGCTGGTCATCATCACCTTGGGCGGCGCCGCCACGGCAGCGTCGGCCGCCCCCAACACCGGCGACGGTCCGAAGACCGACGAGGAGCGAGCCCTCGACGACGCCTGCCAGGCCGCATACGACACGATGGAGTGGGCCAAGTCGAGACGGCGGGAGCCGGGAGACGTCTACGACCGCATCGCCGACGCCGCATTCTGGTTCCTCGACAACTTCTGCTCGGACGCCGATTTCGACACCGGCCAGGCCCCCGCACCCACCGGCCCCGTCACCGCCCCGACCGGGCCGGGCTCGGGGGTCATCGGTGGCGGGCCGCCCCGGCGCACGCCCTCACCCGTGGCCACCGAACCGCTCGCCACGATCGGCCGGTGAGGCTCAGCCGACGACGTCGTCGAGGAAATAGCGGTGGAGCCGGTCGTCGTCCGACAGCTCCGGGTGGAACGAGGAGACCAGGACGGGGCCCTGGCGGCACAGCACCGGGATGTCCTCGTGGGTGGCCAGCACGTCGACGTCGGAGCCGGCCCGCTCAACGACCGGGGCCCTGATGAAGGCGGCCCGGAGCGCAGGGGGGCCGATCGCAGCGATGTCGAGGTCGGCTTCGAAGGAATCGATCTGGCGGCCGTAGCCGTTGCGCCGCACGTCGATGTCGACGGTGCCGAACGAGAGCTGGTCGGGCTGGCCGTCCGAGACCGAGCGGGCGAGCAGGATCATCCCGGCACAGGTCCCGAAGGTCGGCATGCCATCGGCGAGCAGCTTGCCGAGCGGCTCGACGAGGTCGAACGCCCGCAGCAGCTTGATCATCGTGGTCGATTCGCCCCCTGGGACCACCAGGGCCCGGCAGGTCAGGAGCTGGTCCTGGGTCCTGACCTCGTGAGCATCGGCCCCGCACCGTCGCAGCGCCTCGACGTGACGGCCGAAGGCCCCCTGGAGGGCCAGCACGCCGACCCCGTCGGCTACCAACCCCGATCGGCCAGGCGGACGTCGATGTCGTCCATGCCGATACCGGTCATGGGCGTCCCGAGTCCCCTGCTGACCTTGGCCAGGATGTCGGCGTCGTTGTAGTTGGTCGTCGCTTCGACGATCGCCTTGGCCCGGGGCGCGGGGTCTGCGCTCTTGAAGATCCCGGAGCCGACGAACACGGCTTCCGCTCCGAGCTGCATGGCCAGTGCGGCGTCGGCGGGGGTGGCGAGACCGCCGGCGCAGAACAGCGGAACCTGCAGCTTGCCGGTCTCTGCGATCTCCTGGACGAGCGGCAGGGGCGCCTGGAGCCGCTTGGCCCAATCGAACAGCTCGGCCTCGTCGGCCTGGGTGAGCTTGCGGATGTCGCCGGTGATCGAGCGGAGGTGACGGACCGCCTCGACCACGTTGCCCGTTCCGGCTTCACCCTTCGAGCGGATCATGCAGGCGCCCTCGCTGATGCGACGCAGCGCCTCGCCGAGGTTGGTGGCGCCGCAGACGAACGGCACGGTGAAGGCGAACTTGTCGATGTGGTGGGCCTCGTCGGCCGGCGTGAGCACCTCCGACTCGTCGATGTAGTCGACACCGAGGGCCTGGAGGATCTGGGCCTCGACGAAGTGACCGATCCTGGCCTTGGCCATGACCGGGATCGTGGTGGCGTCCTTGATGCCCTCGATCATCTCCGGATCGCTCATCCTGGCGACGCCGCCATCGGCCCGGATGTCGGCCGGGACCCGCTCCAGGGCCATGACCGCACAGGCACCGGCGTCCTCGGCGATCTTGGCCTGCTCCGCGGTGACGACGTCCATGATGACGCCACCCTTGAGCATCTCCGCCAGCCCTCGCTTCACCCGGATCGTGCCGCCCGCCCGGGTGCCGGCGGTGCCATCGTCGTTGTTCTCAGCCATGACTTCAGTGTAAGGCCGCTGTGGTTGGCTGGCGCGATTCCGAAGCAGGCGGTTGCGGTCGGCCGCTGCGGTCCTCACAGGGCCCAGGGATCGAGCACGGGCCAGTCCGCTCCGTCGACGACCGTTCCCAGCGGTTGGCCGGAGGCGAAACCGACCTGCCCCTCCTCCGGCAGCAGGACCCAGGTCCGGCCGGGGGTGAGACGGATGACCGCCCCGTCGTCGTCTCGCAGCACCGGCTTGTCCTCGGCGGTCGCCCGCTCCCAGGTGCCGGTGATGATGTGACCGGCGGTCAGGGCGACGAGTCGGCCCGTGCCGGTCGAGCGGACCTCGGGGGAGATCGCATCTGCGGGACTGGTCGAGTAGTCGGTGACGAAGACCAGGACGTTCTCGGGTGCTAGCTGGTCGCCGTCGATCGTGGTGTGGGGTGCCCCGTCCTGGGTCCGCAGCCACCCGCCGACAGCGGCATCCCACTCGTGGGTCACCAGTGGGCTGTCGGTGAAGGCCACCGAGACCGGGCCGGTCGCCGCAACCGCGCTCGCCGGGAGCTCGTCATCCGCCGATCGGAACTCGAACCAGGGACCGGGAACCGGCAGATCGGCCGGGGCGAGGGCATAGAGCTCGCTCCCGTTGACATACAGGTTGTGGGGGGCGGGCCGGGAGAAGTCGCGGAAGTACTCGTTGCGGGTCCGATTGGTCAGCTCCACGATCGGCAGCGCCCGGAGGCCGTTGGTGACGTGGTCGTTCCCTCCGGACGACCCGTAGAGCGGTGTGTCGAGGCCCCGCAACAGATCGAAGTCGGAGGTCCTGCTCGAGCGAACCGGCCCGACAGGGTCGGGCACCTCCGACTGGAAGACCGCGGCGAACCGCGTCACGCCCTCCGCCCGGAGATCGAAGACGATGTCGGCCTTCTCGAGTCCGGTCTGGGGCCGGGCCCGGGGATGATTGTCGACCTTCACCATCAGCGCGGGCCGCTCGGCCGATGCCCGATCCGTCGGAAGCCCGGTCAGCGGCGCAACGGGACCGCTCTCCACCGACGTCGCAGCGTCACTCCATGCCCCGTCGGCGGCCGGCTCCGGCTCCCCCATCGGCAGCTCCTCGACCTCTGCCGGCGGGCGCAACGGTTCGAGGTCGACGTCGGTCGACACGACACCAACGGTCACCTCGGCTCGTGCTGCAACGACAATCAGTCCGGCGGCGAGGGTGACTGCGAGCCAGTGACGGGCCCGCAGCCGGGTCATTCAGAGTTCCGCCAGGACGTCTATGCGCAGACCGAGCGGAGCTCGGTCCCTGTCGACGTGCTCCGATCGCCCGGCGTGCGGGTCGACCAGCCACAGCGGCGCCAGACCGCCGGTCGAGGCGGCGGGCTGCACCTCGCCGTCGGCGATCGTCTTGAGCGCGCCGAGCAGCCCCGGCGGGTAGCGGGTCAGGGTCACCGCCTGCCGGTCGGCCTCGAGATCGCGATCCTCCCGAAGCAGGCGGCCCAGTCCCAGCCGAGCCACAGGGCCGAGCAGCGGGCGCAGCGGCCCGTCGAGGATGGGGAAGCCGAACAGTGCGGCCCCGACGGTTGCCGACTCGGCATCGCCGTTGCGCAGCCTGGTCAGCAGCTCGGCCACGACGCCTTCGAGCTCGACCACTTCGAGGCTCTCCAGGAGGCCCTGGGTCACCACCAGATGGTTCCTGCCACCGGCCCGTACGGCCATGGCGTTGCGGGCCCGGTCGCTCAAGACGACGACGTCCGGCCGCTCGACCCCTCCGGCCAGCGACAGGCTGTCGACGAGGTTCTCGAGTCGCACCCGTCCATCGGCGTGGAGCAGGTCCCCACCGACGCCGGACAGGACGATCCGGTCGGCCGTCCGCAGCCGGAGCCAGACCACGGCTGCGGCCACCATCAGACCGATGACGACACCGATCCACCACGGGACCGGCAGCAACGCGAACACGACGACGCCGAGCACGACGGTGGGTACCGCCACGATGGCGACGGCCAGAACCAGCGCAACGGTCAGATCGGGACCGTCCGGGGCGTTGCCGCGCTGCGCCCTGTTGGCGGCGGCCGAGCCGCTGGCGCCTGCTGGTTCGTTGTCGGCCACGACGGCTCAGGATAGTCCGGTCCGCCCGGACTTCGGCGCCCAGCCGTCCCGGCATCGGCGCCGGCCGCTGCCTGCTAGCGGACCAGGCGCTGGTAGCGGGCGATGTAGGCGTCGGCCAGGGCCGACATGGAGAACTCCTCGGCCCGGCTCCGACCCCGGACCACCCGGTCCTCGATGCTGCGAGCCCGTCCGATGGCTGCGATGAGCGCCTTGGCCAGGGCCTCGCTGTCTCCCGTGGGGAACAGCGTCGCCGCTGCCCCGTTCTCGGCGACCACCCGGTAGGCCGGGAGGTCGCTGGCCACGACCGGCGTGCCGGCGGCCATCCCCTCCAGCAACACGATGCCGAAGCTCTCACCCCCGAGCGACGGGACGCAGAACGCATCGGCCGCCCGTAGCCGAGCGTGCTTCTCCTCGTCCGACAGCGGCCCGAGCCACTCGACGCGATCGTCGTCGGCGGTGGCCGTCCGCAGGGCCTCGGTCTGTGGCCCGTGCCCGGCGATCCAGAATCGGGTGTCCGCCGGCATCCGCTTCGTCGCATCGAGCAGGACCGCCAGACCCTTGCGCGGCTCGTGACGGCCGAGGAACAGCACCGTCGGGCCGTCGGTCACGGCCGGTCGGGCGCTGGCGAAGCGATCGATCTCGATGCCGTTGAAGAGGATCTCGTAGCTGCCACCCAGGTAGCGGCGGGCCATTCCGGCCGCTTCCGGTGACACCGCGGTCCGGAGGTCGAGCCGATCGGCCAGCCGCTTGACCCCGAATCGGGCCCACCGGTAGACGGCGATCCGGCCGCTGGCATGGAAGGTGCCGATGAGGGGGACCGGCTTGACGAGCACGGCGGTCAGCGTCGGTCCGGGGGCGAGCGGCTCGTGCAGGTGGAGGGCATCGAATCGCTCGTCCCAGATGGCGCCGAGGACCCGCAGCTGGGCGGGCGGGTCGGGGGCCAGCGGGGCGAAGGAGCCGTTCTGGGCGTAGGGGATGGAGTCGCCGAGCGGCGTGACCCACGGTTCCGGGGGCGGGCCGTCGCAGGGGGCGAGCACCTGCGTGGCGACGCCCTTGGCCCGCAGGCTCCTGGCCAGGCCCAGGACCTGGGTCTGGACCCCTCCGAACACCGCCAGGCTGTAGGGACAAATCATCCCGATGCGCACCCCGGCAACCTAGCGGAGATTCGGGCCCGCCATGCTGGACCTATCACCGTGGGAGATCCGAAGACCGTCGCTGGTCCGAGCGCTAGCGGTGATCCGACGGCCAGTTCGGCTCGAGCAGGTGCCATTGCTCCGGCGCCCTGGTCACCAGCTCGGCCAGGCGGTCGGCCACCTCCTGCATGATCCGCTGGTTGATCCCCCGACCACCCGTCCCCGCCGGGGCCCGGTTGCCGCTGGCGGCGGAGAACTGGTCGGGCCAGATCGGATCTCCGACGAGCCCCACGCGCTGGCGCCCGCGGAAGTAGACGGCGGTCGGCAGGAGCGGGGCGCCGGTTCGCCGGGACAGCAGGGCCGGGCCGGCCGGCAACGTGGTCGTCTCGCCGAAGAAGTCGACCGGGATGCCCCTGCCGCCGATGTCGCGATCGGCCAGCAGGCAGACGACGTCGCGCCGCTTCACGGCCGCCGACAGCTCGACCATGGCCTTCGGCCCGACCGGTACCACGTTGATCCCGTACGCACTGCGGAGGCTGGCGAACCAGTCGAAGACCTCCTCCGGTTCCAGGCGCTCGACCACCGCGGTCACGGCCAGACCGTTCACCTTGCCCAGCCAGGCCGCCGCCCACTCCCAACCGCCGAGGTGGGGCAGCACCAGGATGGGCCCGTAGCCGGCCGCCCTCACGTGCTCGAGCTTCGCGAAGCCGAACACGGAGAAGCCTCGATCGATGTTGCGCCGGTCGAGGTGGGGGATGCGGAGCGACTCGACCCAATACCGCCCGTACGAGCCGAACCCCTCCACCGCTCGCCTCGCGGCCAGGGGCTCGAGACCGGCGGCGGCCTCGACCCGGCTGATGTGGCGTTGCAGCTGGGCAGCTTTGGCCGGCAGGAGGCGGGGGCCGATGGCCGCGCCGAGGAGCTGACCGAGCCGGATCAGTGCGCTCAGCGGCAGCGCCCTGGCCAGCAGCGAACCGAGCCTGAGCGCGGCGAGGGTCTTGTCCGGCAGCCGGTTCCTGATCGCCAGCCGACCGCCTGGCCCGCCCACGGCGCTAGCGACGGGAGCGGCGCTGCCGGGCCTCGGCCCTGGCCCTCGCCCTCGCCCGTATGTCGGCGACCGGGCGGGCGCTGCGACGCCTGGTCCGCCGGGCCGGCCGGCGACGCTCGGTGACGGTACCGCTGGCCTGGCGCCAGACCTTGACGAATCGGAACACCGCCGTTGCGACCGTGAGGGCGAACATCACCCAGAGGGTGGCGACGAACAGGCCGGAGAAGAGCAGGCCGAAGCCCAGCGCGATGAACCGCTCGGCCCGCTCCATCAGACCGCCCTTCGCCTCGAAACCGAGGCTCTCGGCCTTGGCCCGCTGGTACGAGACGATCGATGCGGCGATGAACAGCCCGAACGGCAGCAACGCCATGCGGGGACTGTCGGTACCGGCGAGGTACCAGCCAGCACCGGCGAACAGCAGGCCGTCGCTCACCCGGTCGGAGACCGAATCGAGGAACGCACCGCGCGGCCCCGCCTTGCCGGCCGCTTTGGCGACCGCACCGTCGATGGCGTCCGGCAGCCCGGTGAGCAACAGCAGCAGCACGGCCAGCGGGAACTGCCCGAGCCCGATGGCCACACCGCACCCGGCCGCCATCAGCACACCGAAGCCGGTGATCACGTCGGGGGAGACACCGGCCTGCTGAAGGCTCTTGCCGATCGGGGCCATGCCCCGTTCGAACGCAGTGCGGAAATTCCCGTCGAACATCGCGGAACCTTTCGGTTGGACGTCACGAGTCTACTGCCGGTGGACGGCTGGGCCCCCAAATGGCGGGGAGCGCGTCAGGTCGACAGCTCGGACCAGTCCTCAGGGTTGGACTCCACGAACGAGCCGACCACCGTCCCGTCCACGCCGTCGACCAGCACGAAGCCCCGCCGGTCCGGCGGCTCCTCGGCCGAGTACAGCAGCACTCGCCAGGTGGGACGGCTGAGCAGCCCGCGCCAGCCCATCTGGGCCGAGGCGTGGCCGACCGGGAAGCCGACCTCGCCGACCGCCGCCACCAGCGCGTCCCGCTCGTCGATGTTCAGGTCCCAGCCGCTCACGATGCTGTACACCCCGACCGCGGCCAGGATCGCCGCAGCGAGGAGCAGACCGTTGTTGACGAACGCCCCCTCGCCCCGTACCAGCACGAGCAGGGTCAGTGCGGCGGCGATCGCCAGGTACAGGTATCCCGGGACCTTACGACGGTTGTTGTTTGGGAAGACGTAGTCCTCGGGGTCGACGAGGTCGGGCTGCAGGTCCTCGGGGAGCTCGTCTCCGGCGGCGTCGGCGTCATCGGCTCCGAGAGCCTCGCCGGCCTCGCCGGCCGCCGGGTCGTCCGTCGGCTCGTCCTCGTCACTCACGACTCAGACGTTACCGGCTCCGGCCAGGCGGCCCGAAGCCGGAGCCAGGAATCGCGGAGGGTCAGCGGCAACACCCGGGCTTCGGCCACCGACGTCATGAAGCTGGTGTCCGCCGACCATCGGGGCACGACGTGGACGTGGAGATGGTCGGGTAGCGACGCGCCTCCGGCCCGACCCTCGTTGACCCCGATGTTCATGCCCTCCGGTCCGAACCCGTCGCCGACCGCCCGATAGGCCAGCCTGACCAGTTCCCAGAGATCGTCGTACTCGGTGTCGCTCAGGTCACCGATGGTGGGCACCGCCCGCTTCGGCAGCACCATCACGTGACCCGAGGTGTAGGGAAACACGTTGAGCACCACGAAGGCCGAACGGCGCCGGCACACGATGTAGGTCCGCTCGTCCGGCAGCCCGGACTGCTCGATCGTCTCGAACAGCGACTTGCCCGGCTCGGCCACCACCTCGGTATACGGCTGCCCGTCGGCGCTGGTCCCCGGCGCGGCGGCCAACCGCCACCCGGCATGCACGCTGTCCATCCGCGCCCGACCCCTCAGCGGGTCGCTTCGGCCCGCAACCGGTCCAAGAAGTCCTCGGTCGGCACGTCGCGCTCGACATCGCCACCCCGAGGATTGACACCGACGGTGCCGGCGGCGACGTCGTCGTCGCCCACCACCAGCACGTAGGGCAGCTTCTGGGTCTTGGCCCGGCGTATCCGCTTGCCGAGCGGGTCACTCGCCTCGGTCAGCTCGACCCGGAACCCGGCGTCTGACAGCCGCTGCCGCACCGAGTGGGCGTAGTCGTCGTGATCGGCGGCAACCGGCAGCACCTCGACCTGGACCGGAGCGAGCCAGAGCGGGAAGTTGCCGGCGTAGTGCTCGGTCAGGACACCGAAGAATCGCTCGAGCGAGCCGAGCAGCGCCCGGTGCAACATGACCGGCTGCTTGCGGGAGCCATCGGCGGCGACGTACTCGAGCTCGAACCGCTCGGGCAGGTTGAAGTCGGC
>JAHELU010000168.1 GCA_024644005.1 Acidimicrobiales bacterium | reverse complement strand
AACTGGTCCGACGACCGGTTCTGGTCGGAGCTGTTCGCCCGCATTCCGGCCGACCAGGGGGGAATGATCCAGACCGGGCCGTCGATCGAGAAGTCGATCGCCCCGCTCAGGAGCTTCGTGTCGGAACCGATGCGCTACGGCGCGCTCTTCCTGGCCGGCGACGCGGCCCACATCGTGCCGCCGACCGGGGCCAAGGGCCTGAACCTCGCCGTGTCCGACGTGCACTACCTCTCGCGGGCGCTCATCGACCACTACGCCGGTGACGACACGAACCTCGACGGCTACTCCGACACCGCACTGCGCCGGGTGTGGGGAGCGGTGCGCTTCTCGTGGTGGCTGACGTCGCTGCTCCACCGCTTCCCCGACCAGACCGATTTCGACCAGCGGACCCAGGAGCAGGAGCTGGCCTACCTGGCGTCATCCGTGCGGGCCCAGGCGGCGTTGGCCGAGCAGTACGTAGGATTGCCATTGTGACGAGAGCGGCCCGCGACTATGACGACATACCCGGCACCTACGTGTTCGACGGGGAGCACAGCCGCCGGGGCTACGCCCTCAACATGTTCTGCATGTCGCTGAACGACGAGGCCAACCGAGCGGCCTTCGCTGCAGATCCCGAGGCCTATCTCGATCGCTACGCCCTGACCCCGGACCAGCGGGAGGCGGTGCTCACGAGGGACTGGCTCGGCATGCTCCAGCTCGGTGGCAACATCTACTACACGTTCAAGCTGGCCATCTTCGACGGGCTGACGATGCAGGACGTCGGCGGGGCGATGTCCGGCATGACGAGGGACCAGTTCACCGAGATGATGGTGGCCGGCGGCCGGCCCCCGGACGGCAACCGCTATCGACGCGAGTGGCGCAGCGACACCGGCGATGACCGTGACGAGGGCAATGACCGGGGCGATGAGGAGGACGAGCACGGGGGTGGCGATCGTGGCTGAGCTCGTTGCCGGCATCGGCACGTCCCACGTGCCGGCGGTCGGGGCCGCCATCGACAACGGCCGGCAGGGCGAGCCGTACTGGGCACCGTATTTCGACAAGATCGAGCCCGTCCGAGCCTGGATGGCCGAGGCCGACCCCGACGTCTGCATCGTGGTCTACAACGACCACGCCTCGGCGTTCTCGCTGCAGATCATCCCCACCTTCGCCATCGGGGTGGCCGCCCAGTTCCCGCCGGCCGACGAGGGGTATGGTCCCCGGGCAGTGCCGGTGGCCGAGGGGCACCCCGAGCTGGCCTGGCACCTGGCGGAGTCCCTGATCCTCGACGAGTTCGACATGACCATCGTGAACGAGATGCCGATCGACCATGGCTGCACGGTGCCGCTGTCGGTGGCGTTCGGCCAGCCGGAGCGGTGGCCGTGCCGGCTCATCCCGATCTGCGTGAACGTGATCCAGTACCCGGCCCCCACCGGGCACCGCTGCTATCAGCTCGGTCGGGCGATCCGGCGGGCGCTCGATGCCTGGCCGGGCGACGAACGGGTGGTGATCTTCGGCACCGGCGGCATGTCCCACCAGCTCCAGGGAGAGCGGGCTGGCCTGGTCAACGCCGAGTTCGACCGGGCCTTCATGGACCGGCTCGTCGCCGATCCCGTCGCCCAGGCCGCGGTCGGCCACACGGAGTACATGCGGGAGGCCGGTTCCGAGGGCATCGAGCTGGTGATGTGGCTGGTGATGCGGGGCGCCCTCGACAGCGATGTCCGGGAGGTGCTGCGGGTGAACCACGTGCCGACGTCCAACACCAGCAACGGGCTGATCGTTCTCGAACCCCGCTGAGCCCCAGCGGGGAATCAGCCGGCGACCCGTGAGGCCTCGTCGACCAGTTCGTCGACGTCGATCCCCGACTCCTCCTTGATGATCCGGCGCAGCACGGCCGGGACCCGGTCGAGCCGGCGGGCCAGGCTCCGGAGCAGGCTTCGCATCTCGCTGAGGTGGGCGGCGTCCTCGGCCCTCGTCAGGAGGTCATCGGCGATGGCCTTCTCCGAACGGGAGGCGACGAGGGCCTCGGGCAGACCCCGGACCCAGACGTGCGTGCGACGACCGGGCCCCCGATCCTCGACGATCGGCTCGATGGCAACGACCTCGTCCGAGCGGACGAACCGGCCGTAGCCGAGGCTGATGAGTTGATCGGATTGAATAGTGATGGTCCACCTCCCGCTTCGGATCAAGACTACGTGAGGAGAGGGACAGGCACCGGGACTCCCCGGCCCGACCGGCGCTCACTCCGCGGGGGCGGTGGCGAGCGACCCGAGCAACAGCCGGATCTCGTTGACCGACACCTCCTCCGGGTCGCCGTCGCCGTAGCGGATGACACCGAGGAGGACCTCGTCGCCACCGACGCCCAACCGCTCGGGGGTCGCCCCGTCGAGCTCGGGTAGCTCTGCCTCGTACCATGCATCGCCAGACCGGATGAGCAGCGTGTGGTCGATCCCGGCCTCATACCGCTCGGCTTGCTCTTCGAAGGCTCGGAAGGCCTCGGTATCGCTGATCGCCATGATCAGCGTGCCGTCGCTCGAGAAGAACCTGGTCTCGCCATCGGCGTAGGTTGCGTAGGTCGGCCCGACCCCCTCGGCCGCCCGCTCAAGGTCTCGCCAGTCGAGATCGAGCAGCAGCTCGCCCGTGCTGTCGTCGGTTATCTGGACCGCAGCGTCCGATGCCCCGAACAGGGCGGTCCGGGAACCGACGGTGATGCTGAGCACGTCGTTCGCCGCGCTCGGACTGAGCGTCGCCGTCACCGCCGATCCGAGCTCGCCGTTCCCGACGATCCCGAGCCAGGCGTCGCGACCGTCGTCCTGTTCCGGCAGGAAGAGCTGGGTCGACCACGTCAGGGCATCGGCGGTGGTGCTGACGGCGGGACTCCCACCGAGATCGGACCGGGCGATGGCCTCCGAAGGGCCCCCGATGACCCCGTAGAGGTTCTGGGGCCCGGCCCCCTCCGACTCGTCCCAGGTCCCACCGTCGGTGGAGCGGAAGACCTGGCGGCGGGTGCCGAACTCGAGGTGCTCTGCCACCGTGACGACGAACTGGTCACCGATGCTGAACATCGACTCGAGATGGGTGTTCTCCCCTGCGCCGAGCGACTGCTCGGACCACTGCCGACCATCTGGGGAGAACAACACGATGTGCTGCGAAGCATGAGGGACGTGCGGCTCCGACGCGGCCTCGTAGGCGGCCTCGATCAGCGCATACCACTCGTCCCACTCGAACGCGGCCAGCACCTCGCCGGTGGTGTCGTCGTAGAACCACGGAGGAGGACCCCGGTACAGATCGGCCAAGGAGCCGGAGGCGACCAGCGATCCGGAGGCCACGTCGGTGACCGTGTACTGGTCCAGCTCCTCGTCTGCGGTGATCTCGTAGCCATCCCAGCGGATGATGGCTGTGCCCGAGTCGCCGCCGTCGGAGGGCACCGGAATCGGGAGTGGGGACACCGACGTGTACTGCTCCTCCCAGATCTCCCACGGCACCACGGTGAGCAATTCCCTCGTCTCGAGGTCGTACACGGGCTGTCCGCCCTCCTCGTACCGGTAGATCTCGGCCACTTGACCGCTGCTGAGGAGCCGGCCAGTGCCCACCTCCAGGACCGTGAAGGTGCCGGCCATGTCGTCGATCTCGAACCGGTGACCACGAGCCTCGAACGCGATCGACGACGGGCTCACGTCGAAGTCGTCGCGCTGGGCGCCGAGGACGGTGCCGGCCTCAGTCGTGGCGGCACCGACGATGTTGACGCCGTCGAGGTCCAGCCCGGACGCCGTCAGGTCGATCTCCTCCCAGCCGGATTCGCCGTCCCAGAAGAAGACCGACGGCAGGTACGATCGGGCCGATGACCGCTGCCCGAGCCCGATGATGCCGTCGGCGGTGGGCACCACCTGGTACATGGTGCGGCCCTGTGGCAGGTCGAGCGTCGACCCGCTCCAGCTCGTGCCGTCGGCAGAGCGCCAGGTGTAGACGGTCTGGTTCTCCGGTGGCGGGTGCCAGCCGAATGCCACTGCGACGATGCCATCGTCGTCGAAGCCGACATGGGCCAGGGACAGCTCGGCCGGTGCCGGATCGGGCACCGGCAGCTCCGGCCAGGACCACGCCACCGGGAGCACGGGCAGGTTCGTCACCAGACCCACGTCGGTCGAGCCTCGAACCGCTGGTTCCGAGGTCGCACCGGCGGCCGTCGACGAGGACTCGTCGTCGGCACCGACCTCGACGCTGGGGGTGGGCGGATCGTCGAGCTCTTCGCTCGACGAACAGGCGCCGGCGGCCAGGACCACGGCGGCGGTGAGCGCAAACAGGTGGCTTCTCATGGGGGACCGACCTATCTCTCGGAGGTTGTCACGGCGGTTGTCTGCAGTTCTGTTGCGATCGTGGCGGCCGGACCGCCGGCCCACCAGGGCCGTTCGTCGGAACCTGGGTCAGACGATGCGGCCTAGGATGACGCCGACATCCAACGACGAGGAGGTAGCGATGGCTGGTCTGTGGATCGCCCACATCGAGGTCACCGACGAGGAGACCTACGGGCGCTATGTCGCCGGCGCGACCGGGGCCATCGAGGCCTACGGCGGGCAGTTCGTGGCCCGCGGCGGTCGGTACCAGCAGATGGAGGGTCACGATCACCCCCGCAACGTCGTCGTCCGCTTCGACACCTTCGAGCAGGCGGTCGACTGCTACAACTCCGAGGCCTACCAGGCCGTCGTCGGCGACGCCATCGCAGCCTCGAACCGCTCGGTGGTGGTGGTCGAAGCCGACCTCTGACCGATTCGATCCGACGGACCGCGGGATCGCCGGGATCGGGAATCGGCGCCGACGTAGTGACCTACGTCCCTTGGCTTCCGGCGGACAGTGTGCGACGTTCGCCTCGAGGTCTTGCTCGCCATGGTCACAGGAGTCGACAACCGACAGCGGATCCTGGCCTACGGGCTCTTCGTGCTGGCCGCGGGTCTCGCGGTGAACGCGGTGCTCGGACCGTTGGTCGCCACCGTGATCCGCTACCGCTACTCGGCATCGATGATCAACCAGGCAATCGGCTTGGACGCCGTCGCCCTGTTCGCTGTTGCGCCGGTGGCTGTGGTGGCCGGGTGGCTGATCCTCCGAGGACACCCAGCCGGTCCGGTGGTGGCCTTCGTGCCGGCGACCTTCGCCGCCTACATGATGCCCCAGTACGTGATCGGACCCGACTACTTGGGCCTGGACGGCAACAACGAGCGGTTCTTCGTCTTCCACCTCGGGTTGTTCGTCGTCGCCGTCAGCCTCGTCCGCTCCGCATGGGCCTCTGTCGACCGGGAGGCTTTGTGGCCTGCGACCGAGGCCTCCGATCGCCGACGGAGCCTGGTCCTGTGGGGGGTCGTGGCCTTCATCACCATACGGTGGTTGCCGGGGGTGATCGAGCTGACCGCCGGTGACCCGTCGAGCGACGCGTACCTCGACAATCCGACCGCGTTCGTCCTCATCGGCGTGCTCGACCTCGGCCTGGTGGTACCGGCTGCCATCGCCGCCGCAGTCGGGCTCCGACGGAGGGCGGCGTGGGGACGGGAAGCGGCCTATGCCGTGATCGGCTGGTTCGCCTCGGTGCCCGTGGCCGTTGCGGCCATGGCGGTGACCATGCAGCTCAGGGACGACCCGAACGCCACGACCGGGGCCACCGTGGTGCTGGTCATCGCCGCAGTCGTCTTCACCGCCGGTGCCGGCGTCCTCTACATGCCGCTGTTCCGCCCCCACCGGACACTCCCAGCGTCACCGCGACAACCGGTCGGCGCCAACGGGCCCACCGGCGCAGGCCAATGACCCGACCGGCGGCCGGCCACGGCGCACCGCAAGGAGAGGCGCTGGCGACCTGGGGCCTCTGGCTGGCGCTCCTGGTCATCATCGCCGCAACCTACACGCGACTCGATGCGAGCGAGCTCTACAACGTGTCCCGCGACGGCATCAGCGGGGCGCTGTCACGGGTGCTGGTCGAGGTCAACTACCCCATCTCGCTGGTGGCCATCGCGCTCGTGCTCATCGCCCTCGACGCGCTGCCCGGTCGGTGGTGGGCGATCGGTGGACCGGCCATCGCGCTGTGCGCCGTCACCGCCTGGCCAGGCGTCGTCGACGATGCCGACCTCGACGCCCGACCGGTCAACGCCCTCCCCGCCCTCGGCGTTGCCCTCGCCGCCGCCCTCACCGCAGTGGCGGTGACCAGGACCGGTCGCGGCATCGCTCCTCGGCGGCCGCTCGACAGGGCCAGGATCGCCGTGGCGGTGGTGGTGGCGTTGCTGTCGCTGCCGTGGCTGGCCGCCGACCTCGGGTTCTACTTCCCCGAGGGCCTCTTCATCGCCGAGCGGCCCATCACCGGGGCCGACGGGACCGTCGGTCCCGCAGTCCACCTGGGCCACCACCATGGGCTCGACGGCGCACTGTTGGCCGTGAGCGCCCTGCTGCTGTCCCGGCCCCGCCTCCGCTCCCTCTCGGCGCCGACCACGCTCTACGTGTCGCTCATGTTCGGCTACGGGGCGGTCAACTTCGGCCAGGACTACTGGAACGAGCAGCTCCAGAAACGGGACTGGGTCGAGTGGTCGATCCCCTCGGCCCTGAGACCCGGCCTCACCCTCGTCTGGCTCGTGGTCGTCATCGTCACCGCCGCCACCGCCGCCGTCCTCCGGTACGAGGCCGGTCTGGCCAGCCCGAGCCGGCGGGACGGGCGTCTCGGCGACGGGGCCGGTCGAGCAGCCGACCGGTGACGTTACCCTTGCCAGGACCGAGCGGCAGATCTTCACTGTCGGCATGAGATGGAAGCAGCACGGTAGCCCTCGAGTCATCAGCGCAGTAGCGATCCTGGGGCTGGGTATCGCGATCCTCCTGGCCGGGTGCGGCGACGACCCGGATGACGCCGCTGCGACGTCGACCACGACCACCGGCGGCTCGAGCACCGAGACGTCGGCCACCGATACCTCGACCAGCACGACCACGTCCTCGACCACGACGTCCTCGACCTCTTCGACCACCACGACCATCGGGGGCGCAACGACCGTAGCCGTCTTCTTCAGCGTCGGTGACGGGAGCGACTGCGCCGAAGTCGATGCGTTCGGCCGCACCATTGCGGCGGGGGCCGACCCGATCGCGGCCGCGTTCGACGAGCTCGTCGCCGGCCCGACCTCCGATGAGATCAGTGCAGGGGCCGGGTCGTTCTTCTCGACCGAGACAGCAGGGGTCGTCCACCGGATGTCGCTCACCGATGGGCTCTTGCTGATCGACTTCACCGACATCAGCTCGCTCATACCGAACGCCTCGACCAGCTGTGGCAGCGAGGCCCTGCTCGCCCAACTGAACGGCACGGCACTCCAGTTCCCCGAGGTCGACCGTGTCCGCTACCAGCTCTTCGGGAGCTGCGACGAGTTCGGCAACTGGCTCCAGCGGGAGTGCGTCGAGTTCGCCCGGGACGGCCAGAGACCGGTCACGTCGACCAACGAGCGGGCCTCCGGCTCGGGCTGCACGCCCTCGTCGGGCGATGGGCTGCCGGACGGACGGTGGTTCGGGTTCGTGGCGGAGGCCGAGGCCGGGCAGCTCTCGTTCGACCTGGCCTGCTGGTTCAGCGGGACGGCTGCGATCGCCGCCGCCGCCGAGGACGGCGAGGAGAGCCCGCCCCCCAACGACTACCACATCCGCAACGCCAACGATCAGCTCCGAGCCCTCACCGTCGACCCCGCCGCCGAGGTGTCCTGGCTACCGAACCCGGGCGACCCGGCGAGCCAGCAGATCGTCGACTACGGCACCTGGGTCGATGCCCAGCCCGGCCGAGCGTACCGCCCCGGCATCTGGCTGATCGTCGACGACGGCGACGTCACCTCGATCGAGGAGCAGTACGTGCCCTGACCGGTGAGGCCGGGTGCCGTCGTTCCCGCGCCCCGTCCTCCTGCTGTCAGCGCATCGTCATCGTCTCGTGATACTTGCCGCGAAACAGGATCCCGAACGAGGCGTCGCCACTCGCCAGCACCTCGTTCTCCGGGCTGCCGACAATCGTCGCCGTTCCGGACAACGTCGCCTGCCGGAAGGCGTAGCTGCTGTGGGCCTGGAAGTTGAATCCGGGTACGTGGACGCCGTGGTTGGACACGTCCCGGTAGATCTGCCCGAACCCGACCCAGCTCGCCACCAGGTGCACGGTGATCGGGTCGAGGCTCTCACAGGGCCCGGCGATGCCGTGCGGACCCTCGTCGACACAGGTGTAGCCCTCCATGTTCACGAGCATGTCGACCGACGCCGTTTTGAACGACGGGTTGAAGAGGAACGCCGCACCGCTCTCGGGGACGAACCCCTCGTACTCCGTCCTCACGACGACGTTGGTGGTGGGATCCAATTCCTTGTGCAGGTAGAAGAGTCGGAGCACGGGCTCCTTGGAGTTGTCGTTGCCGTGCGAACTGCTTCGCTCCGACCGCTTCGCCACGCGTATGGTCAAATCGGTCACCGATGTGTCGGTTTCGGTGATCCATGCGCCGAAGGCCAGGTCCACCTTCTCCCCGTATCGGAGCGGCCCGCCACCACCGGTTGCGCCAGCGGGTGAAATCGTCACGGCCAAGGCGAGCGGCACTACGAGGGCCGCAGCGAGCAGCGCACTCCTGCGTCGGCCGCCTACTATCCGTGCTGTCGATCGAGCGTGCATGATCATCTCCTGTTCTAGGTCGTGAGCGCACGATGCTCGGTCTCGGTTGCATCCAGCTTGGAGATCACCAGTGATCGTCCGCTGCGGTACGGCGAGGGAATCACCGCGTCCGAGCCGACACGCCCACTCGGCGAGATTCAGGACCTCGGCCCCTGGTGAGTGGCCGCCGGGCTGTTCGACGATGTGTCCATGCTGGGCCACGCGTCGACCAAAGGACCGATCATGACCATGACCAAGCCGTTCGCCATCCTCGCGCTGGCGGTGCTGTTCAGCGCACTCCTGGCCGGGCCGGCCGCCGCCCAGTCGAACGCCGATGACGAGGGCGTCCTGGTACGGGTCAACGGCGACGTCGCGGTCCCTTCCGGCGACGTCCATGGTGTGATCGTCGTCGTCGACGGCAACCTCGAGCTCGAGGGCACCGCAACGACGGTCGTCGTCGTCAACGGCCGCGCCGCGCTGACCGGCGCGACGGTCGAGGAGCTGGTGGTGGTCTCGGGGAGCGCAGATCTCGGTCCGGGCACCGTCGTCACCGGCGACGTGCACCTGGTGGACACCACCCTGGTTCGGGACCCCTCGGCGACAGTCGAGGGCACGATCAACGAAGGAACTGGCGACGGCTTCGCCGCTGGATTCTGGGTTCTCGGGATGGTGTTCATGATCGGCTGGGCCGTCCTCGTGCTGCTCTCGGGGCTGGTCCTGGCCGGAGTCGCTCCCGACCTGGCCCGTGGAGCCGGTCGAACCATCACCGCGGATCTCGTCCCGAGCATCGTGGCCGGCCTGATCGTGTGGGTCGCCGCCCCCATCCTCGGCGTGCTCCTGTTCGCCACCATCGTCGGTATCCCGACCGCAGTGACCATCTGGTTGCTGGTCCTGCCGCTGCTCGGGCTCTTCGGCTTCATCGTGGCGGGGATTCGGCTCGGCGAGTACGTCACCGCCCGGGGCGGTGGCATCGGCCACCCCTATCTGGCCTCGTTCATCGGACTGCTGATCCTGATCCTCGTCGGAGCGATACCGCTGGTCGGGCCACTGGTCGTCTTCGTCGCCGGCTTCATCGGATCGGGAGCCCTGGCAATGCATGGCTATCGAGCCATACGCAACCAACCCCAGC
>JAHELU010000018.1:30805-36179 GCA_024644005.1 Acidimicrobiales bacterium | reverse complement strand
GATATCCGAATCGATCTCGGTCGTGAGCAGGGCCAGGGCTGCCGACAGGATCGCCGGCGGAGCCAGCTTCGATCCTGCTGCCGGGTCCAGCGGGAGGCCGAGGAGCTCGTAGATCCCGTTGTCGGTGGACATGCCGTACGTCCCGAAGGACAGGTTGAGCGCGTCCAGATCCAAGCCATCCTCCAGCCCGACCTCCGAGGCGAACTCCGGCTTGGTGAGGTGGTCGAGTGCGATCGCTATGGCGAGCTCGTCGGTGAGCTCGTGCCAGTCGCTGGCGGAACCGATGGGCCCGGATGCCGTGACGAAGTCGTCGGCCACGCTCGGTGACAGCGGCGGTGCAGCAGCTCCGAAGACCTCGGCCTCGGGGTTGACCTGCTTCACCACACTCGCGGCGAACGTGCCGTGCGATGCTCGGCAGGGGTCCTTGGGTTCGGCCGGGTCGTCCGTTTCGTCCTCGGGCGTACCGGTGAACGAGACGAAGCTCGATGCCGCTTCTACGAACCCGGAGTCGATGACGCCGATGCGCGGCGACTCGCCATCGGCCTGCCCGCCCGACATCGCAACCGACACACCCGCTCGACGGGCGCCGCCGTCGTCGACCGCGGTCGGATCGACAGCGGGCAGTCGCCCCCAATGGCCCTCGAACTTCACGGCGTGGAGCGGGCGGGCATCGATCATGCTCGCCCTGAGCGACTCGATGACCGCTCGAATGTCGGTCTCCTCGCTCAGGGTGACCCGGAAGATCGTCAGTTCTTCGAACAGGCGGGTGAGGAGCTCTCCCGGTTCATCCCCGAATGCGGGCTGCCGGCCATACCGGCCTTCTGCGTAGGAGGTCGGCAATGCCTCGGCCGAATCGAACTTCTCCACATTCACGACGCCGTCGAGCTCTTCGATGGTCGCCTCGATCTCGCCATCGGGGTCGCTGGCGGTGATCACCGTGTCCGGAGCCAGGATCGACAGGTCTCCGCCTTGCTCCGGGAGGTCTTCCTCGGCGGTCGGGCACGAGACGACCATCGCATCGCCCCCCGTCCCGCCGTCGTCGTCGTCGCCGGTATCGCCAGAGTCCTCGTCGTCGGTGGTGTCGGTGGTGTCGTCCGGAACGACGGTGTCGCCGATGTCGTCCGGAACGACGGTGTCGCCTGAATCGCCGGTGTCGTCGGAGTCGCCATTGCACGCAGCCGCAATGAGCAGCAACGAGACCATGATGGGGGCGAGCCGAAGAAGGCGGGTTCTCATGTGCTGACACTCCCTGATCTGCGATTTTCGCTCTGACGATCGAGAGACGGCCCGGGCCGCCCTCAGATACATCCGCGCCTCGGACGGTGATTGACCGATATCGGAGGGCAAAACTAGCGTCGGTCTCGTGGTCGAGAAAGAGGACGTCGGCGAAGCCTACATCGCCCTCGCTCGGTCGGAACCCACCGAAGCACTCGACCGACTCGACGAGTTCCTGCACCTGCACCGCCACAGTGGAGCCAGACATGGCGAAGCCGCGATCTATCGAGGTGCCGCCTTGGCAGCTTGGGCGCTCGCCGACTCCGATGGATCCGATCGCTTCGTCGACCTCGCGATCAGCATCGCCGAGGAGGTCGGGGACGACGCCGGGCTCGTCGAGGCGCAGCTCACCAAGGCCGGCAACCTGTTCCTCTCCGGGGACGTCGACGGCGGTATCGCGCTGATGATGGGCCTCGACGCGGGCGGCAGTGCCAACCTGCTGGCCCAGATCAACCTCCAGTTGGGAACCATGATGGCGAGGGTCGGTCGGACGGACGAGTCGCTGGTGACGCTCGATCGCGCCGAAGCTGCAGCGAGGTCGAGCGGCGATCGGTTCCTGCTCGCCATGACGGCGAAGAACCGCGGCATGGTTCGGGCCCAGTCCGGGGATTGCGAACTCGCAGAGAGCGACCTCCACACGGCGAGCGGGCTGTTCGAGGATCTCGATCTGGAGCTCGAACGAGCCTTCTGCGACCACAACCTGGGCTTGATCGCCACCTACGCCGGCGATCTGCCTCGTGCGTTCCGGTTCTTCGAGCGAGCGGAATCGAAGATCCGGGAGCTGACCGGCAGCGATTTCGAGTCGAAGTCGTCTCACTGCCGGGCGCTGCTGATGGCAGGGTTGTATGCCGAGGCCGCCGTGATCGCAGGGACGGCCGCCGACCAGTGCATCGCTGCCGGCCTCCTCGTCGATGGCGCAGAGGCGCGGCTTCTGCAGTCGATGGCGCTCCTCCAAGCCGGGAACGCCTCAGACGCAGGCAGCGCGGCCCGAGCTGCCGCCGACCTGTTCGCGGCGCAGCGGCGCGATCCCTGGCAGGCGGTGGCCGACCTCGTCCTGGCCACCGCCTCTGAAGACGTGGATCGTGATGACAGCCCGATCGACCGCCTGGCCGCCATAGCGGCTCGTCTGGAGGCCGGCGGCCTCAAGCGCGACGCGCTGCAGGCCACCGCGCTGCTCGCCGAGGTCCGAGGTCGGTCGGACCAGGATGCCGGACTTGCATTGCTCGATGAGATCCGCCCCGACCTCGACCGGAGCACATCCGACATCAAGCTCGTTGCGGCCACGGCGCGAGCTTCGATACTGGACGCCAACGGCCGCGGGCGAGAGGCCGAACTGGAAGCGAGGGGAGGGTATCGGCTCCTGGCCGAGAACCAAGCCGCGCTCGGTGCAACCGACATCCGGGCGGGAGTCCGCCAGTACGCGTCGCGACTCGGCACCATCGGCCTCGGGGCCGTGATCGCCGCCGACGACGCCAGCGCGGCGCTCGAGTGGCTCGAGCGGATCTCCGTGACCGGCAACTCGCCGAGGCCCGTCGTGCCGCGCGGCGATGCCGACTATCGGGCCGCACTGGCGGAGCTACGGGCCATCGGTCCCGACGATCACGAGCGCCGTCGCCGGCTCGAGGACAGGGTGAGGACGTTGGCTCGAGCGCTGAAGCCCGGGGAAGGCCTTCCAGCTCGGCCGTTGCCCGTAGCCGAGTTGCGATCGCACCTCGGGGACGTGATCGGGCTGGCGTACGGGGTTCACGAGGATGAGCTGCTCGCCTGTGTGGTCGGCCCGGCCGAGGTTGCACTACATCGGTTGGGTCGTGTCGGCGAGGTCACACGGGTGGCGAGATCACTCCGGGCCGATCTCCGCCGGCGGGCCGTTTCGCCGGGTCGAGGCAATCGGGATCGCATCCTGAAGGCAGCAGGCCGCCTCGACGACCTGCTGCTCGAACCGCTGACGCTGCCAGACGGCCCGCTGATCGTCTCGATCCCGGCTGGGCTGTTCGCCGTTCCCTGGAGCGGTCTCCCCAGTCGTATCGGCAAATCGACCTCGGTCGTGACGAGCCTCACCAGCTGGTGCATGGCTGAAGGGCGCAGACCCTCCGGCCCGACGCTGGTGGTTGCCGGTCCGGAGCTGGACCACGCCATCGGAGAAGCACGCGCGGTCACAGGGATCCGCCCGGACGCTACGCAGCTGCTCGGTGAGCAGGCGAGCTCGGCACATATCCTCGCTGGCCTGGAAACGGCATCGATCGCCCACCTGATCTGTCACGGCGAAGTCCGAACCGACAACCCCCTGTTGTCGAACCTGCTGGTGGCCGACGGCCGGATGTGCGTGTACGAGGTGGAGGGCGTGCGGGATCCTCCTGAGCTCGTGACCCTCTCCGCGTGTCACCTCGGCCTCCCGGCTGAGGAGCCGGGCCGCGAATTGCTCGGGCTGGCCACTGCGATGATGGCCGCCGGAACGGCAGCCGTGGTCGCGAGTACCCTTCCAGTCGCGGACAGCGAGTCGACCATCGACCTGATGGCGGCCTTCCACCGAAACCTGCTGGATGGATCCGGCCCCGCCGAGGCACTTGCCCGTCTGCAGCGCGACGACGATCGGGATCTGGTACTCGACTCGATGACCTTCACCGTGTTCGGGCGCGGCTGACCGATGTCTCCAGCATTGAAACCCCGATCCAGCGGGGGACCTATGATTGTGCACGGAGGCTGGATGGTCACACTGAGTGGAACCGAAGGTGACGGCGAGCTCTACAAGCTCGCCGTGTCGGGCGACCGGGGAGCGGTGCAGGAGCTGGTCGAGCGGCATCACGGCGACCTGTTGCTCTACGTGAGGGCCAAGACCTCGGTCCACGGCGTTGTCGAGGACGCCGTCGCCGAGGCGTGGCTCCAGCTCTTCCGTCACCTGAGGCGTGTGGCCGAGGACCCGTCGAAGGCCCTCAAGAAGCCGGAGAGCGTTCGATTCTGGTTGTACCGCACTGCGGTGAACGCGATGAACGATCAGTTCCGGACCTCGTCCCGTCAGTCCGACCTGGCCGACCGCGTCACGGTCGAGGCCAGGGCCAGGGGGGAGACGGCCTTCGAGCCGGACGAGCTCGAGGGACTGCACGGCCAGGAGCGACGATCTGCGCTGCGGGAGGCCTTCGGTCGGCTGAGCGAGAGCTGCCGGGAGCTGCTGGCGTTGCTGACCGCCGATCCCCCGCTCAGCTATGCCGAGATCGCCGAGCTCGTTGGCCGACCGGTCGGCTCGCTCGGCCCCACCCGCCAGCGTTGCCTCGAAGCGCTGCGGCGGCAGATGGGAGCGGCGACGTGAGCGTCGAAGCTGCGGCGCAGCACCTCACGGGGTGCCGTCCTACGGCGGACCATGCCCGGCTGGCGCGCCGGGCTCCGGATCGGGCGGTGGACCGATGAGCGACGCACGGTGGTACGAGGGCGACGACCAGCTGCTCGAGGAGCTCCGGGTGGCCCGTGGTGAGGATCGCTCTGGCGAGGACCAGGTCGAGCTGGTGATGGTCGGCTACGACATCGTGATGGCGGACACGGTGGAGGCGGCACTCGTCCACGACTCGGCTGTCGACGCCATGGCCGGCGTCCGCAGCGACGAGGCCGGGGCCCGGATGCTGACCTTTGCCGCCGAAGGGGTGGAGATCGAGTTCGAGCTCGTCGGCGGCCGCATCGTCGGCCACATCGATCCGCCCGGGGACGGCGTCGTCCATCTGGAGCAGCCGACGAGCACCGGGCCGGCGGTCACCGATGCCACGCCTGACGAGCTCGGCGCGTTCGAGTTCGCGCTCCGGCTGCCGACGACGTTCCGGCTCCGGTTCGTCGACGGTGCTGGCCGGTCGGTGGCCACCGGCTGGATCGACGGCCCCCACGAGACATCCCGATGACGGTCCGGCCAACCGGACAGGACACCTAGAGCGATTCCGCTCTGATCCTGGCCACGGTTCCCGAGCTGCAGTAGTAGACGTCCCGGTCCCAGCCGGGGCAGAGGAACATGCCGTTGAGCCGGGTCGCCCCCGTCGGGACGCGAGCCTTCATCTGCCCGGTCCGCACATCGAGCACGACGAGATCGTCGCTGGTCTCGTGGTCGGACAGGACCCGGAAG
>JAHELU010000018.1:0-30795 GCA_024644005.1 Acidimicrobiales bacterium | reverse complement strand
GGCGGTGAACAGGATCGGTTGCATCGAGGGCCGGAACGGCTGGAACCACAGCAGCTCGGGCTGGTCGAGGCGGGACACGTCGAAGGCCATCAACCCGCTGTTGCACGTGTCCCATGCCACGAGCACGTTCTGGTGGACCAGTGGGGGAGCGATGACCCAACCGCCGGAGTGCTCAGTCACCGCCAGCTCGCATCGGTCCTCCGGGTCGTCGACGGAGATCGAGATGGCCCGCAGCAGCTCGTTCCAGGTGGAGTCGGGCAGCCGGCCCCCCGACCGTGACGGGCTGCGCAACGTCGGGATGCGGGAGAACCTCCGCTGGATCGCGTCGACGCTCCCGTTGTCCATGAGCCACACCCGGCCGTCGACCACGGTGACGTCCCATGCCAGGCCGCCCTGATCGGGCCGCCGATAGCGGGGCCGCCACGATCGATCCTCGGTCAGCAGGGACCCGTCCCAGCGGTAGCGGAGGATCCGGGTCGACCCCGGCACGTAGATCACCTCGTCCCCCGAGCCGTTCGGGTCGACGGGCACGGTGGCGATGCGACCCATCGAGGCCTCCGGCAGCTCGACCGATGCAAGGACGGCGAGATCGGGATCGCACACGGTCAGGGTCGACGGCCGGTCGCCGAGGCGGATGTCCTTCGTCACGATCGAGCCGTCGCCGAGCAGCAGCAGCCCGTTGTGGGCATGGTCGATGGGCAGGCGCAGCTCGGCGACCACCGAGCAGTCGGCTCGGAGCCGATGGAGGTACGAGCCGTTGACGGTGTACAGGTCGCCGTTGCGATGGACGGCCACCGATCCGCACCACTCGTGATCGCCGGCCGGGAGGTCACCACTGCTGGCCAGCGGTGCCAGCGTGACCGGATCGACCCGCTCGACCCAGCCCGCGACGGACGGGTCCTCGGCCTGGGTGGTCCCCTGCAGGTAGAGCTCGCCTTCGTCCCGCTGGACGAACATCACCGGCCACCGCCCGGTGCGCCGGGTCGTGGCGACCAGTCGGTCGGTGGCTGCGAGGTCGAGCCCGGGGCCGGCCACGGTCTTGGGCCGGTGGTTGCCGCCGCACTCGACCGGCCACGTCGATGGCCAGTACCCGGCTCGGCTCATCGTCACCCCCTGATCGCTCCGGACGGGTCTCACGATACGTGGTTCGCGGGCAGGTGGGAGGAAATCCTGCATCGGCCGGTATCCGGGCCGCTCCGGCGCGATCTCAATGACCAGGGCGTCCGTGGCCCGGTAGGTGCCGGTGATCACCTCCCCCCTGCTGCAACCGGGCCGGGCTACGGACGCCGAATCGCCCCGACCCGAAAATCGGGGTCAAGATCGCACTGTTTCTGCCGATCTCGACTACGCTTGGCTAGGACTAGAAAACTTGCTAGTCATAGACTCAAGTATGTAGAGTATCGATCGCTGAACCGGTAGACTGGGAGCGTGCCCAGCCCTCGGGCGGGAACCAGCATCGATGCAAGCCCGCAATCGCAGCCATCCACCCCGGATGACTTAGCAACAGGAGTGCGCAAGATATGGCAAAGGCCGTTGGTATCGACCTCGGAACGACGAACTCGGTGGTGGCCGTGCTTGAAGCCGGCGATCCACTGGTGATCCCCAACGCTGAAGGCTCCCGCACCACCCCCTCGGTGGTCGCGTTCGGCAAGGACGACGGCGAGGTGATGGTGGGCGAGGTCGCCAAGCGTCAGGCCATCACGAACCCCGATCGCACCATCCGCTCGGTGAAGCGGCACATGGGCACGAAGTGGAACACCGATATCGACGGCAAGACCTACACCGCCCAGGAGATCTCGGCCCGGATCCTGCAGAAGCTCAAGCGGGACGCCGAGGCCTACCTCGGCGACACCGTCACGCAGGCCGTGATCACCGTTCCCGCCCACTTCGACGATGCCCAGCGGACCGCCACCAAGGAGGCCGGCGCGATAGCCGGGCTCGAGGTGCTGCGAATCATCAACGAGCCCACTGCGGCCGCACTGGCCTACGGCCTCGACAAGGACGACGCCAGCGATCAGACCGTCCTGGTCTTCGACCTCGGTGGTGGCACGTTCGACGTCTCGATCCTGGAGATCGGGGAGGGCGTGTTCGAGGTCAAGAGCACCTCCGGAGACACCGAGCTCGGCGGTGACGACTGGGACCAAGCGATCATCGACTGGATGGTCAAGGAGTTCAAGAACGCCCACGGTGTCGACCTCTCCGCCGACAAGATGGCGGCTCAACGCCTGAAGGAGGCCGCCGAGAAGGCGAAGATCGAGCTCTCCCAGGTGGCGTCGACCAACATCAACCTCCCGTTCGTGACCGCCACCGACGCCGGCCCCCTCCACCTCGAGCTGAGCCTCACCAGGGCCAAGTTCGAGGACATGACCACCGATCTGCTGGCCAGGGTCAAGGGCCCGGTCGAGACCGCCCTGTCCGATGCCGGCCTCAAGCAGGCCGAGATCGACCACGTCGTGCTGGTCGGTGGCTCCACCCGCATGCCGGCGGTGGTCGAGCTGGTCGAGTCGATGACCGGCCAGGAAGCCAACAAGTCGGTGAACCCGGACGAGGTCGTGGCGGTCGGCGCCGCCATCCAGGCCGGTGTGCTCAAGGGCGACGTCACCGACGTCCTCCTGCTCGACGTGACCCCCCTGTCGCTCGGGATCGAGACCAAGGGCCGGGTCATGCACAAGCTGATCGAGCGCAACACCACCATCCCCACCAGGCGGACCGAGACGTTCTCCACCGCCGACGACAACCAGCCCCAGGTGGAGATCCACGTGCTCCAGGGCGAGCGGGAGATGGCCGACTACAACAAGACCCTCGGCAAGTTCCATCTCGTCGATCTGCCCCCCGCCCCCCGTGGCGTGCCCCAGATCGAGGTCACGTTCGACATCGACGCCAACGGCATCGTGCACGTGTCGGCCCAGGATCGAGGCACCGGCAAGGAGCAGTCGATCACCATCACCGGTCAGTCCACCCTCAGCGACGAGGACATCGAGCAGATGATCAAGGACGCCGAGGTCCACGCCGAGGACGACCGCAAGCGCAAGGAGGAGGCCGACATCCGCAACTCTGCGGACTCGCTCGTCTACCAGACCGAGAAGCTGCTGGCCGACCAGGGCGACAAGATCCCCGACGACGAGAAGTCGGCGGTCACCGACGCCCTGACCGAGGCCAAGGCGGCCCTCGACGGCACCGATGTCGAGGCCATCAAGGACTCCACCGAGAAGCTGATGAAGGCCAGCCAGACCGTGTCCACCAAGCTCTACGAGCAGGCGGCGGCCTCGGACGGACCCGGCGGTGGTGCCGGCCCGGCCGACGCCCCCGACGACGACGAGGTCGTCGACGCCGAGATCGTGGAGGACGACGAGCAAGATGGTGATGCTGCGTGACCGCGAGACCGACGGAGCCGGCGGTCGACGAGAGCGGCGAATCGACTCCCTCGGCCGAGACGGTCGGTGGTGCCGACCGGTGGGCCAAGGCCGTCGTCGACGGCATGCCGGACGAGCCCGATGCACAGCCCGATGCCGAGCGCGATGCACAGCTCGATGCCGAGCCCGATGCACAGCTCGATGCTGAGCCCGGTGCACAGCTCGATGCCGAGCCCGGTGCAGAGCGCGATGCCGAGCGTGAGCCGGTCGACGATCGGGGCGACGACCCGGTCGGCGATCCGGGAGACCCGCCGGCTGGCGGCGCCGGCTCGGAGCAGGAATCCGGGCCGACCGGGTCCGGGTCCGATGCCGGGCCGACCGGGTCCGATGCCGGGCCGACCGGGTCCGGGCCGACCGGTTCCGAGATCTCCGTGGAGGATCTGGTGATCGATCTGGAGCGCGTGACCGTCGAGCGAGATCAGTACCTGGATGCGTCCCGTCGGCTGCAGGCGGAGTTCGAGAACTACAAGAAGCAGGTCGGCAAGCGGGAGAGCGAGGCCCGGGAACGGGCCAACGACTCCCTGATCGGCGAGCTGCTCCCGATTCTCGACGCCTTCGACGGCGCACTGGCCAACGGCGCAACCGACGTCGAGCCGATGCGTGCGTCCTTCCTCGAAACGCTCGAGAAGCAAGGATTGGAGCGCATCGATCCGAACGACGAGCCATTCGATCCGACCGTGCACGAAGCGGTGATGCACGAGGACGACGACGACACCGACGGTCCGGTCGTCGCCGAGGTGATGCGAGCGGGCTACGCCTGGAAGGGACGCGTCCTGCGCCCGGCCATGGTCAGGACCCGCGGCTAGGAGGGGTGGTGCCCGCATGCCCCAACACGATTGGTTAGAGAAGGACTTCTACAAGATCCTCGGCGTTCCCGAGGACGTCACCGAGAAGGACCTGACGAAGGCCTACCGCAAGCTGGCCCGCACCTACCACCCGGACGCCAACCCCAACGATACGTCTGCCGAGGAGAAGTTCAAGGAGGTCTCCGAGGCCTACGACGTGCTCAGCGATGCCGAGCGACGGGAAGAGTACGACCAGCTCCGCAAGTACGGGGCCACCGGCGGCTTCGCCGGCAACCCCTTCGGCGCCGGCGGGCCGGGCGCCGGCGGCTTCTCGTTCGACACCGGCAACCTGTCCGACATCCTCGGTGACCTCTTCGGTGGCCGCCGCAACGGACCGGGACCGGGAACCGGCCCCCGCAAGGGTGACGATCTCGAGGCGGAGCTGAACCTGAGCTTCGACGACGCGGTGAACGGTGTCACCACCTCGGTCCACCTCACCTCCGACGCAGCCTGTGGCACGTGCAGGGGATCGGGCGCCGCCCCTGGCACCGCCCCCGAGATCTGCCCCCAGTGCGGCGGCAGAGGGGTGCTCGACGATGACCAGGGCTTCTTCTCGTTGAGCCAGCCCTGCCCTCGCTGCTCCGGCCGGGGCCGGGTGGTGACCACCCCCTGTTCGACCTGTCGGGGGAGTGGCATCGAGCGCAAGCCGAGACAGGTCAAGGTCCGCATCCCGGCCGGCGTGAAGGACGGCCAACGGATCCGCCTCAAGGGCCGGGGCGCTCCCGGTCGCAACAATGGACCAGCCGGTGACCTGTATGTCATCGTCAGAGTAGGGACCCACAGCTTGTTCGGACGATCGGGAAACAACTTGACCATCGAGGTGCCCATCACGTTCGCCGAGGCCACCCTCGGCGCGAACGTGAAGGTGCCCACCCTCGACGGATCGACCGTCACCCTCAAGATCCCCGCCGCGACCCCGACCGGCAAGACGTTCCGGGTGAAGGGCAAAGGGGTCAAGTCGGCCAAGCAGGCCGGCGACCTCCTCGTCACCGTGATCGTCGACGTGCCATCGAACCTGAGCGACGAGCAGCGCAGTGCGGTCGAGGCGCTGGCCGCTGCGACCGACGTCTCGCCCCGCCAGCACCTCCTCGGTGTGCGGTAGGGCAGGGGCGTGCGCTGGGAGGAGGAAGCGCACCGATGAGTGATCGATCCGAAAACCAGCGCAAGGGCCGAGGGACCGGCCGAGAAGCCGTGCGTGACACGGCCAGGGCGGTCTACGTCATCTCGGTGGCGGCCGAGCTGGCCGGATGCCATCCCCAGACGCTGCGGATATACGAGCGGAAGGGCCTGGTCAGGCCGGCCAGGACCACCGGCGGCAGCCGCCGGTACAGCGAGGCCGACATCGCCCACCTGCTGCGCATCCAGAAGCTCACCGAGGCCGGGCTGAACCTGGCCGGGGTCAAGCGGGTACTGGAGCTCGAAGCCGAGTTGGCCGATCTCCAGGCCGAGCTCGACCGGCTCGAGGCCGAGACCAAGGCGGCGGTGGCCGAGGCCCATCGCCAGCATCGCAGCGAGCTCGTGCCGGTGCAGCAGAGCCTGACCGTGTACCGGCGCAGGGCCAGGGGCTCGGACTGAGCCGACGGCTCGGCTCCGGCCGGACCGGGCCGCTGGCCGGGGTGCCGCTCAGCCGGACGCGCCGGCGGGGATGACGACCACCGGGCAGTGGGCGTGGGTCGCCACCCGCTCGCTGACCGACCCGAGGGGGCCGAGCGCATGCCGTGAGCGGCGCCCGACCACCACCAGGTCGGCGTGCTCGCTCATGTCGATCAGCCGCTCGGCAGCCGGGTATTGGTAGACCTCCGTGGACACCGACACGAGACCGTGTGAGTCGGCGACGGCCTCGGCGACGGCGCGCTCGACCATGGTCTCGGCCTCGGCGTGGAGCTTCCTGCTGAGCGACGGCCGCTCCAGGCCCACCGGGGGGAAGTGCCACATCGCGACCGCAACCACCTCGGCCCCGGTCATGGCCGCATGGGCCAGCGCCCAGCGGAGGGCCTCGATCGATGGCTCGGACCCGTCGACGCCGACGACGTATCTCGGGGCCCCGGCGGGCTCCCGCCCGGCGGCAGCGGTACCGGGTCGCTCGGAAGTCGTCATGGCGCAAGGATAGTCGGCCGGGCCGGCTCCGATCGCGTGCCGAGCACGGTGGGGACGGGATTAGCCTCAGGTGATGGACATCGCGACCATCGGTTCACCGTGAGCGGGCTGGTCGACGTCTCGGCCGATGTCGAGATCGGCCTCACCCCGGCAGAGGTCGCGGCGAGGGTCCGGGCTGGACAGGTCAACCGGGTCAAGCGAGGCACCGAGCGATCGCTGATCAATGTCGTCAGGGCCAATGTCCTCACCCCGGTCAACGGCATCATGCTGGTGCTGTTCGCCTTGATCCTGGTGGCCGGCTTCTGGCAGGACGGCCTGTTCGTGGGCGTGGTGATCAGCAACTCGGTGATCGGCGTCTGGCAGGAGGTGAAGGCCAGGCGGGAGCTGCGCCGCCTGGAGGTCCTGAACGCCCCGGTGGCCCGGGTCGTCCGCCAGGGCCAGGTGGTCGAGATCGACGTTCAGGAGGTCGTTGCCGACGACGTCCTCGATGTCGGACCCGGGGATCAGATCGTGGTCGACGGCACGGTGCTGCGATGCAGCGGCCTCCAGGCCGACGAGTCGCTCCTGACCGGCGAGTCGGAACCGGTCGACAAGGAGGCCGGCGACGAGGTCCGCAGCGGCAGCTTCGTGGTCGCCGGTACCGGTCGGTACCGGGCCACCAGGGTCGGCAACGAGTCGTACGCCAACAGCCTGGCCAACGAGGCGAAGCGGTTCAGCCTGGTCAACTCCGAGCTGCGTCGGGGCATCAACGCCATCCTCAAGGTCCTCGTGGTGGTGATCCCCCCGGCCAGCTTCCTGCTGCTCCTGTCCCTCCTCGACGCCGAGCCGACCTGGCAGCGAGCCCTGCAGGGCACCGTGGCCGCAGCTGTCGCGATGGTGCCCGACGGGCTCGTGCTGCTGACCAGCCTGGCCTTCGTGGCCGGCGTCCTCTCCCTGACCAGGAGCAGGGCACTGGCCAAGGAGCTGGCCACGGTCGAGCTGCTCGCCAGGGTCGACGTATTGTGTCTCGACAAGACGGGGACCATCACCACCGGCGAGATCTCGTTCGCCAGCAGCGAGCCGCTCGGCGATGCGACACCCGACTTCGTGGCCGCGACGCTCGGGGCGTTCGCCACCGCCGATCCCCGGCCGAACCCCACCATGGACGCCATCCGCCGAGCCCACGCCCCCCCGGGCGGCTGGGAGCTCATCGCGGCCGAGCCGTTCTCCTCGGCCACGAAGTGGTCGGGAGCCCAGTTCGCCAGGCAGGGCACGTTCTACGTCGGCGCCCCAGACATCCTGCTCAGACCGGACGACCACCAGGTTCTCGCCGCCGTCGACCGCCACACCTCGCAGGGTCGTCGGGTGCTGCTGCTGTCCCGCACCGACGCCGCGCTCGGCGATGAGTTGGCGCCCCAACGCTGGCCGGTGGCGCTGATCCTGCTGGAGGACACGATCCGGCCGGACGCCAACGAGATCCTCCGGTTCTTCTCCGAGCAGGGCGTGATCCTCAAGGTGATCTCCGGTGACAATGTCGAGACCGTGGCTTCGGTGGCGGCCAGGGCCGGCATCCCGAACGCCTCGGCCAAGATCGATGCCCGGGAGCTGCCCGAGGAGACCGAGCGCCTGGCCGAGGTGCTCGACAGGACCACGGTGTTCGGCCGGGTCACCCCCCACCAGAAGCAGGCGATGGTCGGGGCCCTGCAGTCGAGAGACCACGTGGTGGCCATGACCGGCGACGGGGTCAACGACGTCCTCGCCCTCAAGGACGCCGACATGGGCATCGCCATGGGCACCGGCAGCGCGGCAACCCGGGGCGTGGCCCAGCTCGTGCTGCTCGACAACCGGTTCGCCACCCTGCCCGAGGTCCTGGCCCAGGGTCGCCGGGTGATCAACAACATCGAGCGGGTGGCCAACCTGTTCGTGACCAAGGCGGCCTATGCCGTGCTGCTGACCGCCGTCGTCGGGCTCCAGGGCATCCCGTTCCCCTTCCTTCCCCGACAACTGACCTTGATCGGCACGTTCAGCATCGGTCTGCCGGGTGTCTTCCTGGCCCTGGCGGCGAACGAGAGCCTGGTCAGGGCCGGGTTCCTCCGGCGGGTCCTCTCGTTCTCGATTCCGGCCGGCGTCATCTCCGGGGTGGCGACCTGGGCGGCCTTCGCCGTGGCCAGGGCCGACGGTGGCACGTCGCTCGACGAGGCCAGGACGGTGGCGACCGTGACCCTGCTGAGCATCGGGCTCGTGGTGCTGGTGGTCGTCTCCCGACCACTGCGAGCGTGGAAGGTCGGTTTGGCGGCGTCGATGGCCGGGCTCTACACGGCGGTGCTCGTCGTCCCGTTCGCCCGGGACTTCTTCGAGATGTCCGTGCCACCGATCTCGATGCTGGTGGTGTCGGCCGGTGTGACCGCGGTGGCCGGGGCCCTGGTCGTCGCCGTGCCCAGGGTCATGCCCCTGCTCCGCCAGCGCTGAGCCGCCGGTCTCCCGAGCTCAGCGGTCGGTGAGGACCGCCGTCGCCTTCACCTCGGCTCTGGCCCCGGGGAAGGCCAGCTCCGTGCAGCCGATGGCCGTCCAGGCCGGGTAGGGCTCGGCAACGGCCTCGTCCTTGGCCCGGATGAAATCCCGCAGCGTGGCGGCCATGTCGACATGGAACGACGTCAGCTCGACCACGTCGGCCAGCGACGCCCCGGCCGCCTCGAGCGTGGCGGACAGCTGGTCGAAGGCGTTGGTGAACTCGTCGCTCGCCTCGGTCGGCACCGATCCGTCGGCGCCCAACCCGATGACGCCGGACACGTAGACCGTGTTCCCGGTCTTCACAGCCGGGGCGAAGTGGAATCGCTCGTAGCTCTTCTCCTGCCCCGGAGGGACGATCACTTCATGATCTGCCATGTGGTTGTACCTCTCGCTGTGGATCGACGGCTGGTCCTGTCGATGGCCATCTCGCCGGACCGACGATAGGTCGGTGCTACAGGGCTTGTCAGGTCCCGACGCCATCCCGCACGGTCCCGAGCCCTGATTCTCGGCGGTTTCGGGCCAGGTCCTCGACGATCCTGGCTGGCCGACATAGATTACATGGATGTGATTCGACAGTCGGCGACAGGTGGCAACCGGCAGATCTGGGCGCCGATGGTCGAGAACCGGACAATGATGGCTTGAACCAATCGGGGTGGTGCTATCTAGAATGAGTGGCGGACGGGCCGGGCCCTTTTTCGACGCCAACGAGAGCCCCGGCACCGCACCCGCAACGACAAGGTGAGAACCGTGAGATCCCATGCCAAGCGCCAGCATGACCTCGACACGTTCGTCGCCGAGGCCGTCGCCAAGGCCCGCGCCCTGGCTGGCCCCCGGGTCGACGCAGATGACCTCGAACAGGCCGCCAAGCTGGCGATCCTGGAGGTCGAGTCCACCATGCCGCGCCTCGATCCCGACCACGACTTCAGGTTCCTGCGACGCCGGATCCTGAGCGCCTTGAAAGCCGAGGTCCGGCCGTTCCTGAGCCGAGGGGCCGATGTCGTCAACCTCGACGAGCTGATCGAGCACGACGGCGATGGCACCGTGGCCGAGGTCGACTGGATGTGGCTCGCCTGGGACGGCGAGACCAGCGACGAGGCGGTCACGAAGAGCGAGCTCGCCGATCACGTTCGGGAAGTCGTCAACGGCATGGCCCCCGACACCGCCCAGGTGGTCCGTCTCTGCTTCGGACTCGACGGCGGCGACCCGATCGATCCGATCGATGCGGCCGACATCCTCGACGAGCCGCCGGAGGTCGTGCTGAGCCACCTGTGGGCGGCCGAGAAGCTGTTCCGCCACTTCTCGATCGACGGCCGTGATCGTCGCCTCACCCCGATGACCGACCTGGAGCTCAAGGCGTTCCACCGCCTCGGCGATCTCGCCTGGTACGACCTGCGGGACTGCAACCTCAACAACGCCGACCTACGGGGGTGCGATCTCTCCAACGCGGTGCTGTCCGGCATGAACCTGTGGGGAGTCAAGCTGGCCGAGGCGCGAGCCGAGAGCGCCAACCTCTGGGGTGCCCAGCTCGATGGCGCAGATCTCCGGCAGGCGGACCTCCGCTCGGTCAACCTGGAGCGGGCGAGCCTCTGCGGTGCCGATCTGCGACGGGCTGATCTGTCGGCGGCCAACCTGTGGGGCGCCGATCTGGCGAGGGCCAGCGCCGACCACGCCGACCTCCGGGGGTGTGACCTCCGCTCGGCCGACCTCACCGGCGCCGATCTCACCCGGGCCAACCTCGGCGGGGCCGATCTCCGAGGGGCAGACCTCCGAGCCACCAAGCTGGTGGGGGCCGAGCTAGTCGGGGCCAACCTCCAGGCGACCGAGCTCGCCGGCACCGACTTCCGGTGGGCCGATCTCCGCAACAGCGACCTCTGCTGGTTGAATCTGTCCGTCGCCGACCTGCGAGGAGCCAGCATGCAGGGAGCGATACGTTCACCCAAGCTGACGGGCATCTTCGCCACCCGGGCGCCCAAGCCCCGCCGGCTCCGGCCGGTGGCCGACTCCGCCTGAGGGTCCGATCGGCGCTCAGTCGATGGTGGCGATCAGATCGGCCACGGTGCGGTACAGGGGGGTGTCGAGGGCGAGCTGGGTCTCTGTCCGGCGGACGTGGTCGATGCTGGCGATGTGCTGGACCACCCGGTGCAGGTGGTCGTTCGTGCCGGCCACGACCTTGAGCAGCAGGTCGCCCTGGCCGGTGATGGTGTGGATCTCCAGCACCTCGGGTATCCCGCTGAGGTCGGCCACGGTGCTGTCGTGGGCGCCCTGGCTGATCGTGAGGGTCACGAAGGCCAACACCTGATAGCCGGCGGCCCGCCGCTCGACATCGGGTCCGTAGCCCGTGACGATCGCCCGTTCGGCAAGCCGCTGGAGCCTGAGCTGGACCGTGTTCCTGGCGATGCCGGCTCGCCGGGCCAGCTCGGCGACGCTGATGCGGGGATGCTGGCGGAGCAGTCGGATCAGGGCCCGGTCGGTGTCGTCGAGGGCGGGTGGCAGAGCGCTCAGTTCGACCATGGACACGCTGCTCCCATTTGGGCAGTATGACAGATACCTGTGACATATGAGGGCGATCTGACAACCCGCGTTGTCTCGATCTGCTCCATCTGATGGTGTGGTGGACGGAGACACGTCACGAGGAGGTCTGGACATGAGCCACTTGAAGAAGGTCGATCACGTCACCTACGCCTGCGCTGAGGGCACGATCGAGAAGTGGGCGTGGTTCCACATCGAGGTCGAGGGTGGGCGGCTGATCAACCGCATCGACGACGTCCGGCCAGACGATCCCGACTCCAGCATGAAGATCTGGTGCATCGACTTCGGCCAGTTCGGCGTGGCGCTGATCGAGGGCATCGATCGGGCCAAGAAGTCACAGGTGACCAAGTTCGTCGAGGCCCACGGCGACCACTCGTGCCAGCACATCGCCTACGACACCTACGACCTCGACGCCTTCACCGAGCGGATCAAAGCCATGGGCGGTACGCCGCGCGGCGAGACCCTGGTCCGCAACGACGGGTTCGGCGTCCTCAAGCAGATGTTCGCCAGGGGCTACGCAGCGGGTGACCCGGCGGAGGCGGCGTTCCCGGAGTACGTGCAGCGGCCCGAGGTCGGCTCGGCGGAGGCCGACGTGGCCATCACGTTCGCGGAGGAGACCGGCAAGGGCTTCTACGATCAGATCGAGGAGGCAGTCGAGGCCGGCGATGAGGCCCCGTTCTTCGACTTCTCGGCCATGCCGGACGACTGGGAGGTCCCGGAGCCGAGCCCCCTCAACAGGGACCTGATGCCCGCATAGCCACCCGGCAGAGCTCCTGGCCCGGATCGTTCGTCGGGAAGCGTCTGCCCTGCTGAGCGGCCTGACCTCTCGTCGACCCAGCAACCGTGAAGGACCAGGCCGTGGGCTCGCTATGCAAGATCGAGGCTAGGTTGCCGGTATGGCACCAGCAGAGACGAGCGATGACGACCAGTCGGTGAAGGTCACCGCCGTGGAGACCCTCCACTGCGACGCCGGCTGGCGTAACTACCACTTCTGCAAGATCAGCACCGACGAGGGCGTCGTCGGGTGGAGCGAGTTCGACGAGGGCTTCGGCTCGCCCGGCGTCAGCACCGTGATCGAGGCACTGGCCGGACGGCTCATCGGACAGTCGGTCCATCATCACGACCGCATCCACACCGAGCTGTTCGCCGCAACCCGGCCGGGGGCCGGCTCGGTGGTCGGCCAGGGGCTCGGGGCGATCGAGAACGCCCTGCTCGACGCCAAGGCCAAGGCGCTCGGCGTGCCGGTCTACGTGTTGCTCGGCGGCAAGCAGCGGGACAGGATCCGGGTCTACTGGTCCCATTGCGGAACCTGGCGCATCGCCTACCACATGTTCTACGGCAAACGGATCACCGACCTGGCAGGGGTCCGGGCGCTGGGGGAGGAGGTCCGGGACGCGGGATTCACCGCGCTCAAGACCAACATCTTCACCGACTGGCAGGGAGCGCTCCGATCCTGGGCCCCCGGCTTCGGTCGGCCGTGGAGCCCCGGCCTCAACGCCGAGCCGTTCGTCCTGCGAGGCATACACGACGTGCTGGCGGCGTTCCGGGAGGGGGCCGGACCCGACATGGGCATCCTCTTGGACCTCAACTTCAACCTCAGGACCGCCGGGGTGCTGGAGATCCTGCGCATGCTGGCGGACTTCGATCTGTTCTGGCTCGAGTACGACAACGACAGCCCCGACGCCCTGCGCTACATCCGGGACCACAGCCACACCCAGGTGGCCTCGCTCGAGACGCTGATCGGCCTGCCCCGGTTCCTGCCGTACTTCCGGTCGCAGGCGGTCGACGTCGCCATCGTCGACGCGGTGTGGAACGGCACCTGGCAGTCGATGAAGATCGCTGCGTCGGCGAACGCCAACGAGGTCCATGTGGCCCCCCACAACTTCTACGGTCACCTGTCGACGATGATGAGCGCCCACTTCGCGGCCGCAGTGCCCAACCTGCGGATCATGGAGACCGACATCGACCGCCTGCCCTGGGACGACGACCTCTTCACCGTGGCCCCCCGGTTCGAGGACGGCCACCTGATCCTGCCGACCACACCGGGGTGGGGCACCGAGCCGAACGAGGACGCGCTGGCCGCCCACCCGCCGAAGGTGGGACCGGGGTTCCTGGTCAACCGTCGCGCCAACTGAGGGCCAGCCGATCGGCCACCTCCAGCATCTCCCGTCCGATCGGCTGGAGATCGATGGCCGTGGCCAACAGGCCGGTGGAGACCCGCTCCGCCACCCCCCACTCCCAGATGGCGGTCGCGTCGAGCCCGCACCGATCGGCCAGCCACCGGGCCCGGTCGAGCGGGTCGCCGGCCAGCAGCTCCACCGGGTCCTCCCGCATCATGATCCCGAGGTCGTAGGCCGGCTCGGCCAGGAGCCCGTCGGCGTCGATGAGCTTGAAGCCCTTGCCGGCTCGCAGTGCGTTCCACTCGTGGATGTCGCCATGGACCAGCACCGCTCGCTCGTCGTCATGGGCCCCCTGCCGCCGGCCGGCGCAGGCCACCGCATGGGCGACCGCCCTGGCCGAGCAGGGCCGGTCGAGCTCGGTCCACCATGTCTGGATCCGATCGATCAGCCAGGCCGCCTTGTCGGCCCCGGTGGGGAGCCCGCAGTCGGGGGCCGGGCGCCACAACCGGGTGGCGAGGTCGCACAGGATCCTGTGCCGCTCGCCGATCGGCAGCCCCAGTCGGAACAGGGATGGTCCGAGCCGCTCCATCAACAGGGCGGCGCGGTCGAGATCGTGGTCGAAGAGCTCGGCGCAGGCTTCCCCGGCCGCCAGTTGCAGCACGGTCGCCTCGTGTCTCGCGCCCGGATCGGGACCGGGTACGACCACCTTCAGCACCGCCGGTCGGCCGTCCGCGGTCAGCGCCTCGGCCACGTAGGCCTCGGTGCCCTCGGAGTAGGCCGGGCCGATACTCATCGCCCAGCGGGCCGCCAGCTCGTCGAGCAGCGCCGGCAGCTCGTCGAGCCACCAGCCGGCTCCCGCCGCCACGGCCTTGCTCCGGACGGCGGCCGGCACCCCCACGCGGTGATCCACCCACTCAGCGTGGCATGGACCGACGTGGGAGGGAAGCCGGAGGTTAGAAACATTCGCAGTAGAAGACTTGATACATTCGTTGTCAAGTTGATGCCAGGCGATAGAATGGGCCGATGGCAGTTGACCCCAACAAATGGACGATCAAGACCCAGGAGGCAGTGGCGAGCGCGCTCGAGCGGGCTGGCGCCGAGTCGCATCCCGAGGTCACCCCTGACCACCTGCTCATGGCGCTGCTGAGCCAGCCCGAAGGCGTGGTCCTGCCCCTCCTGACCAAGGTGGAGCGGCAACCGGCCCAGCTCAGGGCCGAGACCGAGAAGGCGCTGGCCGCGCTGCCGAAGGCCTACGGCACCGAGCCCCGGCTGTCCCGCCAGACGAACCGGGTCATCAACGACGCCGACGCCGTCCGGGCCGAGCTGGGCGACGACTACCTGTCGACCGAGCACCTGCTGCTCGGACTCGCCAACCCCGATCCCGGCGGCGCCACTGCCGCCAGGATCGATGTGTCGCGCCAGGAGCTCCTGGCCGCCCTGCAGGAGGTCCGTGGCTCCCATCGGGTCACCAGCCAGAACCCGGAAGATCAGTTCCAGGCCTTGGACAAGTACGGTCGGGACCTGACCGAGGACGCCAGAACGGGCAGGCTCGATCCGGTCATCGGCCGGGACAACGAGATCCGCCGGGTGGTCCAGGTGCTCAGCCGCCGGACCAAGAACAACCCGGTTCTGATCGGCGAGCCCGGGGTCGGCAAGACCGCGATCGTGGAGGGACTGGCCCAGCGGATCGTGGAGGGCGACGTGCCCGAGAGCCTGCGCAACCGCCGCCTCATCGCCCTCGACATCTCGGCCATGCTGGCCGGTGCCAAGTTCCGGGGCGAGTTCGAGGAGCGGTTGAAGGCCGTGCTCAAGGAGATCACCGACGCAGAGGGCGAGGTCATCACGTTCATCGACGAGATGCACACCGTCGTCGGCACCGGGGCCGGTGGCGACTCCGCCATGGACGCGTCCAACATGCTGAAGCCGATGCTGGCCAGGGGCGAGCTGCGCATGGTCGGGGCCACCACCCTCGACGAGTACCGCAAGTACGTCGAGAAGGACGCTGCCCTGGAGCGCCGCTTCCAGCAGGTGCTGGTCGGGGAGCCGACGGTCGAGGACTCGATCGCCATCCTGCGGGGTCTCAAGGAGCGCTACGAGGTTCATCACGGCGTCCGCATCCAGGACTCGGCGCTTGTGGCCGCCGCCACGCTGTCCGATCGGTACGTCACCGGCCGGTTCCTGCCGGACAAGGCGATCGACCTCATGGACGAGGCGGCCTCGAAGCTACGGATCGAGATCGACTCGCTGCCGACCGAGATCGACGTCGTCGAGCGACGGATACGACAGCTCGAGATGGAACAGGTGGCGTTGGGCAAGGAGTCGGACGACCAGTCGAAGGAGCGCCTGGCCGAGCTCGAGTCCGAACTGGCCGACCTGTCCGAGCAGCGGTCGGCCATGCAGGCCCACTGGCAGAACGAGAAGGAGGCCATCGAGGAGATCCGCTCGCTGAAGGAGCAGGAGGACAACCTGCGCCGGCAACTCGATCGTGAGGCCGACCTCGAGAAGGCGGCCGAGATCCGCTACGGCCAGCTGCCGGAGATCGAGAAGCAGATCGAGGCCGCTTCGGCCGCCCTGGCCGAGCTGCAGGCCGAGAAGACCATGCTCAAGGAAGAGGTCGACGAGGAGGACATCGCCGAGGTGGTCAGCCGCTGGACCGGGGTGCCGGTGAGTCGGCTGATGGAGGGCGAGGCCCGAAAGCTCCTGCGACTGGAGAGCGAGCTCCATCGCCGCGTCGTCGGTCAGGACGAGGCGGTGTCGGCGGTCGCGTCGGCCATCCGACGGAGCAGAGCCGGGCTGTCGGACGCCAATCGGCCGATCGGGAGCTTCCTGTTCCTCGGCCCCACCGGCGTCGGCAAGACCGAGCTGGCCAGGACCCTGGCCGACTTCCTGTTCGACGACGAGCGGGCCATGGTCCGCATCGACATGTCGGAGTACATGGAGAAGCACACCGTCAGCCGGCTCATCGGCGCCCCGCCGGGGTATGTCGGCTACGACCAGGGTGGTCAGCTGACCGAGGCGATCCGCCGCCGACCGTATGCGGTGGTGCTGCTCGATGAGGTGGAGAAGGCCCACGGCGACGTGTTCAACGTGCTGCTGCAGCTCATGGACGACGGTCGGTTGACCGACGGTCAGGGTCGCACGGTCGATTTCACCAATGTGGTGTTGATCATGACCTCGAACCTCCCCGGCGATCCGAAGGACTTCTTCCGGCCGGAGTTCATCAACCGCGTCGACGACATCGTGCGGTTCACGGCGCTGACCCGGGACGACCTGGTGGCCATCGTCGACATCCAGCTGGCCGCCCTGGCCAACCGCGTGGCCGATCGGCGCATCACGCTCGACGTCAGCGACGAGGCCAAGCAGCTCCTGGCCAAGATCGGCTACGACCCCGCCTTCGGCGCCCGTCCTCTGAAGCGGGTGATCCAGAAGGAGATCGCCGACGAGCTGGCACTGTTGATCCTCGATGGAGACATCGACGACGGGTCCAAGGTCACGGTCGGCGTCGCAGACGAGTCGTTCACCTTCACGACGGACTGACCCAGCCAGCGCATCCCCGAACCACCGGCCTCCACGAGGTCGGTGGCTTCGCGTCCGGGGGTAAGATCCAAGGGTGCCAGCAACCATCGTGGTCGGAACGCAATGGGGCGACGAGGGCAAGGGGAAGTTCACCGATCTCCTGGCCAAGGAGATGTCGATGGTGGTCCGCTATCAGGGCGGTCACAACGCCGGCCACACGCTGGTCGTCGACGGCGAGACGTTCGCGCTGCAGCTGGTCCCCAGCGGTGCGCTGTACGACCACATCGTGCCAGTGATCGGCAACGGCGTCGTCGTCGACCCGTTCGTCCTGCTCGCCGAGATCGACATGCTGTCCCGACGGGGCATCGACTGCAGCCGGCTCAGGGTCTCGGGCAACGCCCACCTGATCCTGCCATACCATCAGCAGCTCGATGCCCTGCACGAGCGGCACCTCGGCAAGTCGAAGCTCGGCACCACCAAGCGGGGCATCGGGCCTGCCTATGCGGACAAGGCGATGCGGCTCGGTGTCCGGGTCCAGGACCTGCTCGACGAGATGATCTTCCGGGAGAAGCTGCGGGCAACGCTCAGCCACCACAACAAGGTGCTGACCAAGATCTTCAACCGGCTCCCGGTCGATCCCGACGCCCTGGCGGACAAGGTGCTCTCGGAGTGCCTCGAACCGCTGGCGCCGCACATCGCAGACACCGCGGATCTGATCCACGACGCGTTGGAGGCCGGCCAGCACGTGCTGCTCGAGGGGGCCCAGGCCACCTTTCTCGATCTCGACCACGGCACCTACCCGTTCGTCACCTCCAGCAACCCGACGGCCGGTGGGGCCTGCACGGGGGCCGGTGTCGGTCCGCGCCACATCGACCGGGTGATCGGCATCGCCAAGGCCTACGTGACCCGGGTCGGGGCCGGGCCCTTCCCCACCGAGCTGTTCGACGCGGACGGTGATCGCCTCGTCGACATCGGCCGGGAGTTCGGCACCAACACCGGCCGCCGTCGTCGACCGGGCTGGTTCGACGCGGTCATGCTGCGCCACGCGGTGCGGCTCAACAGCCTGACCGAGCTCGCGATCACGAAGCTCGACGTGCTCGACACGTTCGACACGGTCAAGGTCTGCGTCGCGTACGAGATCGACGGGGTCCGGACCGAGAAGCTGCCGTATCACCAGTCCGATGTCCACCGGGCGGTGCCGATCTACGAGGAGCTGCCTGGCTGGAGGGCCGACCTCACGGCGGCCACCGAGCCGAGGCATCTGCCGTCCGAGGCCCACGCCTACCTGGAGCTGATCGAACAGCAGGTCGGGGTGCCGGTCAGCATGGTCTCCACCGGGCCGGGCCGGAGCCAGTTCCTCAACCTCACCAGCTGACGTCGTCTCGCCGGCGGTCAGCGCGGGTTCGGTCGGGTCCGGGCCGGCTGGTCGTAGCCAGACGAGCGCTTGGTCGTGCCACGGCGGCGAGGCAGTCCTGCATCGGTCGAGACCGGACCACTCGGTTCGCGAGCGGTCGGTTCGGGAGCCCTCGGTGCCGACACGGCAGCCGGTCGCGGCGACGGTTGCACGTCGGGCGGCGCCTCGTCCGGCCGGTGGGCGACGACATCGGTGGCCGGGTCGGGCTGGACGAAGGGTCGCGGCTTGCGGAACGTCACCGACTCTTCGACGGCGGACACGGGGCCGGCGCCCGTCCGGTCCCCGACCGATGGGTAGCCGATGGCCGCCAAGCGGTCGGCGAGCGACATGTTCGCAGACGGCCGCGCCGTGGTCGAGCCTTCCTCGGCGTCCGGTGACTCGTCCCGGCTCTGCTCGCGAATGAAGTCCAGCTGATCGATGGCCGAGGTCACCGCCGGGACACCGCCGGCGGGTACGCGCTGGTCGTCGTCGCTGGGCTGAGACGATCCGTCGAGCTCGGCTGCGCCCACCTCGTCGCCGAGCTTTGCGGTGCGGGTCCCGGCTGCTGCGAGCTCGGCGTCCACGGGACCCCGTTCGTCGAGCTCCGGTTCGGCCGACGCCGGTTCATCGAGCACCGGTTCGGTCGGCGCCGGTTCGTCGAGCTCTCGTTCGACGTCGAAGAACTGGAACCGCTCCTCGATCGGGGCCGATCGCAGCGCCTTGCGCCGCTCCTTCGCCGTCTTCTTCGATCCTCGCATCACAGGCTTCGACTTGGCGCGAACGCCGGCAGCGATCACTGCGCAGCCCTTGCAGATCGGGTGCTTGCGACGCTTCGTCTCGACCAGGCAGTCGACGCAGAACTCCCCGAAGCACATGTCGCAGACATCGACTGCCTGGTCAAAGGGATCGATTGCGCAACGACCGTTCATCGGTACCTTCTGCAGTACGAGCAGTACAAGAAGGCATCGACGGGCCATCGGAGGCGCTTTAGGAGGTGCGCCGGTAGGGGCGCCGACCAGAAGAAGCAGCGTTGCACTTCCGGCTCGTAGAGCCGGGATCCGATCCTGGCGAAGCGAGCGCCGCACCCACCCACGGAGGCGCTTCAGGAGCTGGAGGTGCGGACTGCGGGGTGAAACCACCTAACGTTGGCAGGGGCCGGCCGAAGGCCCGGGGCCCAGAGCAGACGGAGTGAATCACCGGATGGCCATTCCCAACATACTCGCCGATCGCTACGCCAGTCCCGAGATGACCGCCATCTTCGATCGCCGGAGCCGGGTGGTGCTGGAGCGTCGCTTCTGGGTGGCCGTGCTCGAGGCTCAGCGCCAGCTCGGCCTCGACATCGACCCCGACGCGGTCGTCGACTACGAGGCGGTCATCGACCAGGTGGATCTCGACTCCATCGACAAGCGAGACCGTGAGCTGAAGCACGATGTGAAGGCGAGGCTCGACGAGTTCAGCGATCTGGCTGGCCGGCAGGACGTGCACAAGGGGCTGACGAGTCGCGATGTCACCGAGAACGTGGAGCAGCTGCTGACCTGGCGGGCCCTCGAGCTCGTCGAGAGCCGGACCGTCTCACTCCTGGCCATACTGGCCGAATTGGCTGCTGCCTACAGCTCGAGGGCCGTCGTCGGTCGAACCCACAATGTGCCGGCCCAACCGACCACGATCGGCAAGCGCTTCGCCCAGGTCGGCGAGGAGCTCCTGGCAGCTCACGACCGGCTGGTCGGCGTGCAGGACTCGTTCGCGATACGGGGGATAAAGGGTCCGGTCGGTTCGCAACAGGATCAGTTGGATCTGCTCGGGTCGGTCGAGCGAGTCGACGAACTGGAGCAACTGGTGGCTGCGCATCTCGGCGTGCCCCGCGTCCTGGGCGCGGTCGGCCAGGTCTATCCCCGATCCCGCGACCTCGACGTGGTCTCGACACTGGTGCAGCTCGGTTCGGCGCCGGCGAATCTCGCGCTGTCGATCAGGCTGATGGCCGGTCACGAGCTGGCCACCGAGGGGTTCAAGCCGGGACAGGTGGGCTCGTCCGCCATGCCCCACAAGATGAATACCCGATCCTGCGAGCGGATCAATGGGCTGTTCACCGTCCTCCGTGGCCACCTCACGATGGCTGCCGGGCTGGCTGGAGACCAGTGGAATGAGGGGGATGTTTCCTGCTCGGTGGTCCGCCGCGTCGTGCTGCCAGACGCCTTCTTCGCCATCGATGGATTGTACGAGACCACCTTTGCCGTGCTGCGGGACTTCGGCATCTTCCCCGAGGTGATCGATGCAGAGCTCGAGCGGTATCTCCCGTTCCTCGCTACGACAAAGCTGCTCATCCACGGCGTCCGCAACGGCCTCGGTCGGGAGGAGGCCCACGAGCTCATCAAGGGCCATGCAGTGGAGGCCGCGCTCGACCTCCGCCGAGGTGTCGGCTCGACATTGTTGGCCAAGCTCGGACATGAGAAGCGATTTCCCGGATCGGAATCCGAACTGCAACAGTTGATGGCCGATCCTGACGAGCTGCTGGGAACGGTCGGCTCCCAGGTCGATCGGTTCTGCCAGCGGGTGGCGGCGGTGCGGACGGGCCGGCAGGAAAACGTCTACCGGGGCTCGGACATCTCCTGATGGACGATGCCTGACCCCCGGTAGAGCTCGATGGTGATGCTCGTCGGCGGCGGTCAGGCCGCTCGGCTGATACCGGCCTTCTTCAGGACCGCAGCAGGGACCCCGATCTGGCGGAACGCCGCATAGGTGATGCCTTTTCGCTCGGCGTAGCCCTTGGCCACCCTGGCGAAATCGGCCTCGAGCCTGGCCAGGTCGACGCCGCTGTCCATCTGCTCCAGCTCCTCGGAGAGGTCGAGCCGCTCCTGGGTCAGTTGCAGCCGCTTCAGCGGATCTGCCGTTTCCAGCTCTTCGTCGATGCGCTCCAGGCGGCGGGAGATGGAGTCCTTGGTGCGCTTGCGACCGCGCTTGGGTCGGCTCGATTCCAGCGCTTCGAGATAGGCCCTCACGAGACGGCCTTCGGCCCGGCCTACTGCCAGGGCCTGCTTGTGGTCTTCGGTCATTTGTGTCTTTTTAGCCGCCATGGCTGTTGTTCCATCCTAACCTTGGAATTTGAAGTATCTATGCTCATGTGGTAATGTCGCTGGGCGATCTCACCATGAGAGCACAGTTATTGCTTCTGGCACTCTCTATCCTAATACCCAATTGGTACCGAAACGCGCTCCTCTTCGTCAACGGGGTAAATGCGCTACGTGGCACCAACTGCCCGAGCCCTATCGGCGGAAGCGGCCCTCCATTGAGCATAAGCAGTTTACGAGATGGCATGCCCCAGCGGCGCAGGCGAAACCCCAGTGTTTCAGCCGGTTTGCAGCTTCATGAAGCAGGACCAATCCGGTGGTTCTATTGTCCCGACAGCAGACTTGCCTTTGGCGGATCGGACGCGGCACCTCGGCTGATGGCGTAAGGAAAGGGATGGCCTCATCGAGACGCGCCGAGTCGAGAACACAGGGCCACGAGGGCGATGACCATTCGCCTGGTCCGTCGACCGCGGCGCAGCCGGACTCAGGGCCCCCCGCCGGTGAGCCCCGAGTGTCTACAGAGTGGTCGGGACCGGCGTCGATCCGGTGACCTACCGCTTTTCAGGCGGTCGCTCTACCAACTGAGCTACCCGACCCGGCTGCCCCTCTCCCCATGGTCGAGCCGTTGTGGTCGACCCGGTCGAGAGAACGCGGTCCCGACGAGATTTGAACTCGCGACCTCCGCCTTGACAGGGCGGCGTGCACTCCAGACTGCACTACGGGACCTGGGTTGTGATCCGAGACGTTACTACTGCTGCGCCTCACGGTCTTGTACTTGCTTTGCACCCCCAACGGGATTTGAACCCGTGTTACCTGCGTGAAAGGCAGGCGTCCTAGGCCGCTGAACGATGGGGGCCGAATATCGAACTGTCACTCGACTGCAATCGATCCTGCACGAGGGCCGAGTCAATGTAGCAGATTCAGCGCCGATCGCACACCGGATCGAGCTCTCCACATTAGCTCGTCTCGGGCTCGGGGAGGGCAGTCGTGAGCGCCTCGACGATGCCGTGCACGACCTCGCCGAGGTAGCGGTAGAGCAACTGGCTGTCGGCGTCCGGGCTGGCCAGGTCGATGTCGTGATCGTCCTCGGACACGTCGAGCATCGTCCCGATCACGAGCCGGAGGTCATTGAGCACGCCCATCCAGGCCGACAGCTCCTCGACGGTGAGGAACTCGGCATCGGCGGTCCGGCGGATGATGTCGACCGCTTCTCGCCGTTGCTCGATCAGCTGGTCTCTCGCGAAGACCTGGTACCCGGCATCCCGCTCGGCGTCGTCGGCGTAGGCGGTCGGGAACAACCGGCGGACCTCGGGCCGATCGGTGCTCTGGATCGCCTCGAGCTCTTCGGCGAGCGCGACGATGCCCCGCTTGGCCTCGGCCGACAGCTTGACCTGGAATCGGCCTCCGCTGCGGGGTACGAACATCCTGTGTCGTCGAAACAGAGCCATGCCGTTCGCTCGAACCGTCCTCCGGCTACTCGTCGTGTTCCATGGTGGCCCAGAGGCCGTGACTATGGAGCCGGTTCACGTCGCGCTCCGCCTCGGTCCTGGTGCCGTTCGACACCGCCGCCCGACCCTTCTCGTGAACATCGAGCATCAGGAGATTGGCCTTCTCCTCGCTGTACCCGAACAACTTCCTGAACACGTAGGCCACGTAGCTCATGAGGTTTATCGGGTCGTTCCACACCACGACGACCCACGGCCGATCCTCGTCGGTGACCTCGTCGACGGCGATGTCGACCTTCGGATCCTGGACTTCGAGCGGAGCGCCCATGGCTCCATTCTGTCAGATTCGTCGACAGTTGCCGCCCGCCGATGCCGGTGACCCCTCAGGCCGCGATCCGGTCCCGGCGGTCGGCTGGATCGCGACCCGGCGCCGCTCCGACGGTGGATCCTGCCAGGCGCTGGTGGAGCAGTATCGACAGGCTCCAGACGACGAGCGCACCGAGGACGTCGAGCTCGACGAGGAGCGGCGGCACGCCGGCCGCGTACTGGACGTAGCCCACCGCCCCCTGGGCGACGGCTGCGACCAGCAACCACCGCACGACGGCGAACGGCCCCGGTCCCCGGCCACGGTCCGCCACGGCCGAGCGGGCCGGGCGACGGGCCAGGCGGAGCGCCAACGCCACCAGCGCCGCCAGCAGGAGCCAGACGGTCACGCTGTGGACCCTGGCCACCCAGGTCAGGTCGAGGGCGAGGCGATCGGCCCGGGCGTCGCCGCTGTTCGGCCCGCTCCCCGTCACGACGGTCCCGGTCAACAGCACCATCGTGGCCAGGCCGAGCTGGATGCCGGCCAGCTGTCGGTCGTCGGGATGGGCCCGCGACGGCCGTCGCTCGCTCGGCTCGTGGTCCGGCTCCCCGGCCCGGAGCCACAGCGTCTGGGCCGTCCAGAGGAGACCCATCGACACCAGGAAGTGGCCGCTGACCACGATCGGATTGAGGTCGAGCAGCACCGTCACCCCGCCGAGCGCCACCTGGGCCACGGTGCCCGCCACCAGCCACCACGAATACCTGACGAGGTCCGGCCGCCGGGGCCGGCGCCGTCTGGCGGCGATGACGGCGGCCACGGTGGTCAGGGCCACCAGCAGCGAGATCAGCCGGTTGCCGAACTCGATCCAGCCGTGCAGCTCCCATGCCGGCACCAGCCGCTCGTCGTTGCAGGCCGGCCAGTCCTCGCAGCCCAACCCGGCGTCGGTCAACCGGACCGCCGCTCCCGACAGCACGATCAAGGCCTGCGCCAGCCACGCCGCGAGGGCGATGCGACGGAATCCGACCGGGCTCATGGCGCTCAAGCTACCAGTGGTCGGCCTCCTCGGACGGATGGGGCGGACGGCCCGGCCGTTGCGATTCCGGGTCGACGGCCGAGGACGGTCCCGACTCGCATGACCCTCCCCGGTTGTCGCTACCCTTGCGCATGGTGCTTACAGCTGCGCCTGCGCGCTACCGGATCCGGCCATTCGTGGCCCTCACCAAGCCTCGGATAATCGAGCTCCTGCTGGTGACCACGGTGCCAACGATGGTCGTTGCCGAGCGGGGACTCCCCTCGATCTGGTTGATGATCGCCACGGTCATCGGTGGCACCCTCGCCGCCGGCGGCGCCAACGCCTACAACATGTACATCGACCGGGACATCGATGCGCTCATGGAGCGCACGAAGGGTCGGCCACTGGTCACCGGCGAGGTGTCGCCCCGGGAGGCCCTCGTCTTCGCCACCATCCTCGAGGTCGGGGCGTTCGTCTGGCTGTCGCTGTTCGTCAACCTGCTCTCGGCGGTCCTGGCCCTGTCGGCCTGCACCTTCTATGTAGTGGTCTACACGATCTGGCTGAAGCGGACCTCCACCCAGAACATCGTGATAGGCGGCGCAGCCGGTGCGGTCCCGGTGCTCATCGGCTGGTCCTCGGTCACCAACCAGATCAGCTGGGCTGCGCTGATCCTCTTCGGGGTCATCTTCTTCTGGACCCCGCCCCACTTCTGGGCCCTGGCCATCAAGTACGAGAAGGACTACTCGGCAGCCTCGGTACCGATGATGCCCGTGGTCGAAGGCCATCGGTCTACGGCCAACCAGATCACGGTCTACTCGGTGGTGGTCTGGGCCCTCACGCTGGCCTTCTGGGTCGTCGCCGACATGGGGTGGATCTACCTGGTGACCGCCCTCGTCCTCGGGGTGCTCTTCACCGGTGGGGCGATCCGCCTCAGGGCCGCGGTCGACCCCCGGGAGCAGGCCAGGCAGTCGATCCGCTACTTCAACTTCTCCATCACCCACCTCACCGTGCTGTTCGCCGCCCTCGCCGTCGATCAACTCGTTGGCTGGGGAATATGACGGTTTCGATTTCCTCGGCCCGGGGCGGTTACAGTACGGGCCGCAGTATTCGAAAAGTCCGCATCGTCGGCGGCGCCGACGGGCACAACCCACGGAGATCTGACCGACCGCCACCGGTTTCCCCGGCGGCGTCCCGAGCAAACGGCTTACCTCATGGCTCTCACTGAAACCCGCCCGGAGACACCTGCCCCCTCGCCCGTCGGCGCCACCCCGATCACCGTAGATGGGCTGCTGGGGACCGGGGACCACAAGACGATCGGGCGGCTGTTCATCGGTGGCGGCCTGATCGGCCTCGTCGGAGGCCTCATCGTCGGCATCGCCGCCATCTTCTACGCAAACAACTACGACGATCTGGCAGCCGCCAGCATCGACTACCTGCCCCAGGTCTGGTCCCTGAGTCGCGATCTGGTGCTGCTCGGCGGGCTCGTCCCGATCCTGGTCGGGCTGGCCGTGTACCTCGTCCCGCTCCAGATCGGCGCGCCCAGCCTGGCGTTCCCCCGGGGTGCGGCAGCGGCGCTGTGGACCTGGTACCTGGGAACCGCTCTGTTGATCCTGGCCTATGTCTTCAACGGCGGTCCCGGTGGCGGTCGGCGGGACTTCGTCGTGCTGTGGGCCGCGGCGCTGGCCATGATGGTCGGCAGCCTGGTCTGGGCCATGGTCTGCATCGCCACGACCGCGCTCGGTGCGAGGACCCACGGCATGACCCTCGAACGGGTCCCCCACACCACCTGGGGGTTCCTCGTGTTCTCCATCGTCGGTGTGCTGAGCCTCCCGATCATGATGGCCGAGTTGCTCCTGGCGTTCGTCAGGATCCGCTACCTGCATCTCCCGATCGACCAGAGCGCGTCGTTGACCGCCGTGACCGACGGCGTCAGCCTGCCCCCTGCGCTGTACTGGATCGGCATCCCGGTACTGGCCATGGCGGCCGACATCATCGGCGTCCACACCGGGCGGCCGGTGCGCTTCCACCGCTCGATCCTGGTGGTCATCGGCCTCTTCGGCGTGCTCAGCTACGGGGCGGACGTGGTCGGCCTCGGCAGCGTGCGAGGCGTCGACTTCGAGAACGGCCTCCTGGTCTTCGGACTGCTGGCTGCGGTGGTCCCCGTCCTGGCGGTGCTGGCCCTGACCGGCGACAGCATCCGCGCCGGCGCGTTCGTCCCCCGCACGGCGCTCGTCGGCGCGCTGCTGTCGGGCCTGCTGCTCCTGGCCGCCACCGTGGTGGCCCTGCTCGGCCTGGTCGAGCCGATCATGGGCTTCCTCGACGAGCTCTTTCCCGACAGCATCGACATGACCAACAGCCTCGTCCTGAACGGCACGAGGTTCCACGAGGGCATCCGGGCCCTCGTGGTGGGAGCCGCACTGGTTGCGGCGATCGCTGCGCTCCACCACTGGTCGGTGAAGATCTGGGGCCGCCGGCTGGCAGAGTCCCTCGGCTTCGTCAGCATCCTGGCGGCTGCCGGCGGCGCGGTGCTGCTGGCCGCCGGAGAGGTCGCAGCCGGTGTCGACGATCAGCCGTGGCTGCCGGTCAGGGCCACCGACGACTATCCCGCCGGTCTGGCCGCCATCTCCCTCATCGGGGCGGCGGTCCTGGCAGCGGGCGGCCTCGTCCTCGCTGCCGACATGGCGATGAGCCTCCTTGGGCGGAAACCGGCCGGATCGAGCCCCACCGAGTGGCGGGGCTCGACGCTCGAGTGGGCGACGCCGTCGCCACCGCCGGTCGGCAACTTCCCGGCCGCGCCGATCGTCACCTCGGCCAACCCGCTGGCCGACGGCGAGCTCCGCTACGCCGACGGCACCGCCTGGGCGGGAGACGGATCGTCGGCGGATGACGCCGACCAACCGGTTGCGGTCGAAGCGGGGGAGGAGGCCCGATGACCGATGTGACACCGTACGAATACATACCGGCCGTCGTGCCGCCGCCGGAGCCCGCCCGGCCTCGGCTGCTCCTGCTGGCCACCTCGCTGGTGTCGGTCGCCGTCGGCATGGGCTTCATGGGCCTGATCGGGCACTACGTCAGCGAGCGGGCGGTGGTGATCGCGGCCGGTGAGCGCTGGCTGCCGGATGGCGTCGTCATCCCGCTGACCCAGCCGAACTTCATGGGGCTGACCCTGGCGTTCTCGGTCATCACGATCTGGTGGTCGGTGGCGGCGATCAAGAACGACGACCGACCGAACGCCTTCATCGCCTTCGCGGTGACGCTGGTCTTCGGCTTCGCTTTCCTGGCCCAGACGGCGTACCTGTTCACCATCATGCAACTGGAGATACTGACCTCCGAGCGATCCGCTCTCATCTATGCGATCATCGGCGCCCACATGGTGATCACCGCGATCGCCATGGGTTTCGCTGCCGTCATGGCACTGCGAACCCTCGGTGGTGACTACTCGAGCCGGGACTACGAAGGCGTGCTCTGCTCGGCGCTCTTCTGGACGATGATGGTCGCACTCTATGGCGTCATGTGGTACGCCATCTACATCACCAAGTAGGTCGAACATGTTTACGTGGGGAGCAAAATTCCTGTTCGGTGTGAGCGTCGCCGCCTTCCTCAGTGCCGTGGCGTTCGGTCTGATCACCGGTGGCGACCCGGTCGGGGTGGTCAGCCTCGGCTACAAGGGCGGCCTCGGCGAGCACACGGGCTACACCATCCTCATGTCGGTCTCGGTCGCCGCCCTGCTGCTCGGGATCGCCAGCGTCGTCAGCCGCGACGGTGATGCGGAGGACATGGCGGCCCTGGCCGGCTCGGAGCGGGCCGTCCTCGTCAGGCCGCCGGTCGGGCTCAGCCTGGTCTCGCCCCTCACCGCCTTCGGCATCGGCAGCCTGGCGGTCGGCCTGGCGGTCAGCGACGCCTTCCTGTACCTCGGGATCGCGGTGCTCTTCATCGTGGCCATCGAATGGGTGGTCCAGGCCTGGTCCGAGCGGGCCACGGGGGACGACGAGATCAACGCCGTCATCCGCAACCGCATCCTGGGACCGATCGAGGTGCCGATGCTCGGTCTGCTGGCCATCTTCGTGGTGGTGCTCGGCCTGTCCCGGATCCTGCTCGCCGTGTCGGAGGTCGGCTCTGTGGTCATCGCCGTCGTGGCGGCAGCCTTCATCTTCGGCAGTGCCGTCCTGATCAGCAAGGCCAGAGCGCCCCGGGCCATCATCTCGGCCATCGTCACCTTCGGGGCCGTCGCCGTGCTCGCCGGCGGCATCGTCGGGGCGGCCGTCGGCGAACGCGACTTCCACCACGGGGAAGAGGAGCACTCAGAAGAGGGTGAGTCGACCACGGTCGAAGGAGAGGGCGAGTGACGAACAACCAGGTGGCCAGACCGCTCCCGACTTTGCGTAGCCGGCCTGGAGACGCAACCCTGGAAAGGCCTATGAGCTCCCGTACCACCAGAAAAACCGGCCGGACCCGTAGGGCGCTCGGGAGCCTGTCGTCGCTGGCCCTCCTTTCCGTGATGGCTGCGGCCTGCGCGGACGACAAGCCGCTCAACACATTCGAGCCCCGGGGACCGGAGGCCCGCACCATCGACGACCTCATGATGTGGATCTGGCCGATCATGGGCGTGATCTTCCTGCTGGTTGTCGGCGGCGCCATCATCATCACCGTCAGGAATCGGGTGAAGCCGGAGGACTTCGACCCCGAGGACCTGCCGGCGCAGACCCACGGCAACACGCCGCTCGAACTGGGCTGGACGATCGCCCCGGCCGTCCTGCTGGCCGTGATCAGCATCCCGACCGTACAGGTGATCTGGCAGCTGGAGGAGGAGAACGGCCCCAGGGATCTCGACGTGATGGTCATCGGGCAGCAGTGGTGGTGGGAGTACCGCTACGACGTCGATGGCGACGGCTTCTTCGTCGACGCCAACGGCGACGGCGCCGTCACCGAGGAGGACATGGAGCTGCCGCTCGACCTCACCCTCGACCGCGACGATGTGGTGACCGCCAACGAGCTCGTGATCCCTGCCGGCCAGCAGGTCGACCTGTTGCTGACCTCTCGTGATGTGATTCACTCGTTCTGGATCCCCCGCCTCAACGGCAAGCGGGACACCGTGCCCGGCCGGTATCACACCTGGTCGCTCGAGGCCGACGAGCCCGGCAAGTACACGGGGTGGTGCACCGAGTTCTGCGGCCTGTCCCACGCCAGGATGCGGATGTCGGTCATGGCCCTCACCGGAGAGGACTTCGCGGCCTGGATCGCCAACCAGGCCACCCAGGCCGATATTCCCACCGACGAGGAGGCACTGGCGGGGCGCGAGCTGTACCTCAACAACTGTCAGCGCTGCCACGTCATCGAGGACCCGGACCTCGTCTACGACGAGGAGTACTACCTCAACGTCCCCCTCGTCCCCCGTGCGGCACCGAACCTCACCCACTTCGCAACCAGGACCACCTTCGCCGGCGGTATCTACAGCGTCTACACCGGCGGCCCCGGAAACAGCAGCGATGCGAGCAGCGACACGTTCGACGTGAGCAACTATGTCGATATCGCCGAGCTGGCGAAGGATCCCACCACCACCGAGGACTACCGGCTCAACGCGGCTCAACTGAAGAGGTGGGTGGCCAATGCTCCGAGCCAGAAGGCCATGGCTCCCGACCCCGTTGCGCCGACCGGGCTCGGCCGTGGCATGCCGGCCTTCACCGAGCTGTCGGATGAGCAACTCGACCAGATCGTCGCCTACCTGGCGACCCTCGACTAGGAGCGCTTGAGATGGCAGTTGTCGACGAACCACTCGCTCTTCCCTCGGGAGTCCCGGAAACGCCGAAGCGGCCACTGGGTGCTTTCGCCCGGCCCCGGGAGGTCGGTGGCCTGAAGGACTGGTTGACCACGGTCGATCACAAGAAGATCGGGATCATGTACGGCGCGGCCGCCATGTTCTTCCTGGTCATCGGCGGCGTCGCCGCCCTGTTGATCCGCATCCAGCTGGCGACGCCGAACAGCACCGTCCTGTCGGCCGACGCCTACAACCGGATCTTCACCATGCACGGCACGGTGATGGTCTTCCTGTTCGTCATGCCGGTCGGTGCGGCCTTCGCCAACTTCCTGATGCCGCTCCAGGTGGGGGCCAGAGACGTTGCGTTCCCCCGGATAAACGCCTTCAGCTTCTGGGTGTTCTTCCTCGGTGGGCTGATGCTCAACACCAGCTGGTTCGTCGGTGGTGGAGCCCCTGACGGAGGCTGGTTCAACTACGCCCCCAACAACGGCATCGCCTTCTCGCCGTCCGCCGGTATCGACTTCTGGAACATCGGCCTGCTGATCGTCGGCATCGGCTCGCTGACCGGTTCGATCAACCTGATCACCACTGTGCTGAACATGCGGGCTCCGGGCATGTCGCTCATGAAGATGCCGGTGTTCGTGTGGATGACCCTGGTCACCCAGTTCCTGTTGCTCTTCGCCATCCCCGTGCTCACCGTGGCCCAGATCCTGCTGGCGTCCGACCGCCTGTTCGGTGCCAACTTCTTCAACGTCGAGGCCGGCGCCGACCCGTTGCTGTGGCAACACCTCTTCTGGATATTCGGTCATCC
>JAHELU010000017.1 GCA_024644005.1 Acidimicrobiales bacterium | reverse complement strand
GACCTCGCTCTGGATATCGCCCTCCGAGGTGCTGATGAGCACCAGCGCAACAGCGAGCAGGGCGCCGAGCAGGAAGATCCCGATCAGGCCGAGGACGAGCCAGAGCACGTACCGGCTGCGGTCGCGCTCGGGTGACGGCGACGGTGGCGGGGTGACGGATTGGGGAGGATCGATGACCGACATCGGTGTTCCTTCTACGAGTACCGAGTAGCGATGTCCAGGCGCCCGCTGGGAGCACGCGTCTGTCCTGTCGACGGCGTTGCGGCTCATGCTAGACGGTGGCGGGCGTTCTGGCAATAGCTATTGCAGAAACAGCCATTGTCGGAGCAGGGCGGCTAGGATCGCCAGTCGGTGCTGCCGTCGAGCGGCGACACGGGAACCGACCGGCGCGATGAACGAAGGAGAATGGAGATGACTCTCGCCAGGTGGCGGGTGGGACCGGGTCGCAACATGTGGCGTCACCACCCCGGGGTCCGATCCGTCGACGAGCTGACGTTCGGGGAGCGGGCGGCCGACCGGCTGCGGAACGGGATGGGGTCGTGGGGCTTCGTCTTCGCAGCGCTGCTGTTCCTCGCCGGGTGGACGGCCGGAAACCGCAACGTCGGCTTCGATCCATATCCGTTCATACTCCCGAACCTGATCCTCTCGTGCGTGGCGGCCCTCCAGGGCGCAATCCTGCTCATAGCTGCCCGTCGCGCCGACCAGGTGGCAGCAGAGCTGGCCACCCACGACTATCAGACCGACCTCGATGCAGCCGAGATGATCAAGACCATCGAGGCACTGACCGAAGAGATCCACCGCTCCGTCGTGACGACGGATGTCGACGGCAACTCGTGACCGGCGCCCCGAACCGCCCCACCGGAGGCACCACGGCAGGGCTGGCGCTCGGTGCGCTCGGTGTGGTGTTCGGCGACATCGGAACCAGCCCGCTCTATGCGTTTCGGGAGTCGCTCGGCGGCGAGCACGAGCTGATCGTCGACGAGGCGAACGTGCTCGGGGTGCTGTCGTTGATCTTCTGGTCGCTCATCGTGGTGATCAGCATCAAGTACGTGGCCATCGTGATGCGGGCGGACAACCACGGCGAGGGCGGGATCCTGGCTCTCGCCGCGCTCGTCACCGGCGAGGGTCGAGCACGCAGGAACCTCATCATCCTCGGCCTGTTCGGTACCGCTCTCCTGTACGGCGATGGGATGATCACGCCGGCCATCTCGGTGCTCTCGGCGGTCGAGGGCGTCGAAGTGGCGGCGCCGAGTGTGGATGCGTGGGTCGTGCCGATCGTGGTGGTCATCCTGATCGGACTGTTCTCGATCCAGCGCCATGGAACCGAGATCGTCGGCCGGTTCTTCGGGCCCGTCATGCTGGTGTGGTTCGCCACCCTCGCTGCGCTGGGTGTCGCCCAGATCGCCAGCCAGCCGTCGGTGCTGCGGGCGCTCGACCCGAGTCGGGCCGTTGCGTTCTTCGCCGACAACGGCGGACGGGGCTTCCTGGTCCTCGGCTCGGTCTTCCTGGTCGTCACCGGGGGCGAGGCGCTCTACGCCGACATGGGCCACTTCGGTCGTCGACCGATACAGGCCGGCTGGTTCGCCCTGGTTCTCCCCGCCCTCGTGCTCAACTACTTCGGGCAGGGGGCGCTGCTGCTCGAGCAGCCGGCCGCGATCGCCAATCCGTTCTTCCTCCTCGCCCCCGACATCATCCAGTGGCCGCTCACCATCCTGGCAACGGCAGCAACGGTCATCGCATCCCAGGCGTTGATAACCGGTGCGTTCTCCCTCACCGTCCAGGCCGTCAACCTGGGGTACCTGCCGAGGATGCGCACCGCCCAGACATCGGCGGCCCATCGGGGTCAGATCTATGTCCCGGCCGTCAACTGGTTCCTCCTCGTTTCGTGCATCGGCCTGGTGGTCGCCTTCCGGTCGTCGGCGGGGCTCGCTGCGGCATACGGCGTGGCGGTGACGCTGACGATGGTCATCACGACCGTCCTGATCGCCGCCGTCGTGATCCAGCGATGGCACTGGTCGCCGACCCGGACCGCGGCCATCCTCGCCCCGCTGCTCGTCGTCGACCTGGCGTTCGCCGCCGCCAACGTGTTCAAGATCCCGTCCGGCGGCTGGTTCCCCCTGGTGATAGGCATTGCTGGCTTCACCATCTTCACCACATGGTGGAAGGGGCGGTGGCTGCTCGGCCAACGCATCGAGCGGCGGGCGCTGACCGTCGACAGCTTCGTCAGCGGTCTGTCCGCCCATCCGCCCCATCGACACCCCGGAACCGGCGTCTACCTCCATCGCCAGCCGGGCGTCGTGCCCCCGGCGTTGCTGGCGAACCTGCGACACAACGACAGCCTCCACGAGACGATCGTGTTCGTCTCGGTCATCGTGGCCGACCGACCCCATGTCCATCCCGCCGAGCGCGACCGACTGAGACCGATCGGCCTCGGCTTCTTCGAGCTGGAGCTGCACTACGGGTTCACCGACCGCACCGATCTGGCCAAGGACCTCCAGGAGCTGCTGTTCGAGGAGATCAGCTTCGACCCGGAGCACACGACGTACTTCCTCGGGCGGGAGCGACTCCGAGCGACGAGCCGACCGGGCATGGCTCCGTGGCGAGAACGGCTCTTCATCTTCATGAGTCGCAACGCCGGTGACCCGAGCGTCCACTTCGGGTTGCCGCCCGAACGGAGCATCGACATCGGCACCCACGTCGATCTGTGAGAAGAATTCTCGACGTCGGCTGGCTATAGCTATTGCGGAGGCGGCCCTCAGCTGTTTGACTTGAATCTCGTGGCAGCCAAGGAACAAACACTGACCCGACTGCTGGCAGCGGTGGAGGGCATCGAGGCCGGGGCGGCCGAGAACGTCGAGCGGAGCCTCGAGATCCAGCGACGCGTCCGGGATCTCCGCGAGAGCCTCGAGCGGGGCGAGGCGCTGGTCGACATCGTGCGCCGCGAGGAACGGCCGCGCGTGGTCGAACTGCTCTCCACCAACATGGCGACGCTCGAGACCGTCGGCGCCGAGCTCAGAGCGGCCGTGGCTCTCGCCCTCAGGGCAGAGGGTCTCACCATCGAGGCCATCGCCGAGCTGTTCGGCGTCACCCGCCAGCGCATCTCGGCGCTCCTGCGACAGAAGGCCGCCCTCGAGCACTGATCGGACCGAGGTCGGCCGTGATCGCCCTCGGTGAGCGGCCATGGCACAGACCGAATACTGTTCCCGGTGGGCGAGTGTGTTCGGCTCTATCCTGGAGCGTCCGATGCCGACCGGCACGGTCGAGTGGAACACGCCCCACGAGGTGGCCAGATGATCGATTTCGTCACGAGCGACGACCTCCGCGAGTTGGCTGACATCACTGCCGATCATTGCGTTTCGATGCTCCTGCCGACCCACCCCGTCGGGCCCGAGCAGGCGCAGGATCCGATCAGGTTCAGGAACCTGCTGACCCAGGCCACCGCCGACCTGGTCTCGCTCGGTCTCCGGTCTCCCGAGGCAGCTGCGCTGCTCGCACCCGCAACGGCCCTGCTCGACGATCAGGAGTTCTGGGCCCACCAGGCCCGTGGCCTCGCGTTGTACGTCGGGCCGGACTCGACGGTCGCCTACCGGCTGTCGGAGCCGATGGAGGAGCTCGTCGTCATAGCCGATCGCTTCCACCTCAAGCCTCTCATCGCTGCACTGGCCACCGGAAAGACCTTCCACGTCCTGGCGCTCAGCCAGAATCGCGTTCGGCTGCTCCGCGGCGATCCGCTCCACCTCTCGGAGATCGGCTTGGGAGACGTTCCCCACAGTCTGGCCGACGTCCTGCGGTACGACGACCGCGAGCGACAGATCCAGAGCCACGGCGCCGACCGGGTCGGGCGGGGACGGGTGGCTGCGACCTTTCACGGCCACGGGGGAACGAAGGACTCGACGAAGTCCGATCTCGCCCGCTTCTTCCGCATCGTCGACGCAGGCATCCGCCATCTCTTCGACGACCCGGCCACGCCACTGGTGCTGGCCGGGGTCAACTCCCTGCTGGCCGCGTACCGAGGCATCAGCACGTACCCCCGGATCGCCGGTGCCGCCATCGAGGGCAACCCGGACAAGCTGGGCGCCGATGAGCTCCATCGCAGGGCCTGGCCGCTGGTCGAGCCCCTTCTGGCCGAGGGCCGGAGCGCCGCCACCGAGACCTTCCTGGCCAACACGACCCCAGCCAGCTCGTCACTGGAGGAGATCCTTCCGGCCGCCTTCTCGGGCCGGGTCGACACGTTGTTCGTGCCGGTGGACGCCCACAGTTGGGGAAGCCACGATGCCAACCGGCAGCGGGTCGACGTGCACGACACGCGTCAGCCGGGTGACCATGATCTCCTCGACAGAGCGGCCATCGATACGCTCACCCATGGTGGCGTCGTCTACGTGGTGAGCAGGGCCGAGGTCCCGGGCGGCGAAGAGCTGGCCGCCCTCTTCCGCTATTGACATCCGGTCCAGGCCAGCCATCGCCGATCAGCCCTGGCCGTTCGGCCTACCAGGGCTGGGACCTCCGGCCCCCGATGGTGGGCCGAACGACTCAAGTTCGGGCTGCGCCGTGCCGACACTCGGGTACGCCAGAGATTCGAGGAATCTCCGAAAGGAAGGAAGCAGCACGTGAACATGGGACCACCCGCCACCGCCACCCTCCCCGTCGCAGTCGGCGTGTCGGTGCCCGCACCACCCGGTTCGACCGTGCCGACGCCCCCGTCGGCCACGTGGTCCATCACCCCAGCTCGTTGCCCGGCGGCCCAGTGACGGGTGTGGCGGTCGGCACCGCTCTCGGCGCTGACGGTCAGCGCCGACTTGGCCGCCCCGTGGCCTTCCCCCACGCGGCGAGTGGCGTCGACCGCCTCACTCAGGCGACTGGCCCTTGCGGTCCGAGCTCCTCGCCTCGTGCTCCGTCGCCAATACGGCACCGGACTCGATGGCGTTGGCCAGCTCGGTGACGAATCGAGCTGTCGGAGCGCCGTCGACGAGGTTGTGATCGACCATGATCGTCAGGTCGAGCACCTCCCTCTCGACGATGTGGCCGTCGATCACACGGGGCTTGCGGCTCATCCCACCGACCAGGACGCCCAGCGAGTAGAGCGTCGGAGCGGCCAGCCCGAAGCCCCCTCGATCGCCGAACATCCCGACTGCGCTGACCCCGACCGTTCCCGTCCGGTCCCGTCCCCAGGCCGTATGGCCGAGGAGCCAGAACATGGTCCGGAGCAGGCCCGGGATGGCGAAGAACGGCCGGGGTACGCGATCGAGGTGCCGCATCGAGCTCGTCCCGGACGACTCGGCCTGCAGCCCCCGTATCTGGCGGGTGATGTCGGCAACGGACCGGGAGTGGGCGTCGGTGACGAGGGCGGCCAGCGGGAACAGCTCGTCGCCGTCCCGGACCTCGACGATCACGGTCGCATCGACGCCGGCCACGGTGACCAGTCGGCCCCGCCAGTCCCGGTAGGCGTGAACCTCGGGGTGGCGGGCTGCCGTGCGGGCGACCGATGCGATGACGAACGCAGTGAACGACAGGTCCCGGTCGAGCTCCCGAAGCCGGCGGCGGGTGTCGGTGACGTCGATCTCGATGAGGCCGTGGACAGGCACGGCGGCCCGACCAGCGGCCAGCGATGCCATGACCACACGCCGGGAGCGGGGAACGGGCCGTGGACCGGTCAACTCCGTGGCACGCTCCACGACACGACGAGCCCCCGGTCCTCTCCGGGCCCGATGAGGCAGAGGCCGCCGAGAACCTCGGCTCGCTCTCGCATGTTCGCTTGACCGAAGCCACGATTGGCTGGCCCGGAGCCGAGCGAGCCGATGCCGTCGTCGGCGATCCGCAGCACGAGCTCGTCGTCGGTGACGGTGATGTCGACCGTGGTCCGGGTCGCCCCGGCGTGTTTCGTCACGTTGGTCAGTGCCTCCCGGATCGTCGGGAGGAGCTGTTCGACGATCCCCCACTCGACCGCCTCGATGTCGCCCTCGATCGTCAGCGCCGGTTCGCTGGCGAGCCGCTCGCCGAACCCGGCCAGCTGGTCCCGCACCATCTCCTCGACCCCAGCGGCCGGCCGGTGCCCGAGACGAACGCCGAGGATCGTCTCTCTGAGCTTGCCGATGATCTCGTCGAGCGAGGACACGGCATCCAGCACCCGCCGCCGGGCGTCGTCGTCCTGCAGGATCCCGGCGGTCGCCTGAAGGCCGAGACCGACCCCGAACAGATCGCCGATGACCATGTCGTGGAGGTTCCGAGCCATCCGCTCGCGGTCGTTGAGCACCTCCTCGGTGGCCCGGCTGTCGGCCAGGGCCTGCTCCATCCTGACCCGTTCGGTCATGTCCCGGACGACGGCCACGATGGTTCGCTCGGTCTGTGGCGGTTCGGCTTCGGGATGGTTGACCAGCACCTCGACGGGGAACTCCTCGCCGTTGCGGCGCAGACCGGTGGTCCGGAAGGTGACCGTGTCGATCCTGCCGGCCAGCAGCGCCTCGAGCTCGCCTCTGAGCCCCGCCTCGTCGAGCTCCGGTGCGATGTGCAGCGGGGTCATGCCGATCATCTCTTCCGGCGCATACCCGTGCATCCCGCAACCGGCATTGTTCACGTAGATGAACTGCAGCGTCGACGGATCGAGGACGAACAGGCCGTCGAGCGCCGTATCGAGCGCATGGAGGATCATCCGGGTGTCGCGCTCCGCGGCCAGTCGATGCGACACGTCCCGCACGGCGGCAAGGATCCTGCGACCGTCGCCGGCTGACACCGGGCTGAGGCTCACCTCCACCGGGAACGTCGAGCCGTCGGCCCGGCGGCCCTGCAACACCGACCCGGCTCCCATCTCACGAGGGGTCGGATCCGCCCGGTAACGGGTCCGATGGGCGCGGTGGACGCCGCGAGCGCCCTCCGGGACCAGCAGCTCGACGGGGCGACCGAGGAGCTCGGTCCTGTCGTAGCCGAAGAGCTCCTCGGTCCGGCAGTTGACCAACTCGATGGTGCCGAGCTCGTCCACCATGACCAGGGCGTCCGGCGCCGCGTCGACGACGGCCCAGACGAGCTCGTCGCCGACGGAGAGCTCGGCCAACGGCCGACTCGCGGCGCTCGATGGAGGCTCGCTCGCTGTCACGGATTCATCCCTGGGTCCAGCTCCGATCCATTCGCTGTTGGCGCCCAGACAAGTATCGGTTGCTTCGCCGCCGCCTGTCCAGGCACCACGGTCGTGACCGCAATGGCCCTCAGGACCGGCTCGGCAGACCGTTCACCGCGAGCGAGGCATTGGTGTAGCGATCATCGTCGGTGACCTCGATCCCCAGCCAGCTCGGGGGCCGGAACATCTCGAGTGCCTCGTCCGAGTCGAACTCCACCTCGACGATCACCAGGCCCCGGAGCTGGCCGGAGAACACGTCGATCTCTGCGGTGTGGCCGTCGATGTCGCATCGGTAGCGAGTCTTGTCGACCCGGCGATCACCGGTGACCGCCCAAGCCGCCTCGAACTGCTCTGCGCTGATCGGCCACTCCAGCTCGGTCCTGATCGCGCCTCGGCCCCCCTTCACGGTCAAGGTGCGATTCGATCCGCCGGCGTCGCGTACCCTGACCGACACCGAGCCGTCGATCGCCACATACCCCTGGCGCATCTCGATGCCGCTCGAATCCAGATCGGGCATCGTGGTGACGAGGAACTTGCGCTCCCGCTCCACGACGTTGGAGCACGGGCCCGAGCTGGTCCTGTCGTCGGTGTCGGCGATGTCGGCGATGTCGGCGATGCCACCGGTTCGCATCTCCGGCCCGTACTCGATGGTCTGTTCCCAATAGGTGGCCACCCGACCGACCAGCGATGGGGCCGGCTCGGCGTAGATGGTGGCGCCCAGGCGGAAGGCTCGTAGACGCAGCTCGTCCTGTTGCTGTCGGGCAAGCTCCACGGCCCGTTGGACCGATCGCTTCCCTCCATAGCTGCGGGGCGCGGCCTCCATGTGCTCCACGAGGACCGCCAGGTCGTGGTCATCGCCCAGGGATTCGGCGAGGTCGTCGAGTCTGGCAACCAGCGGGGTCAGCATGCTCGGCGCTGCGAGCTCCAGGAGTCTCATCTGGTACCACAGGTTCTTCACGGCCTTGCGCCACTCGTGGACGTGCTCGTCGCTCGGTTCCCGTCTGGCGAGCTTCATTGCTTGGCGGCCCCGGCGGTAGGTCACTGCCAACCCATCGGCGATCGGCTCGAATCCGTCGTCGAGGCGCCAGTGGCGAATCCGCTTGCGAGCCCTCGTCAGCAATCGACGGGCTCGTCGGATCCGGCGATCGCCCGGTTGCAGCGACCGGGTGGCCGCCCTGGCCGACTCCTGCTGTCCGCCTCGGATGGCGAGGAGCCGACTCTCGGCCTCCTTGCCGGAGGAGACAAGCAACTCGTCGATCGTGGCGAGCACCGCCTGGGCGTCCCGGATCGACGACAGCTCGCTCGCCGCCTCCCGCACCAGCTCGTTGAATCGCCCGTACTCGGCGCCGATGGACGGCCTGACGAGCCGTGCGAGCCCTCGGAGCTCCTTGCAGCGCTTCCGTACCTCGTGGATCTCCTTCGCGAGATCGGCTGTCGTGCCATCCTCGATCTCCCGCAGGCCGGTCAGGGCCTCGTCGATCCGCTCGTAGGCCACCCTACGGACGTCACGCTCCATCGAGGGAGCGGGCTCGAGCCTGTACGCCATGAGATCTCCGTGTTGCTTGGACGGTGCCGGTCCGGGCACACGCTCCGCTATTTCCCCAAATCCATGTCAACACAATTCGCCATGGCTGACCAGGGTCGAAGGTCACGGCGACCGACGGAGGCGCGGCCGATCCCGTGTCGCTCCCTATCGAGCGGAGGCGCGGCCGATCCCGTGTCGCTCCCTATCGAGCGGAGGCGCGGCGGATCCGGTTTCGCTCTGCGACGGCTCGTCGTTAAGCTCGGCCAATGGTTGCGAACGGACCCGTCATCGTCACCGGCGCCTCCACCGGCATCGGCAACGCCACCACCCGCCGACTCGTCGACGCCGGGCGAGAAGTCATCAGCCTCGACATCAAGGACCCACCGGCCGAGGCGTCGGCCCACCATCACTGCGATCTGTCGAACCCGGCGTCGATCGACGAGGTGGTCGAGGGGCTCGACGGCAGCTATGCGTCCCTGCTGAACATCGCCGGGGTGCCGGGCACGGTCCCGTCCGAGATGGTGCTCGCCGTCAACACGCTCGGGTTGCGTCATCTGACCGAGCGCCTGTGGGACCGCATCGCCAGCGGCGGAACGGTGGTGAACGTGGCATCGATCGCCGGCAACCAGTGGAAGAAGCGCTTCGACCTCCATCGCGAGCTCCTCGAGACCCCGGATTTCGCAGCCGGGGCCGACTGGTGGGCCGCCAACGGCGAGACCTGTGGCACCGACCCCTACACGTTCTCCAAGGAGGCGGTCGTGGTGTACACGATGCAGCTGGCCGGACGGGGTCTCGATCGGGGCATCCAGGTCAACGACGTCGGGCCCGGGCCGGTGGAGACGCCGATCTACCCGGACTTCACCGAGCAGGTGGGGGAGGCGCAAATGGCCTGGACGAACGACCAGGTCGGTCGGCCGGCCCAACCGGATGACATCGCCCAGGTCCTGGTCTGGCTGGCCATCGGCGAGCACGACTGGCTCAACGGGCAGCACCTCGTCGTCGACGGGGGCTTCACCGCAGGGATCAGCGCCCACTGGATCGACCGGTCCACCTACCCGCGTTGAGTCTCGGGCTCGCCGGGGCCTGGCCGACCGGCTCAGGGCTGCAGGTGGTGGAGCAGGAAGGCGTAGATGTCGGCGGACTCCTCGATCAGCTTGGCCGTCGGCTTCCCGAGCCCGTGTCCCGCTCGGGTCTCGACCCGCAGCAGCAGCGGCTGGTCGGATCGCCCGCCCGCAGCGTGCTGGACCTCCGCCGCGAACTTGTGGGCGTGCATCGGGACCACCCGGTCGTCCGACTCGGCGGTGGTTATCAGCAGCGGGGGATAGCTGGCGGCGTCGCCGACGTTGTGCAGCGGTGAGTAGCCGATCAGCCACCCGAACGCCTCCCGGTCGGCAGCGACGCCGTACTCCACGGTCCAGAACCGGCCGGCGGTGAAGTGCTGGTAGCGCAACATGTCGGTGACCGGAACCTGGCACACCACGGCTCCGAACAGGTCCGGCCGCTGCACCATGGCTGCTGCGGTGAGGAGCCCGCCGTTCGACCCGCCCCGTATCCCGAGGCTGCTGGTGGTGGCGATCCCGTCCTCGATCAGCCGCTCGCCGCAGGCGATGAAGTCGTCGAACACCTGCTGCTTGTTGGCCAGCATGCCCTGCTCGTGCCACTCCTCGCCGAGCTCGGTGCCGCCCCGCAGGTTGGCGACGACGACCACGCCGCCAGCCTCGATGAAGGCGAGCCGAGCCGGACTGTAGACGGGGGTCAGGTTGATCGAGAAGCCGCCGTAGCCGTACAGCTCGACCGGTCCCGGCAACTCGGCGTCCACCATGCGGATCACGAACATCCCCACCTGCCGGCCGTCGCTCGAGGTGGCGTAGCGGCGCTCGATCACGGTCCGGTCGGGATCGATCGGTGCCCTCGACGACGCGAAGACACCCAGCAGGTCCTGCCGCCAGTGGAGGACCGCCGGTGGCTCGACGAACGACTGGTAGCCGATGAACACGTCGGGATCGACATAGCGGCCCGAGATCCCGGAGACCGATCCGAGGCCGGGCAGGTCGATCTCGCCGAGGATCGAACCGTCCGGTCGATGTCGCTCGAGTCGATGGGAGGCGTCGTCGAGGCGGAGCACGACGAGCTCGCCGCTCACCGGGGCCACCGACTCGATGGGGGCGACGCCCTCGGGGATCACGGTGGCAGCGTGTCCGGGATCGGTCAGCGGGATCCGGACCACGGTGCCGTTCGGTGCGTCGCGGTCGGTGTGGACGAGGAACTCGCCGTCGTCGTGGACGAGGAACGCGTGGAGCGCCACGCCGTGGTCGACCAACCGGACCCAGGTATCGGGCGGCACGGGGCGCTGCGGGGCGGACCGGTCGGTGATCGTCGAGCCGGCCGCGGCCAGGTCGAGATACAGCAGGCCGTTGCGCTGTGACGTCCCCAGGTACTCGGTCAGGACCAGATAGCGATCGTCGTGGCTCACCTCGGCGGCATACCCGGGCTCCGGGTCGTCGTCGTTGTGGAAGACCAGGGGATCGGCCGACTGGGGATCCCCGATCCGGTGGTAGTGAACGGACGGATCCCGAACCGGCTCGGTCGAGTCGGGGTCGGTCGCCGGCCACCGGGTGTAGAAGAAGCCATCCCCGTACCACGCCACCGATGTGAAGCGGAGGTGATCCAGTCGATCGTCGAGATCGAAACCGGTGTCGGTGGCGCGCACGTGGAGCCGCTGGCGATCGCTGCCGGCCTCCGAGACCGTGTAGGCCAGATGGCGCCCGTCCGGCGACAGCGACGCCACCACCACCGCCACCGCCCCGTCCTCGGACAGGCTGTTCGGATCGAGGAGGACCTCCGGCTCGCGGTCACCCCGCTGCACGTAGTAGACCGACTGGTCCTGTAGCCCGTCGTTGTGGGTCCAGATCGTCACGCCGTTGCGCCGGACCGGAGGATCGGTCCGCGGTGTGTCCCACAGCTCGGTCATCCGAGCCGCCAGCTGCTCCCGGAGGGGCAGGCTCCGCAGGTAGGGCAGGGTGATCTCGTTCTGGGCGGCGACGAACGCTGCGGTCTCGGGGGCCGCCGGATCCTCCAGCCATCGGTACGGGTCGGCCACCGTCACACCGTGGTCCCGGTGGTCCGATCGGTGGGCAGCCGGGTAGGAGAAGACCATCAGCGGAGCGTACCGGGCCCGTCGGGCGGAGTCGGCGGGCGGCTCGGCGAGCGGCTGGCCGGGAAAAAGGGATCCTGCTGTCGATCCGGTGCCCGCCCGAACGTCGTGTAGGTATGGATGCCAAAACCGCAATGGAACAGACGAATCAGCTGGTCACGGGGCTCATCGGCGGGCTGACACCGGAGCACCGGGAGGTGTCGACACCGTGCGACGAGTGGACCGTGCACGACCTGCTCGGCCACATGTGTGGCGGGGCCCACATGGTGGCCGGTGGCATGCAGGGCCAGGCCCCACCCGAGGAGATGCCGGACTTCCTGGCCGACGGTCCGGCTGCCGGTTGGGCCGCCGCGGCCGCCCACCTGGCCGAGGCCGCGACGCCGGAGGCGCTGGCCGCCACCCATCAGATGCCGTTCGGCGAGACTTCGGGGGAGATGGCGGTGGCTGTGATCACCGCCGACCATGTGACCCACGCCTGGGATCTGGCGCGGGCCACTGGGCAGGATCTGTCCTTGAGCGACGACCTGGCGCAGTTCGCCCTCGAGACCTGGAAGCCGTTGGTGCCGGCCGAGGGCCGGACCGGCGACGGATTCAAGGCTGCGGTCCCCGTGTCCGACGACGCCTCCGCCGTCGACCGGCTCGTGGCGTACACCGGCCGCCAACCCTAGGGATCCCCTGCCAGCCCCTTCGAGTCGCAGAGGCCAGGCAACCTGGCCTGGCCTCTTTGGCGTTCCGAGACCGGTGGGGCACAATGGCGTGATCTCGACGAGGGGACTGACCCGTGGAAGACGCAGTGATCGTGGCCACCGCCCGAACCCCGATCGGCCGGGCGGTGAAGGGGTCGCTCAAGGACGAGCGCGCCGACGATCTCGTCGGGTTCATCATCGCCGATCTGATGAGCAAGGTCCCTGAGGTCCGAGGGGAGGACGTCGAGGACGTGATCTGCGGGGTGGCCAACGCCACCGGCCAGCAGAGCCGGAATCTCGGCCGCCTGGCGGGCCAGCTCGGCGGCCTGCCGAACACCGTTCCCGGCACCACGGTGCAGCGGGCCTGCGCCTCCTCGCTCCAGGCCATCCGGGTGGCGGCTCACGCCATCCGGGCCGGCGAGGGTGACATCTTCGTGTCGGCCGGAGTCGAGGCGGTCAGCCAGTTCTACGAGGCCCAGGATCCGGGCAACCCGCGGTTCATGGACGACAGTCGGGCCGACTACCTGGACGACTTCTACATCCCGATGGGCCTGACGGCCGAGAACGTCGCCGAGACCTACGACGTGTCACGGGAGCGGATGGACGCCTACGCCAAGCTCAGCCAGGACCGGGCGGTCGAGGCGCAACACAACGGGTTCTTCGAGCGCGAGGTCACCCCGTACCCCGTGGCCGACGGCACGATGGTGACCAAGGACGACGGTCCACGGGAGGGCACCACTCTGGAAGGGCTGGCCAAGCTGAAGCCGGCGTTCAAGGAGGACGGGCGGGTCACCGCCGGCAACGCCTGCCCGCTCAACGACGGTGCGGCGGCGGTGCTGGTGATGTCGGCATCGAAGGCCGACGAGCTCGGTGTGAAGCCGCTGGTCCGGGTGGTGGCATCTGCGGTGTCCGGACTCGACCCCAAGATCATGGGGGTCGGCCCGATCGAGGCGGTGACCCGGGCGCTCGATCGGGCCGGGATGAAGATCGGCGACATCGACGTCGTCGAGCTGAACGAGGCCTTCGCCGCCCAGGTCCTGCCGATCTGCGACGAAGTCGGCATCTCGATCGACGAGCAGCTCAACCCCCACGGAGGGGCGATCGCACTGGGGCATCCGTTCGGGATGACCGGGGCCAGGATCATGACCACCTTGATCAACGACCTGCAGACCCTCGACGCCCAGTTCGGGATCGAGACGATGTGCGTCGGCGGCGGTCAGGGCATGGCGATGATCGTCGAGCGGCTGAGCTGATCGGTCCCGGTGGACCGGGCCGGTCAGTGGGCCTTGCTGGCGATCACTCCTGTGGCCTCCAGCTCGGCGATCCGCTCGCTGTCATAGCCGAGCAGGTCCCGCAGCACGGCTTCGTTGTCTTGGCCGAGGGCATGGACCGGGAGCTCGGGTTCCGGCGGCGCGTCGGAGAACTTGATCGGGAACCCGGGGATGTCGATCGTGCCGACCAGGGGATCCGTCACCTGGCGGACCGCCCGTCGCTCGACGAAGAACGGATGGTTGACCGCGTCGGCCGGATCGAGCACGGGCCCACACGGGACCCGTGCTGCCTCGAGCCGGTCGAGGACGGCCTGATCGTCGGGGAAGGTCGCCATCCAGGTCTCGATCTCGTCGGTGAGGGCCTGGCGGTTCTCCAACCGTGCCTTCGGTGTTGCGAACCGCTCGTCGGTGGCGAAGTCGGGTCGGTCCATGGCGTCCCAGAGCGCCTCGATCTGCAGCTGGGTGCAGAGGATCACGATCCAGGTGTCGGGCCCCCTGAACACGCCCGCCGGTGACAGCGGCCCGTAGTGCGGGCCCTCTCGCATCGGTCGGTAGTCGGGATCCATCGACGCCGCATGGACGGCGTGCTCCTGCATGTGGAACAGCGCCTCGACCATCGAGATGTCGATGTGGCAGCCGACCCCCGTCCTGGTTCGGCGGTAGAGCGCGTAGCCGAGACCGGCGAAGGCGTGGAAGCCGGCCGTGTTGTCGGCCAGCGCCACCCCGGTCGGCATCGGGGGGCCGTCGGGGTCGCCGGTGATGTGCATGAGACCGGAGTAGGCCTGGGCGATGTAGTCGAACGCGGTCTTGTGGGTCAGCGGCCCGGTCTGGCCGAAGCCGGAGATCGAGGCCATGATCACCCCGGGATTGACGGCGGCCAGCGCCTCGTAGCCGAGACCGCGCCGGTCCATCACCCCGACGCTGTAGTTCTCGACGACGACGTCGACGTGGGGCACCAGTGCCTTGACGAGGGCGATGCCCTCCGGCCTGCGGAGGTCGAGGCACAGGCTGCGCTTCCCCCGGTTCTGCTGCACGAAGCCACCGGCCCGCTTGTTCCGCCTCGGCACCCCGCCTCGCTGGGGATCGCCCCACGGCGCCATCTCCACCTTGATCACGTCGGCCCCCAGCTCGGCGAGCCACTTCGTGCACGATGGCCCCGCCAGGTACTGGGTGAAGTCGAGGACGGTCACCCCGTCGAGGTAGGGCTCTCCGGCCGTCCCGGGATCGCTCCGGTCGGTAGCCGGCGGCCGTTCGGCCATGGTGCGCTCCTTCCTGGCTTCTGCTCGGTACGGCCTGCGGCCGGTGGCCTCAAGCTACTGTCTGGTCGCGGCCACCACCAGACGGCGGAGCGGTCGCCACGAAGCCCCCTCGGGTCACGCAACGAGGGGGCGATCGTCGTCACGGGAGGGATCAGCGGTCCGCCGTGACGGGTGTCATCGCTCCGATCGTCCGCCGGCCCGCACCAGCACGAGCCCGCAGCCCAGCATGGTGGCGGCCGCCAGCGCACCGACGACCGGGTTCCCGCCGGCCGCGATGGCCAGAGCGATCGCCAGCTGGCCGAGGACCGTCATGGCGATGGCGAAGGTCCGCAACGTGATCCGGGGCTCGAGCCCGCCGGGCGCCGGACGATCCTCCTCTCGGTCCCCGGTGAGGATGCTCAGCGTCGGCACACCGTCTCCGCAGTCGTACTGGCTGGCCACTCGAATGTCGTGGTCGATGGTCATGTCAGGGGCCTCTTCCGGGATGCTTGCCGTCACGACATAGAGCCCGCAGGGGGGCCGGTACGTACACGCGACGGGGAACGTCGGGATCTGCCGGCTCGCCCAGCTGGTCGGACCGGGTGGGCCGTCACTGGTATCGACGTCCGGGGTCCGTGGGCGGTTCCCGCTCCGATGTGACGAATCGCAGTCGATCCCGGCTCCGGCCGATCCCGGCCCCGGCCGACATCGCCGAGGTGGTTACGGGTACAGCGCGAATGCCCGATCGGCGTCGAGCTCCGTCATCGTCCCGTCGGCTAGCCGCCTCGAGGTGCCATCGCCCGACGTCGAGCCGCTCCAGCCCCAGATCGTCCCGAAGTTCGGCGTCAACGCCTGGATCGAGAGCCAGTAGGTCCGGCTCTCGTCCAACCGGAGCGGATCGATGAGCTCGGCCTCGTACCGGTAGTGGGCCCCGGTACTCGTCACCGGACCACAGGCCTGTCTGCTGGTCCTGGTCAGCGACCGGGTGACCTCCGAGATGTCGTAGGCGTAGAACGCCACCTCGTCGTCCAGACCGGGACCGTCGCCCCCATCGCCGTAGACGGTGATGGCGAAACCGGTTGCGGTCGGGGCCGGCTCCGGGGCGTTGTCGACGACCTGGCAGTAGATGCCCTCCCAGTGGATCGCAGTGACGGTTCCGGCCGACCGGACACGGAAGCTGTCGAAGACCGCTACCGGTGACTCGTTCGTGGCGATGGCCCGCTGCGAGGACTCGGCGCTGTCGAGCGTGTCCTGCAGCTGGTCGACCACGGCATCCGACCGATCACCGGTCGCGGTATCCGCCGACGTCGAGGACGTCGAGGACCCGGAGGTGGACGGCGTCGAGGCCGTGGACGCCGTCGAGGCCGTGGACGCCGTCGAGGACGTGGATGCGGGGGCCGACGTCTGCGTCGCGGACCCGGTCGGGTCGCTGGGTCCCGCCGACTCGGACGACCCGCAGGCGGCGGCGAGCAGACCAGCAACCAGCATCGGGCGCAGGACCGCTCGTGGTGCTCGCATCGGGTACCTCCGTGGCCAACGGTACCGGTCCGGTCGCCCGCCCCTCGGTCGGGCCGATCGGCGCGGTGCGGGCACGGGCCCGGAGCGGGTATCTAGACTCGTGGCGAGAGCGGGGGCAGGGAGACGATGGACGACGAGACCGTATACGCCGATTGGAGCGCCCTGCGGATCGTGGTGCCGACCGTTGCGGCGTTGCTGGCGATCGGCGCTGGCGGTGTCCTGGCCTTCCTGGCGTTCGGTCCCGAGCCCCAGCTCGGCTCCACCCCGGCCGGGGACGCCGAGCAGGCAGCGGTGGCGGGGGTCGTCGCCGATCCGAAGACCAGGGCCGAGCTCACCCTCCAGGACTTCGTGGCCCGGTTGGAGCAAGCCCGCTTCGCCGGCCAGACCTTCGCGTTCGCCGAGCCGAGCGAGGTCGCCGCCGAGTACGGCGACATCACTGCGGGACTCGGCGACTTCACGATCGTCCCCGTCCCCGGCCCGCTGACCGTCGTCGACCCGGCCAACGCAACGGCACCGCTGACGGTGACCTGGACACTCGCCGACGGGGTGGTCTTCACCACCGAGGGCGAGGTCGACCTGGTGCTGGTCGGCACCGAGTGGCAGGTCGATTGGGAGCCGTCGATCCTCGAGTCCAGCCTCGATCCCGGCGACGTCCTGGTCCGGGAGCGGGTCGTGGCCCCTCGGGCGCCGATTCTCGGCCGCGACGGCATCGCCCTGATAGACAACCGACCCGTGACCGGTGTCGGGGTCGTCCCTCGCCAGGTCGACGACATCGCCACCCTCGCTGAGCGACTCGGTCAGCTGCTCGGCAGCGACCCGGCCGAGATCGTGGCCACGATCGCCCCCTCGCCGTCGGACTCGGTCGTGATCGTCGCCAGTCGCCGGGCCGAGGACCTGGCGGCGGTCCAGCAACAGTTGACAGGGCTGCCCGGTGTCGTGCTGGTGGACTCGACGTTCCCATTACCGCCGAGCGAGCGCTTCGGTCGAGCCCTGCTCGGTCGGTCGGCCGAGGTGACAAGGGAGATCATCGACGAGCTACCGGACGTGTTCCTCCCCGGCGACGTCGCCGGCCGGTCTGGCCTGCAGCGTCGTTACAACGCCCAGCTGGCCGGCCTGCCCGGTTTCCAGGTCCGGGTCGAGCGGCGATTCCCGACCCCGAGCCTCGCTCCCACTGCCACCTCGACCACCGGGAGGACTCCCGCCTCAGCGGAGTCCCAGTCCGACGGCGGCGAGGCTGGCCAGCCTCCGCTACCGGTCGATCCGGACGTGGTCTACCTCTCGGCCCCGGTCCAGGGCACGCCGCTGAGCCTCACGATCGACCAGCGGGTCCAGACCGCAGCCGAGGACGCCCTGGCCAGAACCGACCTCCGAAGTGCCCTCGTCGCCGTCGAGGTCTCGACGGGCCACGTGCTGGCCGTCGCCAATGGGCCCGGAGCGGCGGTCGACAACTTCGCCCTGACCGGCCAGTACCCGCCCGGCTCTGTCTTCAAGGTCGTCACCGCCTATGCCGCCATGGAGAAGGGGGTCGGCCTCACCGATCCGATCGACTGCCCGTTGACGCTCGAGGTCAACGGCCGTGAGTTCACCAACGCCGAGGGCGAGGTGCTGGGCACGGTGCCGATGCGGCGGGCCTTCGTGCTCTCCTGCAACACGGCGTTCATCAACCTCGCCGGGGTGCTCGATCCGTCGGACTTCGCCCGGGTGGCAGCCAAGTTCGGCATCGGGGCACCGTTCGACCTCGGCACGCCGGCCTTCCCCGGCAGCGTGCCGACCCCGGGCGGTCCGGTGGAGAAGGCGGCCACGTCGTTCGGCCAGTCCCGGGTGCTGATGAGCCCGCTCGCCGGCGCGGTGATGGCCGCCACTGCGGCATCCGGCAGCTATCGTCCCCCGACGCTGGTGCTCGATCCGCAGGCGCCGCCCCAGTCCGACCAACCGCTGGATCCGACTCTGGCCGCCAACCTCCAGGAGATCATGCGGGCGGTGGTGACGAACGGCACCGGTCGAGCTGTGGCCGGCGTCGCCGGGGGACCGGTGGCCGGCAAGACCGGCACGGCGGAGTTCGGCGATCAGAACCCGCCCCAGGCCCACGCCTGGTTCATCGGGTACCAGGGCGACATCGCCTTTGCGGTGTTCGTCGAGGGCGGCGAGTTCGGTGGCTCGACCGCCGCGCCCATCGCCGGCGTGTTCCTCGATCTGCTGGCCCGATAGCCCATCCGAACCGGGGACCGGCCGAACGGTGTTGAGGGGAGGCCGGCCGCTCGATCTACGATCGAGGCGTGACTCGCTCCGCTGACTACCCGGCCGACTGGGAGACCCATGCCGTGCTGAAGGACGGGTCCACCGTCGAGGTCAGGCCGATCAGGGCCGATGATCGAGCCGCCCTGGAGGGCTTCCACCGCAGGCAGTCTCAGGAGAGCATCTACTTCCGGTTCTTCCGGTACCGACCGGAGCTCAGCGACCAGGAGCTGGACTACTTCACCCAGGTCGACTACCGGGACAGGATGGCGTTCGTGGCGCTGCTCGGCAACGAGCTGGTGGCGGTGGCCCGCTACGAGAAGTGGGACGATCGACCGGGGGCCGAGGTTGCGTTCTTCGTCGACGACGCCCATCACGGCAAGGGCCTCGGGACGCTCATGCTCGAGTACCTCGCAGCGGCTGGCCGCGACCGGGGCCTGAGCGGTTTCACCGCCACCGTGCTGCCCGAGAACTACCGGATGCTGGCAGTCTTCCGCAGCGCCGGCTTCGAGGTGTCGACCCGCTTCGACGACGGCGTGATCGAGGTCGAGCTGGGGATCGACGTCACCGACGAGACCTCGTCGGCCATCGCCGATCGTCAGCGGCGGGCAACGGCGCGGTCGGTGGCCAGGATCCTCGAACCGACCAGTGTCGCCGTGATAGGCGCCAGCCGGACCCCCGGGTCGGTGGGCCACGAGCTGGTACGGAACCTGGTGGCGGGGGTGGGGCCGCTCGATCCGCAGCAACGGGTCTATCCCGTGAACCCGAACGCCTCAGAGGTGGCCGGCATCCCGGCGTTCGGAACCATTGCGGCGGCGACCGAGGCGCTGGCTGCCCGCAGTGCCGTGGTCGGCGCATCCGGGACCGGATCCGACGACGGCGGGCGGTCGACGGATGCTCGGGCCGCCATCGATCTGGCCGTGGTCGCCGTTCGGGCCGAGCTCGTGGAGGACGTCGTCGCCGAGTGTGCCGAAGCGGGTGTTCGGGGCCTCCTGGTGATATCGGCGGGGTTCTCCGAGCTCGACGGCCCGGGCCTCGATCGGGAGCGGCGATTGGTCGACCTCGCCAGGGACAACGGCATGCGCCTCATCGGGCCGAACGCCTTCGGGCTGGTGAACACCAACCCGGCAGTGCAGCTCAGCGCGGTCTTCCACCCGATGGCGGTCAGCCCGGGCCAGGTGGCCCTCGCGTCCCAGTCGGGACCGCTGGGGGTCGCGTTGCTGGAGCGGATGCGTGCCACCGGGGTCGGTATCTCCTCCTTCGTCGGGTTCGGCAACCGGGCGGACGTCTCGGTCAACGACCTGATCGACTACTGGAGCCTCGACCCGACGACCCGGGCGATCGTGCTGTACGTCGAGAACTTCGGGAACCTGCAGAACCTGTCGACCGTGGCCAGGCGGACGGGCACCGAGAAGCCGATCATCACCATGCGACCGTCGGCTCCGGAGCTGACCGAGCTGCTCCGCCAGGCGGGGGTCATCCTGGTCGACGACGTCGGCCGGCTGGCCGACCAGGCTCTTTTGGCGGTCAGCCAGCCGCCGGCCAAGGGCAACAGGGTGACGATCGTCAGCAACACCGCGTCCCTGGCCCGCCTGGCCACGGAGGCCTGCCGCCGTCACGGCCTCCAGGTCGTCGTCCCGGGCTCGGTCGCCGACCTGGCAACGGCCGACTCGGTGCTGATCGGTGATCTCGACACGGTCGCGCTGATCCCGCCCGGGGATCCAGAGGAGTACGAGCGGTACATCGTCGCCGCTGCGGTCTCGGACGAGGTGGACCTGGTCCTGATCGCCGTCGCACCCACCGCCTACCTGCCGACGTCCGCCCTGGCCGCGCTGCTCGATCGGGTCAACCGCTCGATCGACAAGCCGATGGCAGCCATCGGCCTCGTCGGGTCGGAGCACCTGAAGGTCGACGGCCTGCCGGTCTTCACGTTCCCCGAGGAGGCGGCCCAGGTGCTTGGCCGGCACGCCAGCTACGGGCAGTGGCGCGCCGCCAGGACCGATGGTGGCCCGGCGTCGACCGCTCGACGCTCCGGACGGTCGACGACGGTGGTCGACGAGCTGCTGGCCGGGCGGGAGACGTGCAGGCTGAACATGGCGAGCCCCGACCTCGGCCGACTGCTCGATGAGCTGGCCGTCCCGATCGCCGCCTACGGGATCGCCAACGATCTGGGCGAGGTGGAGGCGCTGGCCGAGCGGATCGGCTACCCGGTGGTGCTCAAGGCCGCCAACCTGCCGATGCGGTCGGTGGGCGAGGCGGGCGGCGCAGCGATCGACCTCCACGACCGAGGTGCGCTCGTTGCGGCCTACGATCGCATGACCGCCAAGCTCGGGGTGGGCATGAAGACATCGGTCGTCCAGCAGATGATCCCGTCCACGGGTGCGGTGCGGCTCGAGCTGCTGCAGGAGCCATCCATCGGGGCCATGCTGTCCATCGGGCTCGGCGGTTCCCGGTACGCGGGAACGGCGCCCGAGGCCAGACGGTTCCTGCCCTTCGATCGGTCGGCCGCCAGGGAGCTCGTGGATGCCATGGTGGCGGCGGATGCTCTGGTGGCTGCCGACCGAGCCAGCGCCGAGGCCCTGGTCGAGCTGGCGATGGCCGTCGGCGATGCGGCGAGGACCACCGATCGGCTGGCCTCTCTGGTGCTGAACCCGGTGATGCTGGCCGGCCCGGGAACGGTACCGACCGACGTGACCGTGGTGCTGAAGCGGCCGACATCCCACGTGCTGGCCGAGGTCCGCCACATCTGAGCGGCGTGCCGCATGCGGGCCGTCGATCGAAGCGCTCAATTCTCGAGGTTCGGTGCCGCTTGGACCAGATGACCGAATCGCTGCGTGCCGCAGCCGCCCTCGCCGATCGACTGGGTGGCAGTTTCGACGACATCCTGCCGGACCGGCAGCCGGTGCTCCACTGCGAGGAGTTGGCCACCGATCGCCTCGAGCTTCGCCAGATCGCCGGGATCAGTGCCGGCGGGAGCCTGGAGCTGCGTCCGGGGTGCTACGACTTCGGTCCCGTTCGGCGAGGATCGGGCCGCTTGGGGGACGGCGAGCCGGATACGGTCGGATTCACCCTGACCCTCGGCGACGACATGGCGCCCAGGATCGGTCCCGGTGACGCCCCGGTGCTCGTCGACGGGATACCCGTGCTGGAGCCGATCGACCTCGCCGGCAAGGTGATAGACGCCGGCACGGCCCGCTTCGTGGTGGCCCGCCCCCGACCGCCCAGGAAGCGGGGCGGTCAGGCGAGGGAGATCCGACTCGATGCCGTCGATCCCTGGGTGCTGGAGCCGATTCCCCGATCGGTGGCGATGGGTCGAGAGGCGGAGGCTCTGGTCTCCCAGCGCCGGCGGCTGCACTACGGACCGGACGAGATTCGCCACCGGATCAGCGGGGGCGGGGCACTGCTGTGGGATCGTCACCCGAACCATCCGCTGTTCGGGACCGCCGTGGTCGGCCTGGCCGACGTGCCGCTGCGGGGCGACGGCTTGGAGGTGGCGGCACCGGTACCGGTCTCGGTGGACCTGCTCGCCTCACCCACCGTCATCCGGGGGTCGCGACGGCTACAGCTCGCCGTCGTCAGGCACGTCCTGTTGGCGCTGGCCGCCGCAACCGGTCCCGAGCACCTGCAGATCGGGCTGCTGTCCGATCGCGACGACCTCGACTTCGCTCGTCGACTGCCCCACGGGATCGACGAGGTCGCACGGGTCGACGCCGGCCGCCCGGACCGCAGCACCCTGCTCGTGATCGACCGGTCGGATCAACGGGGCCGGTGGGCCCACCCGGCCGGCGGCAGCGACCGAACGTCGGTGTTGGTCCTGGCCGACGAGTCGGCCCCGGTGCTGCTCGAAGAGGCGCTGGCCGGCTCCGCCGACACCATCGCCGTGATCGACGAGGCGACGTTGTCCGTCTTCGGCGGCGACGGAGCCGGTCGCATCGACAGGGCGACGCCGGTCGGCTTCGCCCACTCGCTGGCGGTCGAGCTCGCGGCCAAGCTGCCGGCCGCCGCCCGCTTCGCGTAGCGAACGGGCCACCCGCCATCACCCGCGACGAATCGGAGCACCAGGCCGGGATCGCTGTAGCGTATGGCGATGCGAGCAGTGGTGTTGGAGAGCTACGGCGGTCCAGAGGTCCTGACGATTCGTGAGGTCCCCGAACCGGTGGCCGGCCGAGAGGATGTCGAGGTGGTCGTCTCGACAACCGCGCTGAACCGAGCGGATCTGCTGCAGCGGCAGGGGCTGTACCCCGGGCCGGCGATGGAGCACGAGATCCCCGGCATGGAGTTCTCCGGTTCGGTTGCATCGGTCGGCCCGGCCGTCACGCGCTGGCAGGTCGGCGACGAGGTGATGGGCATCGTCGGTGGCGGGGCATACGCCGAGAAGCTGGTGATTCACGAGCGCCAGGCGATGCCGGTGCCGCCCGCGGTCCCGGTGGCCGACGCCGCAGCCATACCCGAGGTGTTCCTGACCGCCTTCGACGCGCTCGTCGTCCAGGGTGGCCTCACGTCTGGCCGGTGGGCGCTCGTTCATGCCGGCGCCTCCGGGGTCGGCACGGCCGCCATCCAGATCGCCAAGGCCATCGGTGCCAGGGTCGCCGTCACGGCATCGGCGGGCAAGCTCCAGCGATGCCTCGAGCTCGGGGCCGACGTCGCGGTCGACTATCGCAGCGGTGACTTCGTCGCCGAGACCGCGGCAGCCACCGACGGTGTCGGTGTCGACGTGGTGCTCGACGTCATCGGCGGTGAGTACACCATCGACAACATCAAGGCCCTGCGGGTCACCGGGCGATTGATCCAGGTCGGCGTGATGGGCCGCCAGACCGTCGAGCTCCCGCTCGGCATGCTCCTACCGAAGCGGGCGGCCCTCATCGGAACGGTCCTGCGGGCCAGACCGCTCGAGGAGAAGATCGCGCTGACCCAGCGGGTGGAGCGTGAGCTGTTGCCGCTCTTCGACAGTGGGCGGCTGGAACCGGTCATCGACTGCCGCTTCCGCCTCGACGACATCGCGGACGCCCACGTCTACATGGAGAGCAACGCCAACGTCGGCAAGATCCTCGTCGACGTCGCCTGACGGATCGCTGGTCAGCCGGGGTGGGCGTGCCGGCGCACCTCAGCTGGCCCGGTCGGCCGCTTCACCTCTCCGAGATCGGTACGTAGTTACGCTCGGCGGGGCCGGTGTAGACCTGGCGGGGTCTGCTGATTCGCACCCCCTGGTCGACGGCCTCGTTCCAGTGGCTGAGCCAGCCCGGCATGCGGCCGATGGCGAACAGGACGGTGAACATGTCCATCGGGAAGTTCATCGCCTGGTAGATCAGCCCGGTGTAGAAGTCGACGTTGGGATACAGGTTCCGGCTCTTGAAGTAGTCGTCGCTGAGGGCGATCTCCTCGAGCTTCAATGCGATGTCGAGCAGCGGATTGCGGCCGGTGATCTTGAAGACCTCGTCGGCCTGGTTCTTGACGATCCTGGCCCGGGGGTCGTAGGCCTTGTAGACCCGGTGACCGAACCCCATCAGCCGGCCCTCGCCGGCCTTGACCGACTCGATGAACGCCGGGATGTCGTCGTAGGAGCCGATGTCGCGGAGCATCTGTATGACGGCCTCGTTGGCCCCGCCGTGGCGGGGCCCGTACAGGCCGGCGGTGGCGCCGGCGGCGGCACTGTAGGGGTCGGCGTGGGCCGACCCGATGACCCGCATCGCCGTGGTGGAGCAGTTCTGCTCGTGGTCGGCGTGGAGCATGAACAGCACGTCCATGGCCCGGGCCAGCACTGGGTCGGGCTCGTAGGACGGCTCGGCCACCCGCCACATCATCGACAGGAAATTCTCGGCGTAGGTCAGGTTGTTGTCCGGGAAGACGAACGGCATGCCGATGCTGGCCCGGTAGGCCATGGCGGCCAGGGTCGGCACCTTCGAGATCAGGCGGTTGATCTGGATGAACCGGTTCTCCCGGTCCTCGATGTCCTTGGCCTCGGGGTAGAAGGTCGACAGTGCGGCGATGGCCGAGACCAGCATCCCCATCGGGTGGGCGTCGTAGTGGAAGCCCTCGTAGAACCGCTTCCGCATGTTCTCGTGGATGAAGGTGTGATGGGTGATGTCGTGCGTCCACTGATCCAGCTGGGACTTGTCCGGCAGCTCGCCGTTCAGCAGCAGGTAGCAGACCTCGAGGAACGTCGACTGCTCCGCCAGCTGCTCGATCGGATAGCCCCGGTACCGCAGGATGCCGTTGGCGCCGTCCAGCTCGGTGATGGCGCTCTCGGTGGAGGCGGTCGAGCCGAACCCGGGATCGAGGAACCAGATCCCCGGGAGCAACTTGTTCCAGTGGTCGGCGTCGATGCCGCCGTTCACGATCGGAACTTCAACTGACTCACCGGTCCGGTTGTCAGTGATTGTGACGCTGTCTGGCACAACAAATCCTCTCTCAACGTGAGTGTGGTGACATGATCTCGGGCACCGCGCTGTGCCGGAGGATCGTCGCTCTTCTTGTCGGCTGAAGCGGTCCGGGACTTACGGCGACTGCGTCGGCCGGAATCGGTGATCAGCACCTCCGAATCTAGCGGTACGGACCGGGCCGAGTCATACTTGTGCGGCACATTGTCCAGGCAGGTCCAATTGTGCCGGATGACCGTACTACAGCGGGCCGTTGTCGTGCTGCCTGACCCGGAGGCGCTCCCGCTTCGTTCGGAGCAGGTCGAGACCGGCGGCCAGGGCGTGCCTGGTGTCGGCCGGGTCGATGACGGCGGTGATCGACAGGCGCTCGGCGGCGGGGTATGGGGTGAGGTATTGCGCCTCGTACTGCTCCTGCAGCTGGGCCCGCTTCTCCGGTGGCTCCTCGCGATGGAGGATCTCCACGGCTCCCTTCGCTCCCATCACCGCCACCTCGGCCGTCGGCCAGGCCAGCATGAGGTCGTTGCCCATGTTCTTCGAGTCCATCACGATGTAGGCCCCGCCATAGGACTTCCGGAGTATCAGTCCGATTCTGGGGACGGTGGCCCTGGCATAGGCGAAGGCCATCTGGGCCCCGTGGCGGATCATGCCCCGCCACTCCAGGTCCTTGCCGGGCAGGAACCCCGACGTGTCGACCATGGTGATGATCGGCAGTCCGAAGGCGTCGCACATGGCCACGAACCGGGCCCCCTTCTGCGACGCCGGGATGTCGATGCTCCCGGCCAGGGCCTGGGTCTGGTTGGCGACGACACCGATCGGGTGGCCGCCGATGGCGGCGAACCCGGTCACGAGGTTCGGCGCCCAGCTGGCCCGTAGCTCGAGGAGCTCGCCGTCGTCACAGACGGCTCGGATGATCGACCGGACGTCGTAGGATCCCGAGGCCGTCGTCGGCAGCAGTGCTCCGGCCTCCGGGGTCTGCCGGTCGGCGGGATCGTCGGTGGCCAGCGCGGCAGGGAGGGTGTCGACGCTGTCGGGCAGGTAGGTCAGGATGTCGGCAATCGCCTGGAGCGCTTCGTCGACACCGGGGGTGACCAGCGCCGCCAAGCCAGTCGAGCGGGCATGGGCGCCGGCCCCTCCGAGCTCGACACCGTTGATCGGTACCCCCGTATAGGCCTCGACGCTCTTCGGCCCGGTCACGTAGGCGTAGGCGTTCTCGGTGAATATCGACACGTCGGCCAGGCCGAGCAGGAGCGCCGGGCCGGAGACGAGGGGCCCGCAGACGACGATCATCGTCGGCACGACCCCGCTGGCCAGGGCCAGCTCCCGGGCCGCCCGACCCCAGGCATCGGAACCGCCGATGCCCTCCTCGAACGGAACGCCCGTGGTCTGCAGGACGGCCGCGAAGGGCAGCCGCTGGCGGCGGGCCGACCGGACCGCCGCGGCCAGGGTCGCACCGTCGGCCGTGGTCAGCGCCGGCTCGGCCGTCTGGTCTCCGGTTGCCGTGGTGGCCAGGACCACGGTCCGATCACCCAGCTGGGTGGTACCGGCCGAGAGCAGCGCTCCCGACTGGGCGCGGATCGGTACGGTCGCAGGGGGCGTGACTCGAGGAATCTCTGGAACGCTACAAGCTCGGTTGGAGCTTCGCGCCGACCGACCGGCGGCGGCCGGCGGTCACTTCGCGACGGCGCCGGCCACGTGCAGCCCCGGGACATCGGGGGCATGGGCGGCGACGACCTTGCGGAGCACACTGACGGTGGCCTGGGCCGCCACCGTGGGCATGCCACGTCTTCGGGCGGCCAGGCCGACCGTCCGGCGGGACAACCCCTCGACCTGGATCCTCGTCCACGGCCCGCCGACCCAGCCAGGGGCGGCGGTGGCCGGTACGATCGCGACCCCGAAGCCCTGGAAGGCCAGCGATGCCAGCAGGCGGAGGCCGTCGACCTCCAGCTTGGCCTGGGGTCGCAGTCCCCTGGCCCGGAAGGTCTCGTCGACCTCCTGGCGGAACGGCGTGCCAGGAGCAGCCAGCAGCAGCTTGTGCTTCGCCAGCTCTGCGAGGTCGACCGGGCCCTCGATCTTGGCCAGCGGGTGATCGTCAGGTCCGACGACGACGTGGTCCTCGTCGAACAGGGCCGTCGTGCGGATCTCCGGATCCTCCACCGGCAGGCTGAGCAGCCCGACGTCGAGCTCGCCGTCGAGCAGTCGCAGCTCCAGTGATCGGGTGGTTCCCTCGGCGACCACGAGCTGGATGTCCGGCGACTCCTCGGCCAGCGTCTCGACGAGTATCGGCGTGAGCCACCGGGCGGTGGTGCCGATGACACCGAGCCGCACCGTGCCCCGCGGCGAACCGCGCAGCGACGACACGTCGGCCTGGAGCGAGGCCAGCTCGGTCTGGATCCGGCGAACCCTGGTGAGGACCGCCTCGCCCTCCTCGGTCGGGCGGCCGGTCGAGCGGTCGATCAGGGTGGCCTCCAGCTCCCGCTCCAGCCGGGCGACGTGGGTGGAGATGTTGGACTGCACGGTGTGGGTGGCCCTGGCCGCAGCGGTGAAGCCTCCGTGCTCGACCACGGCCAGGAATGCTTGGAGCTGTCGCAGGTCCATCGCTATGGATGATGGCACATATCGAACCGTCTTGTCGCTGGAGCAATCTACTCAACAGATGCAAGATATCACCTTGACCAGGTAGACAGATGTCGGGCCCGCCGGTAGGGTGATCGAGGTTCGAACAGCACTGGTTCCCCCTCCAGTCTGATTCGACTCAATCGAAGCGGACAAACCCCCCTTCTGTCCCTTCGTTCATCCGAAACCGGTCGCTCCTGCGGCCGGTTTCGTCGTTTTCCCGGTCGCCCGGTCCGGGGCGTGGCCGACACGGCGGCGACGGTCCTGATCAGCCGATACCGTCGACCGTCATGCCACGGGCCGCAGCGTTCTTCGATCTCGATCGCACATTGCTCCCCGGCGCCAGCGGACCGGTGATCTCGGAGGCGTTGCGCCGACACGGCCTGCTGGCCCGCCGGCCGGTCCCCGGTGAGCGCCTGGTCATCGGGATCTTCGATGCGTTCGGCGAGACCCTGCCTGCGATGCTGCTCACCCGGCAGGCGGCGCCGCGGGCGGCCAGGGGCTGGCCGGTGACGACGGTCCGCCGTGTGGCCGCCGACGTGGCGATCGGCCTCTCGGAGCTGGTCGAGCCGTTCGCCCGGGAGACGATGGCCGACCACCGCAACGCAGGGCGCAAGCTCGTGCTCGCCACCACGACGCCGTTCGATCTCGTCGCTCCCTTCGCGGCGCGCCTGGGGTTCGACGACGTGCTCGCCACCCGCTACCGGATCGCCGGTGACGGTGACGGTGACGGCCGAGTTGACGATCGAGTTGACGACCGAGTTGACGACCGAGTTGACGACCGAGTTGACGACCGAGTTGACGACAAGGTCTATGACGGCACGATCGACGGTGAGTTCGTCTGGTCGCGGGGCAAGGCCCGATCGGTTGCGGTCTGGGCCGGCGCCAACCGCATCGACCTGGCAGACAGCTACGCCTATTCCGACAGCATCTTCGATCTGCCGATGCTGTCGAGCGTCGGCCACCCGGTGGCGGTCAATCCCGATCCTCGTCTCCTCGCCTACGCCACGCTGAAACGGTGGCCGCGAGTCTGGTTCAACGCCCCGCCGGGGGTGCCGAAACCGAGCGGTATCGAACCGCAGGCCGTGCTAGCGAAGCTGCTCCGCCCCGAGCTGCTCCCCTGGGTCGACATCACGATCGACGGGCTGTCCAACCTGCCGACCAGCGGCGGAGTGGTGCTCGCAGCCAATCACCGCAGCTACCTCGATCCGCTCGTCGTCGCCCACGCTTCGGCCAGGGCCGGTCGGCCGGTGCGCTTCCTCGCCAAGAAGGAGGTCACCGACGCCCCCGTCGTCGGCTCGCTCACGAGGTCGCTCGGGGCGATCCGAGTCGACCGGCGCAGTGGGAGCGATGCCCCGATGATCGAGGCCGCACGGGCCATTCGGGCCGGTGAGCTGCTCGCCGTGTTCCCCCAGGGCACGATCCCCCGAGGCGAGCAGTTCTTCGAGCCCGTCCTCGAAGGCCGCCACGGTGCGGTCCGCATGGCCATCGAGACCGGCGCACCGATCGCCCCCGTCGGGCTGTGGGGCACCGAGCGCGCCTGGCCGCGGAGCTCCCGGGTGCCGTACGTGTTGAACGTCGCCGACCCGCCGACGGTCACCGTGACCGTCGGCCAGCCCTATCGGCCCCGCACCGACGACATCGGCCTGGCCACGGTCGAGCTCATGGCCAGGATCGTCGACCTGTTGCCAGCGGAGGCCCGGGAGCGCCGGGAGCGCCGGGAGCCGACCCCGGATCAGCTGGCCAGCACCGTCCCCCCGGGGCCGGCCACTGGTTGAGCGCCGTCAGCGCTCGACTTGGCGGCGAATGACGGCGAGGGCGGACCCGGCCTTGAACCAGCCGATCTGGTCGTCGCTGAAGGTGTGGTTGCCCTCGAAGCTCCACTGCTCGCCGTCCGGGGTGGTCACCGTGACCGTGACCGGCTGACCGGGGGCGAGGTCGGCGAGGCCCTCGGTCCCCAGCCGGTCGTCCTCGCCGATCCTGTCGTAGTCCGCAGGATCGGCGAAGGTCAGCGGCACGATGCCCTGCTTCTTGAGGTTGGTCTCGTGGATCCTGGCGAACGACCGGGCCAGGATGAGCACGCAGCCCCGGAACCGGGGCTCCATGGCCGCATGCTCGCGCGACGAGCCCTCGCCCATGTTCTCGTCGCCGATGGCAGCCCACGGCACGCCCGCCTCGTGGTAGGCCTTGGCGATGTCGGGGAAGCTCTGGCGCTCCCCGGTCAGCTGGTTCTTGCCCATGCCGACGATGCCCTCGTTGAAGGCGCTGACCGCGCCGAGGTAGAGGTTGCCGGAGATGTTCTCGAGGTGACCCCGGTACCGCAACCACGGTCCGGCCATCGAGATGTGGTCGGTGGTGAACTTGCCCTGGGCCTTGACCAGGATCGGCAGGTTCTCGAAGTCCTTGCCGTCCCAGGCGGGAAACGGCTCGAGGAGCTGCAGCCGATCGGAGGTGGGGGAGACGATCACCTCGACATCCGATCCGTCCTCCGGGGGAGCGACGAAGCCGCTCTCGCCCTCGTCGAACCCCTGGGGCGGCAACTCGATGCCGACCGGCACATCGAGCCGGACCTCCCGGCCGTCGTCGGTGGTGAGGGAGTCGCTCAACGGATCGAAGTCGACCCGGCCGGACAGCGCCAGGGCCATCACGGTCTCCGGTGAGGTCACGAATGCCAGGGTCGCCCCGTCGCCGTCGTTGCGCTTCGGGAAGTTCCGGTTGTAGGAGGTGACGATGACGTTGGTCTCTCCCGGGGTGTGGCCCTCCTCTTCCGAGCGGTCCCACTGTCCGATGCAGGGGCCGCAGGCGTTGGCCAGCACCGTGGCCCCGAGGGCCTCGAAGTCCGCGAGGAGCCCGTCCCGCTCGATGGTGGCCCGCACCTGTTCGGAACCGGGCGTGATCATCAGCTTCGTCCTGGCCCGCAGCCCCTCCGCTGCGGCCTGGCGGGCGATCGAAGCTGCCCGGGTGATGTCCTCGTAGGACGAGTTGGTGCAGCTGCCGATGAGGGCGGCGCTGATCTCCAGTGGCCAGCCGTTGGCCTCGGCCTCTGCGCCGAGGGCCGACACCTCCCGGGCCAGGTCGGGGGTGTGGGGCCCGTTGATGTGGGGCCGGAGGGTCGACAGGTCGATCTCGATGACCTGGTCGAAGAACCGCCCGGGATCTTCGAGGACCTCGTCGTCCGACCGGAGGTGGTGGGCCACCTGGTTCGCCGCGTCCGCGGTCGCCTCGCGGCCGGTCGACTTGAGGTAGCGTGCCATGGCGTCGTCGTAACCGAACACCGAGGTGGTGGCGCCGATCTCGGCTCCCATGTTGCAGATCGTGGCCTTGCCCGTGGCGCTGAGGCTGTTCGCTCCCGGACCGAAGTACTCCACGATCGCCCCCGTCCCGCCCTTGACGGTCAGGATCTCGGCGACCTTGAGGATCACGTCCTTCGGGGCCGACCAGCCGGACAGCGCACCGGTCAGGTGGATGCCGATCAGCTTCGGCCACCGGACGTTCCACGGGAAGCCGGTCATCACGTCGACCGCATCGGCGCCGCCGACACCGATGGCGATCATGCCGAGCCCACCGCCGTTCGGCGTGTGGCTGTCGGTCCCGATCATCATCCCCCCGGGGAACGCGTAGTTCTCGAGCACGACCTGGTGGATGATGCCGCTCCCCGGCTTCCAGAAGCCGGCGCCGTAGCGGGCACTCACCGACTCGAGGAACTCGTAGACCTCCTCGTTGTTGTCCAGGGCGGCCAGCAGGTCCTTCTTGCCGTCCTCCCTGGCCTGGATCAGGTGGTCGCAGTGGGTGGTGGTGGGCACCGCGACCTCGCTCAACCCTGCGGTCTGGAACTGGAGCCACGCCATCTGGGCCGTTGCGTCCTGCATGGCCACCCGATCGGGGCGGAAGTCGACGTAGCTGACCCCCCGCTCGACCTCGGTGTCCGGATCGTCGAGGTGGTTCGCCAGGATCTTCTCCGACAGGGTGAGCGGTCGGCCGAGCCGTTCGCGGAAGGCACCCACCCGCTCGTCGAGGGTTCGGTACACCCCCTCGATGAGCTCGATGGGCGTCTCTGGACCTCGTTCTGCCATGGCGATGCCTTCCGTTCGTCTCGCCGGGTCGGGTCGGCGACTTGGTTCCGCTGGTACGGCGAGTGCGTCCGTTGTCCCCAGATCGGCCGACTCGAAACTATCCGCAAACTCTGATACAACTATAATACAAGTGAGGAAAGTAATCTACCTGGACATCGCCGAGTCACTGCGGCGCAAGATCACCTCCGGCGAGTACGGGGCCGGCCAGGTCCTCCCCAGCGAGGCCTCGCTCGGCGCGCTGCACGGGGCCAGCCGGGTGACCATCCGCAAGGCCCTGGAGGTGCTGCGTTCCGAGGGGCTCGTCGCGTCCCGCCAGGGATTCGGCTGGATGGTGGCGGCCGAGCCGTTTCCGCAGTCGCTCGACGCCCTGGTCTCGATCGAGCGGCAGCTCGCCGCCTCCGGCCGAACGTCGGAGCGGGAGATCATCGACTTCGCCTTCGTCGTCTCCCCGGCGGAGGTGGCGCCGGTTCTCGGCCCTCGTGTGCTCGAGGTCAGCCGGGTCGACCTCGCCGACGGGCGGCCGTTCGCACGGGTCACCGTCTGGTGCAGGGAAGATCTCGGCGCCGACCTGTCGAGAGCCCAGGTGGCCGAGTCGAGCTTCCACGACCTGTTGCCGGTCGGGCCGTTCCGGGCCACGCAGACCATTGGCGCGGAGCCGATGTCGGAGGCCGACGCCGATCTGTTGCAGGTGCCGCCCGGCAGCGCCGCTCTCGTGGTACGACGGACCACGTTCGGGGAGGGGGAGCGGGCCATCCTGATGTCCGAGCACCGGTTCCCCGGCCACCTCACCGAGTTCGTCGTCGAGCTCTCGAAGGCCAAGGCCGACGACGCAGGCGCCGGATCGGGGCTCCGGCTCGTGGGCGGGGGCTAGTCCGCCGGTCGCATTCTCTCAATCGCTCGGCTCGGCGGTCGATGGAGGTGGTCGGAGGAGACCGATCATGACCACTCGATTCCCGGTCCTCGTGGCCGTCGTGGCACTGCTGCTCAGCGCCTGTTCCGGCGAGGACGGCACCGCCGCCGATCAAGGAGACGGCGCTGATGATCTGGCGTTCGCCGTCAGCTCCGTCCCGACGCTGCGCGACGGTGAGATCGAGCCGGAGCCCGACGAGGTCACCACCACCATCCCGATCCCCGCTGACGGCCGCTCGACGGCCAGCTCGACGACGCCGACGACCGCCGGAAGCGGCCTCGCCCCCGTCACCACGATCGCGGTGGACCCCGGCGGCGATCCAGAGGGCATCTACCGCGGGGTGATCGGCACGTTCGACCCCGACGAGCGGGTGGTTGCCGGCGCCTTGATCCCGCCCCGGGCCGAGCCGGGCGTGCTGCCCCTGACCGGAGAGGCCGGGACGGTCCCCGACCGGCCGGCGGCGGCGGTGAAGATCGACAACGGCCGGGCCGCCGCTCCCCAGACGGGGCTCAATGCCGCCGACCTCGTCATCGAGGAGGAGGTGGAGGGCGGGGTCACCCGGTTCGCCGCCATCTTCCACAGCAGGCCCTCCATCGTCGGTCCGGTCCGGTCCGGGCGGACCACGGACGTGGCCCTCGTCAGTGGGCTCGGCCGGCCGTTGCTGCTCTACTCGGGCGCCAACCGGATCACCGAGGGCATCCTGAGGAGCCAGCCTGGCATCCAGAACCGCAGCCACGGCAGCTCGTCCGGCTACTGGCGTGACCGGACCCGTCGCGCACCATCCGATCTCTACACCGACACCGCACCCCATTGGGCCTCGGCCACCGGCGGTCCACCACCGCCGCAGTTCGTCTACCGGGACCCCGGCGACACCGTTCCCGGCGCCACCGCAAGCGAGCTGACCGTGGCCTACCCGTCGTCGACCGCCCGCTGGAAGTGGGACGGCGAGCGGTGGTTGCGATGGCAGCGGGGGGCCGAGCACCGACTGGTGTCCGGCGAGCAGGTCAGCGCCGCCAACGTGGTGGTCATCGAGGCCGAGCGGGTCGATACCGGCATGGTCGACGCATCCGGCGGGGCGGTCCCGGAGTTCGTGTTCGTCGGCACCGGGCGGGCCACCGTCTTCACCGGCGGCAAGCGGATCGAGGGCACCTGGACCCGGCCGACGCTCCGCAGCGTCGCCACCCTGACCCACAGCCCCGGCGTGGCAATCGAGCTGGCACCGGGGCGGACCTGGATCCAGCTCACCGAGACGGGATCGGGGATGCTCCGTTGACCGGCCACCGCCATGGGCCGACGCCGTCCCGCCCCCACCGGGCCAGCGCAGTGCTGACCGCAGCGGCCCTGCTGCTCGCAGCCGGGTGCGGGACCGCCGACACCGGCCAGGCCGGGCCGAGCTCGTCGACGAGCCTGCGACCGTCGACGACCGTCGCCACGACCGTCGCCGGCGACACCTCGACCGCGCCGATCAAGCGACACCACGTCATCGACGTCGACGAACTGGCGTTCACCGCCGGCGAGCTGCCGACGACCGTCCCGGCAACGACGACGCCCCCATCGACCGCCGAGCCGGCTGACGGCGGCGGCGCCGACGGTGGCGCGGACAGCCCGGTCACCACCGGCGGCAGCGGAGCCGGACCGGTCACGACCACCGGTGGTGGCGGGGGCGGCGACGTCTCGATCTACCGGGGCGTGCTCGGCTCGCTCGGCCAGGACGATCCGGTCAGTCCAGCGGTTGCACCGCCACCTGCGGTGATCCCCGGCACGTACCCGCTGACGGGCCTGCCAGGAGACCCGCCGAACCGGCCAGCCGCGGTGGTCAAGATCGACAACGGCAGCCGGGCCCGGCCCCAGACGGGGCTCAACGCGGCCGACCTCGTGATCGAGGAGGAGGTGGAGGGCGGCATCACGCGCTTCGCCGCAGTCTTCCACAGCACCCCCACGATCGTCGGTCCCATCCGCTCGGCCAGGACCACCGACATCGGGATCCTCAACGGTCTCGGCTCGCCACTCCTGCTCTACTCCGGGGCCAATCAGGTCACCGACGCCCTGATCCGGTCCCAGCCCCGGGTCCAGAACCGCAATGCCGGCACGTCGTCCGGATACTGGCGGAGCCGGTCGAGGCGGGCCCCGTCGAACCTCTACAGCGACACGGCGCCCCATTGGGCATCCGCCGCAGGGGGTCCGCCGCCACCGCAGTTCGCCTACCGCAGCCCGGGCGATCCCGTTCCCGGTACCGACGTGAGCTCCTTCACGGTGGCCTACCGGGCTTCGAAGGCGGCCTGGTCATGGGACGGCTCGGCTTGGCTCCGCAGCCAGGGGGGCCGCAACCACACCACCGCATCGGGCCAGCGGGTCACTGCGGCGAACGTCGTGGTGATCGAGGCCGAGGAGGTGGCGACCGGCATGGTCGACAGCTCGGGGAGCAACGTGCCGGAGTTCGTCTTCGTGGGGACGGGGCCGGCCACGGTCTTCACCGCCGGCAAGCGGATCAGCGGGGTCTGGACCCGGCCGACCCTGGCCAGTGTCGCCACCCTGACCACCGCCGACGGCTCGGTCATCGAGCTGACGCCCGGTCGTACCTGGATCGAGCTGATCCGGGCCGGCAGCGGCATCCTCCGCTGATCGGTCTCCACCGGCCGGCTCGTGGGGTTGCGATGGCAACAGCTTTCATCCGGCCGGGTCGGGCCGACAGGAAGGCGTGGTCCTTTCGAATCAGTACCTGATACCGATGGCCCGGCCGGCGATGCTGGCGATGGCGGTGGCGTCCCTGCTGCTCGGCAGTTGCGCCGCGGAACCGGACGAGATGGCCGACGCATGGGCCGAGCTGGCGGCAGAGCAGCTCTCGGCCGACGGGCTCACCGACGGGGTGATCGACTGCGTCCTGGACGTGGCGGCTGACGATCTCGAACGAGGGCCGCTCGGCGAGCTGGCCACCGAGGAGCTGGTGGCGAGTTGCCGCAGGGCCCGAGTGGTGATCGAGCGCACCGGCGGCGACGACCAACTGGGAGCCGCCCTGGCCCTGATCGACGTGCGCTGGACCGTCGGCGACGATCCGGCGCTCGATCGGCTGTGGCAGGCCTGCGAAGACGGCAGCGGCGCGGCCTGCGACGAGCTGTTCGACCGGTCCCCGGTGGGCAGCGACTACGAGGCGTTCGGTCTGAGCTGTGGCGGCCGGCCGGACGTGCTCCACTGCGCCGAGCTCGATCAGGTGGAGTAGCGTCCCACGCCGGCTAGCCGGTCAGCGCGTCGACCGTGGCCACCCAGGCTCCGGCTCGACCGCGATCGCGGCCGATCGCCACCACGAGCCCGTCTCTCGCCGCCAGGCCGTGGACGGTGATCGAGTTGGCGAAGGGGTCACTCGCCAGCCCGTCGACGGGCAGCCGGATCCAGCCCGTGTCGTCCCGCCGCCAGATCGCGCCGTCGGATCCCGTCCCGGAGGGGGCGGTCGTCCACCCCGCCAGGAACCGACGGCGCGATCTGGCGG
>JAHELU010000167.1 GCA_024644005.1 Acidimicrobiales bacterium | reverse complement strand
GAATCTGTGTCCGGCTGTACGCCGAGGATGACTACGACGGACGGGAGGAGTTCACCGAGCCGGAGATCAAGCGCACCAATCTCGCGTCGGTCATCCTCCAGATGGCCTCGATCGGCCTCGGCGACATCTCCTCGTTCCCCTTCGTCGAGCCCCCTGACGAGCGCAGCATCAGCGACGGCATCCAGCTCCTCGAGGAACTGGACGCCCTCGACCCGGATCACCACGGCACCGACCGATGGCTCACGCCGATGGGTCGGGAGCTGGCCCGGCTGCCGGTCGATCCCCGCTTCGGTCGGATGATCGTCGAAGCCACGGACCACGGCGTCCTCGACGAGGTCATCGTCATCGTGGCCGGGCTCTCGATCCAAGATCCCCGGGAGCGTCCCTCCGACGATCAGCAGGCGGCCGACGAGCTCCACCGACGCTTCGCTCACGAGCGATCCGACTTCCTGACGCTGTTGGAGCTGTGGTCGTATCTCCAGCGGGAGCGGTCGAACCGGTCGGGCAACCAGTTCCGGAGACTGTGCCGCCGGGAGTTCCTCAACTTCAACCGGATCAGGGAGTGGCAGGACGTCGACACGCAGCTGCGCCGGACGACCCGGGAGCTCGGCTACCGGCGTAGCGGCCCCTCGCTGGCTGAGCCGGCGAAGTCGGATGCGATCCACCGATCGCTCCTGGCCGGGCTGCTGTCCCACATCGGCATGAAGGACACCAAGGCCGAGCGGGAGTCGAAACGGCGATCCGACAAGGGCCACAGGCCCAACCGCCCGGAGTTCATCGGGGCCCGCAACACCCGGTTCACCATCGCCGGCGGATCGGCACTGACCAGGGGTGCCCCCCGGTGGGTGATGGCCGCTGAGCTGGTGGAGACCAACCGCCTGTGGGCCAGGATGGTCGCCCCGATCGATCCGGAGTGGGCCGAGGACCTCGGCCACTACCTGGTCACCCGGTCCTACACCGACCCGACCTGGGACACGGTTCAGGGCGTGGCCCACACCACGGAGCGGGTCACGCTCTACGGGCTGCCGCTCGTCCAGAACCGGCGGATCACGGTCGGCAGCGTGAACCGGGAGCTCGGCCGGGAGCTGTTCATCCACCACGCCCTGGTCGAGGACGAGTGGGAGACCGACCACGACTTCGCCGTCCACAACCGCCGGGTCGTCGCCGAGGTCCAGGAGCTCGAGGCCAGGGCCAGGCGCCGCGACCTGCTGATCGAGCAGCGCCTTCGACACCGCTTCTTCGACGAGCGGCTCCCCGATCACATCACCTCGGCCCGCCACTTCGACAAGTGGTGGAAGAAGGTACGGGTGGCTCAGCCCCACCTCCTCGAGTTCGATCCCGCCGACCTGCTGGCGGATCCGGTGAGCTCCATCAGCGGCGACGACTACCCCGACACGTGGCAGCACGGTGACATCGAGCTGGAACTGGCCTACGAGTTCGACACCGCCAGCCAGGTCGACGGCGTCAGCGTGCACGTGCCGGTCGAGGTGCTCAACCAGCTCGACCCCCGACCCTTCGAGTGGTCGGTGCCCGGCATGCGGGTCGAGCTCGTGTCGAGCCTCGTTCGGTCGCTGCCGAAATCGCTGCGCAAGGCCCTGATGCCGATCAACGAGACGGTGGCCGACGTCGTATCGACGCTCGACCCGAGCGACGGGGGCCTCTACGAGACCCTGCGGGACCGGCTCGGTCGGCGGGCCGGCATCGTCGTCGGGCGCGACGCGTTCGACATCGAGCGGGTGCCCCGCCACCTCCGACCGACGTTCCGGGTCATCAACGACAGACGGGAGGTGCTCGCCGAGGGCAAGGACCTCGCTGCGCTGCAGGCGCTGATGGCGGATCGTGTCCGATCGACCCTGTCCGAGGTCGCGGCCACCACCACCGACATCGAGCGCCGCAACCTGCGGGCCTGGGACCTCGACGACCTCCCCACCGAGATCGAGACGCCGGGGCCGACCCACACGATCCGGGCCTTTCCCGCCCTCGTCGACGACGGCGACTCGGTGTCGGTCAGGCTGTTCGCAGACCGGGCCGAGCAGGCGGAGGCGATGTGGCCCGGGACCCGGCGCCTCATCAGGCTCCAGCTCCCCTCGCCCGTGCGCCGGTTCGACTCGCTGCTGTCGAACCGGACCAAGCTGCAGTTGGCCACCGCACCGGTCCAGTCGAAGGCCCAGTGGTACAACGACGCCATCGACTGCGCGATCGACGGCGCCATCGCCGACGGCGGTGGCCCGGCGTGGACGCGGTCGGGCTTCGATCGTCTTGTGGAGCTGGCGAGGGAGCGGGTGCCGCCCACCCTCGAGACCCTGGCTCCGGTGGTGGCCGACATGGTGGAGACGGTTGGTGCCATCGGACCTGTGCTGGATGCGCTCGACGGCTCGTCGGTCGATGTGTCGGTCCGTGACATCCGGGCCCATCTCGCCCGATTGGCCTATCCCGGAGTCCTCACCGGTGTCGGGATCGACCGTGTGGAGGACGTGGCCCGGTACCTGACCGCCATCCGCTACAGGGTCGAGCATCTCACGGAGCGACCCGCTCGGGACCTCCAGCTGGCAGCAGCGTGCGTCGATGTGGAGCAGCGGCACCGGGAGCTGGTCGCCGACCTCGGCCTGACCGACGAGCTGGAGTCGGTGACCTGGATGTTGGAGGAGCTGCGGGTCGCCTCGTTCGCCCAGCACCTGAAGCGGCCAGGCAAGATCAGTGCGACCAGGATCGAGCGGCGCCTCGACCAGATCGCCGGCACGGCCGGCGTCGCCTGACGTCGCCTGACGTCGCTTCGCTCGCCGTCGCCTGGCCGGCGCTCGAGCGGACCGGTCCGTCGCTCAGCCAGCCCGGTGGACCGATACCCGGTAGCCGCCCCCGTCGTAGGGATCCTCGTCCCAGGTCGCGTACTCGGCGACGCGTTCCAGTCCGGCCGTGGTGCACCACCGATCGATGTCGCCGAACCGGCAACCGGGCTCGGCTGCGGTGCCGATCACGAGCTGCCCGCCGGCGACGAGATGGCGGGCGATGTTGGCCACGGTCTCCGGCCGCCGGGGCGGGTCGACGAACGGCAGGACGTTGCCCGCCAGGACCGCGACGTCGAATCGTTCCCGGAGGGACACGGTGGCCAGGTCGGCCAGGACCCAGCTCACCGGCTCCGGCTTGACCCTGGCCAGGGCCAGCATGTCCGGATCGTTGTCGACGCCGGTCACCCGCCTGCCCCGGCGGGCCAGCTCGACGGCGACGCGGCCCGTGCCGCAGCCCGCGTCGAGCACCACCGAGCCGCCCAGCCGCTCGACCAGGTCGGCCTCGCCGTGAACCGGGCAGCCGGCGGCGGCCTGTCGATCCCAGCGCCGGTTGTACTCGTCGAGATCGACGCCGAGCCGCCACCGCCGCCAGGCGTCGCTGATGTAGAGGTCGTTCTCGCTCCAGGGTCGATCGGCCATGCCGGAGGTCCGGAACCGATCGGGCGATCAGTCGATCTGGAGCCGAGCGAACAGCTCGACCTTGGCCTCTTCGAAGTCGTCCTCGGAGATGGTGCCGGCGTCGCGCCGCTTGTGCAGGTCCTCGATCAGCTGCAGGAGCTCCTCCGGGGAGGGCTCTCCCTCACCCGTGACCATGCTCACGGCGTCCGCTGACTCGGGTGTTTCCTCTTCTTCGCTCTCAGCAGCGTTTTTGCGCTCGAGCCGGCTGGCCCGCTTCATGGCGGCCCGCTCTTTTTTGGCTTTGTCCCGCTGCAACTTCGCGAAGCTCGATCGTTGTTTGGCCATGGCGAGCTCCTCAAGTAGTCAGTCACTTCTACCGGCGCAACCCGGGAGGCGGTCACTCAGGGTAAGGCGATTTGCGGCAATTGCTACCGAAAGTGACCGATTTGCTTCGATTCATTGTCCCAGCTCCCTCCGCCAAGGACTGGAATCCATGGAAGTCTACCCATATTCGGCCCGTATCTGACAGGGTCAGGCCGGTGCGCCGCTCGACAGCGCCGGTGTGACCACGCCGTGCTCGACCAGCTCGTCGACCGCCTCCTCGAGCCGCTCGACGAAGGTCTGGAGATGATCGTCGGTGATGGCGAGGGAGAGGGCGACGAAGCCACGGCGAGCGAGGTAGATCCCGCGCTCCAGCATGGCGTGGAACACCAGCTCGACGGGCCGCCCGTCGAAACCGGCGAGGTCATGGGGACCGGTGATCGGGCCCGGCACCGGGTGGATCGCCAGCAGCGACCCCCAGCCGGACGCGCTCATGCCCACCGGGCGGAGGACGTCGTCGACCCGGGGCCGGAACCGCTCGCCGCGCTCGAACAGCCGGTCGAGCGCTTCGGCGGTGAGGATCCGCTCCACGGCCGCCGCACCGGCCGACATCGTCATGACGTTGTTGTTGAACGTCCCACCGTGGGTCAGGGAGCCACCTCTGGCAGGGTCGAACGCGGCCATCGTGGCGGCCGGACCGCCGAAGGCCCCGAACGTCATGCCGCCCCCGAGGTACTTGCCGAGCGTGGTCAGATCGGGGGTGATGCCGAGCCGGAGCTGGGCCCCGCCGGTCGACATCCGGGAGGTCATGACCTCGTCGAAGATCAGGACGATGTCGTGGCGGGAGCACCGGGCCCGGAGATCGGCGAGGAAGGCGGGATCGGCGGGCAGGCAGCCGCCAGCCCCCATCATCGGCTCGATCAGGACACACGCGATGTCGTCACCGTGCTCGGCCACCGCGTCCGCCACGGATCGGCTGTCGTTGTAGCGGCACGGAACGTAGGAGTACGGGGCCTGCAGGGCGGTGCCACCGGCGCCGAAGTAGAGCAGACCACCGTGATAGGCCCCGTCGAAGACGAGCACCCTGTCCCGGCCGGTCACATGACGGGCCAGCGAGATGGCCATCAGGTTGGCCTCGGTCCCCGAGTTGGTGAACCGGATCTGCTCGATGGACGGGAACCGATCGCAGAGGAGCTCGGCCAGCCGGTGCTCGTCGTCGGCCACGGCGCCGAGAGCCCAGCCTCGCTCGAGGGCGGCGCGGACCGCATCCGCCACCTCCGGCGGGTTGTGGCCGAGCAGCCCGGCGGTGTAGTCGCCGAGGAAGTCGATGTAGCGGTGGCCGTCGACATCGGCCAGCACCGCACCATCAGCGCTGGCCACTCGGAACGGGAAGGGAGCGAAATCGAGGACCGAGCGGGTCGACCCGGCCGGCAGGACCCTGGCCGCCGCCTCGGCCTGGCGGGCACTGTTGGGGCGCCGGTCCGCGTAGCGGCGGCGGGCGGCGGCCAGGGCCCGGTCCGCCGCCGCCCCGTCGATGGTCGGCTGGCGGGTGGGTTCGACTGCTGGGGTGTCGGCCATGCCCCAGTGTCCCATCGGCGATCGGACCGCGCTAGCGCTCTGGCGCTTGCCCGGCCCGCAGCGGCCTGCTGTAGGCTCGGGGCTCGGCATGGCGACAGCGAGCCGTGCACCGACGCAGCCAGGAGCCAGCCGATGATCGACACCGCACCGTTCGGATCGACGGGCCACCACAGCAGCCGGGTCATCTTCGGCGCCGCCGCGCTCGGTTCGATGAGCCAGGACCGGGCCGACGCCACCCTCGCGCTGCTCTTGCCTGCCGGGGTCAACCACATCGACACGGCGGCGTCCTACGGCGAGTCGGAGCTGCGACTGGCGCCGTTCCTGGCCGAGCACCGGTCGGCGTTCTTTCTCGCCACCAAGACCGGCGATCGTGACGGGGACGGGGCCAGGGCGAGCCTGGAGCGCAGCCTCGACCGGATGGGCGTCGATCAGGTGGACCTCATCCAGCTCCACAACCTGGTGGAGCCGGACGAGTGGGAAGCCGCACTCGGCGCCGGCGGGGCGGTGGAGGCGCTCGACCGGGCCAGGGCAGAAGGGCTGTGCCGCTTCATCGGGATCACCGGCCACGGCACGAGGATCCCCGGCATGCACCGCCGCAGCCTGGAGCGGTATCCGTTCGACTCGGTGCTGTTCCCCTACAACTACTCGATGATGACCAACACCGAGTACCGGGCCGACGTGGAGGCCCTCATCGACCTCTGCCGGGAGCGGGAGGTGGCGATCCAGACCATCAAGTCGATCGCCCGCCGACGATGGCCGGAGCAACCGGACCGCCGCTACTCCTGGTACGAGCCGATCGACGATCCAGAGGCGCTGACCAGGGCCGTCCACTACGTCCTCGGTCGCGAGGGCCTGTTCCTCAACACCTCGAGCGACGCCCGCCTGCTGCCGCTGGCTCTCGAGGCCGCCGCCACCGTGGTCGCCAGACCGTCCGACCGCCAGATGGAGGCCGATGCCGTGGCGCTGGGAATCACGCCCCTGTTCGACGGCGCCGAGCTGGAGAGGATCTGATCATGCTGATCGTCGCCGGCACCATGGAGGTCGACCCGGACCATCGTGACCGCATGCTCGAAGCGGTGGCTCCGATGGTGAGCGCCACGAGGGCCGAGCCGGGCTGCCGGGCCTACGTGTTCAGTCCGGACCCCGACGATCCGGCGATGGTCCACCTCTACGAACTATGGGACGACCAGGCCGCACTGGACGACCACTTCGCCTCCGACCACATGGCGGCCTGGCGTGCGGCCTCGGCCGACCTCCCGATCCGCAAGCGGGACATCGCCAAGTACGTGATCTCCGAGGTCGGCACGCTGCCCTAGCAACCCGCCCGGGTGACGGCTCGGACCACTTCGCCGCCGGACCGGGCGATCAATTAGGGTTGCCCCATGAGCGATGTCCCCAGCGAGTTGCCGAATCCGTTGCTACCCGAGTTCTGGGTCCGCTCCGAGGCAGAGATCGATGGCGACCTGGCCACCCTGCAGGAGGCTGGCGGGGTCACGTTCCACGAGGAGCCGGAGATCCCACCGGAGATCCCGCTCCCCCAAGGTCCTGGCTCATGGGTGCTGACCAGGCACGCCGACATCCTGCACGTGTCGAAGACCCCGGAGATCTTCTCCTCGGCAAGCGGAATCACCGTGGGCGACCTGCCGCCGGAGTTCCTCGAGTTCTTCAGCTCGATGATCGCCATGGACGACCCTCGCCACGCCCGGTTGCGGCGGATCGTCTCGGCCGGCTTCACCCCGAGGATGTTGGGCCAGCTCGAGGACTCGGTCCAGAGCGTGGCGACGCAGATCGTCGATGACGTCGGGGCCCGAGGAACGGTCGACTTCGTGGTCGACGTCGCGGCGGCGCTGCCCTTGAGGATCGTCTGCGACCTGATGGGTGTGCCGGAGTCCGAGTTCAAGTTCGTGTTCGAGCGAACCAACGTGATCCTCGGGATCAGCGATCCCGAGTACGCCCCGGAAGGAGTCGACGAGCTCACCGCCCTGCTCACCGCAGGAGGCGACCTGGCCAACCTCATGAACGAGGTGGCCGAGTCGAAGAAGGGCGGGGACGGCAGCGACCTCACCAGCCAGCTGATGAACGCCGAGCTGGCCGACGACGAGCTGTCGGCCTCCGACCTGGCCAGCTTCTTCATCCTGCTGGTGGTGGCCGGCAACGAGACCACCCGCAACGCCATCAGCTGGGGGCTCAAGTTCCTCACCGACAACCCGGACCAGCGCGACATCTGGGCTGCCGACTTCGAAGGCGTCGCGCCGAGCGCGGTGGAGGAGATCGTCCGACTGGCGTCCCCGGTCACCTACATGCGGCGGACCGCCCTGGCCGACACCGAGATCGGCGGCCAGAAGATCGCCGAAGGCGACAAGGTGTGCATGTTCTACCTCGCCGCCAACCGCGACCCGGCCGTGTTCGACGACCCGTTCACCTTCGACGTCCGTCGGCATCCGAATCCCCACGTCGGCTTCGGCGGGCCGGGCCCCCACTACTGCCTCGGGGCCCATCTGGCCCGGCGGGAGATGATCGTGATGTTCCGTGAGCTGTTCGCCCGGCTCCCGGACATCCAGGCCTCGGGACCACCGCAACTGCTGCTCAGCAGCTTCATCCACGGCGTCAAGCACCTGCCGGCCACGTTCACCCCGATCGGCGGCGGTTAGGAGCCTCGCGGTCTGCCGGGCGGGGCTACCGGCCCCGCCGTGCCTTCAGGGCCTTCAGCGCCTTGTCGGCGTGGGTGGTCATGTTCGTCTCGCTGGCGATGACGGCCAGGACCGTGCGGTCCTGATCGATGACGAACGTGGCCCGCTTGGAGGGGAGCGGGCCGAACCGCTTGACCCCGAACCGGGCGGCCACCTTGCGGTCCGGGTCGGACAGGAGGGGAAAGCCCAACTCGTTCGCCTCGTCGAACTGGCGTTGCCGATCGGACCGATCGGACGACACCCCGACGATCGTGGCGCCGAGCTCGGAGAACTCGGCGTGCAGATCGCGGAAGTGCTTGCTCTCGATCGTTCAACCGGACGTCATGGCCTTGATGTAGAAGTAGACAACCAACGGACCGGTCTCGAGCAGCGACGACAGGGTCACCATGTCTCCGTGCTGGTCCTCGAGGGCGAACTCCTCGACCTTGTCCCCGACGTTCACATCGCACCCTTCATCTTGCTGTCGTGTCGCTCGTCCAGTTGCCCGTCGCCCGCTGCGAGTCAGTTCAGCGCCGCCATCGCTGCCGTGGCCGCCTGCAGATCGCTGCGGGCCTCCTCCAGCAGCCGGCGGGTCTCTTCGACCAGCTCGGGCTTCGCATTGTTCACGTAGCCGGGGTTGGCCAGCCGCTTCTCGAACCCGTCGATCTGGGTGGTCTTGGCCTCGATCAGCTTCTGCAGCCGGCTCCGCTCGACGTCGAGGTCGAGCTCGTCGACGAGACCCGATATCAGGACCTCCGAGCCTTCGAACGCCAGCGGACTGGCCGCCGGCGGCCGCTCGACCCCCTCGATCGTGAGGACCTCGCCGACCCCGGCCAACGTCTCGACCGCTCCCCCACCGGCGGAGATCAGCTCCCGCACGGGCTGCGGGGCGTGGAGCGTGATCAGCTGCTTCGGCTTGAGGTTGCGGGCGGCCCGCAGCGCCCTGATGGCCCCGATCAGCCGATCGGCCCGATCGAAGGTCTCGACGACGGACTCGTCGATCGTCCCCGGCTCGACGACCGGCCAGGCCGCCGTGGCGACCAGGTCCGAGGGCGGGAGCCGGACACCGTCGAGCTCGGCCGACCGGACGGCCGAGACGTGGGGCCACAGCGCCTCGGTGACGAACGGGCAGACGGGATGGAGGATCCGCAGCACCGCATCGAGGGCGGCGGCCAGGACCGCCTGCTGGGCCGGATCGTCGTCGATCGTCGGCTTGACCGCTTCGAGATAGCGGTCGCAGACGTCACGCCAGATGAAGTCGTAGAGGGCGTCGGCGTACACGTTGAACTGGTAGTTGGCCAGCGCCTCCTCGACGACCGCCAGCGTCTGGGACAGCCTGGCCACGATCCACCGGTCGGCGAAGGAGGCGGCTGCCAAGTCCACAGATCCGACCTGCGGCTGGTCGGTCGGGATCCGGCCGATCGCGAACCGTGTCGCGTTCCAGACCTTGTTCGCGAAGTTCCTGCCCGAGTCGAACTTCGACGCGGTGTTGCGGGCCAGTGGGAGCTCGTCAGATGGTTGGACCGCTCCGACCGCAACCCCGTAGGCGCTGACCATCTTCTTGTCCGGATCGGATGGCGACGCCTGGATGGGGGCCGCCACGATGTGGCCGGCCGCAGTGGTGATGACCTCCGGGGCGAACGCCTCGCCGGTGTAGGGGCAGACGAGGTCGACCGGCATGCGCAGGTCCTGGGTGTCGGTCGTCATCTGGACCAGGGTGTAGCGCATGGCGTCGGCGCCATGGCTGTGGATGATGTCCCGGGGATCGACGCCGTTGCCGAGGCTCTTCGACATCTTCTGGCCGTGGCCGTCCTGGATCATGGCGTGGATGAACACATCGGTGAACGGCAGCTGCCCGTCGAGGAAGTACCGGTTGAACATCGTCATCCGGCTGACCCAGAGCGTGATGATCTCCCGGGCCGTCATCAGGACCGACGTGGGGTTGAAGGACGCGAGCAGCCCGACGGTCT
>JAHELU010000314.1 GCA_024644005.1 Acidimicrobiales bacterium | reverse complement strand
AGCGTGACGGTCTCTTCTGCGAGAAGATCTTCGGTCCCACCCGGGACTGGGAGTGCTACTGCGGCAAGTACAAGCGCGTGCGCTTCAAGGGCATCATCTGCGAGCGCTGCGGCGTCGAGGTGACCCGTTCCAAGGTGCGCCGTGAGCGCATGGGTCACATCGAGCTCGCCGCTCCCGTGACCCACATCTGGTACTTCAAGGGTGTTCCGAGCCGTCTCGGCTACCTGCTGGACCTCGCCCCGAAGGACCTCGAGAAGGTCATCTACTTCGCGGCGTACATGATCACCTCGGTCGACGAGGACGCGCGTCACCGCGACCTGTCCTCGCTCGAGGCCAAGATCGACCTCGAGCGCAAGCGTCTCGAGAACCGTCGCGACACGCAGCTCGACGAGCGCACCAAGAAGCTCGAGGAGGACCTGGCGGCTCTCGAGGCCGAGGGCGCCAAGGCCGACGCGCGTCGCAAGGTCAAGGACGGCGCCGAGCGCGAGATGAAGCAGGTCCGTGACCGCGCCCAGCGCGAGATCGACCGCCTCGACGAGGTGTGGAGCCGCTTCAAGAACCTCAAGGTCCAGGACCTCGAGGGCGACGAGCTGCTCTACCGCGAGATGAAGAACTGGTTCGGCAAGTACTTCGAGGGCTTCATGGGCGCCGCGGCGATCCAGAAGCGCCTCGAGACGTTCGACCTCGACGCCGAGGTCGAGAGCCTGCGCGAGACCATCGCCACCGGCAAGGGCCAGCGCAAGGTCCGGGCGCTCAAGCGACTCAAGGTCGTCGACGCGTTCCGCAAGGCCGGCAACAGCCCGCGCGGCATGGTCCTCGACGCCGTCCCGGTGATCCCGCCGGATCTTCGTCCGATGGTGCAGCTGGACGGTGGCCGCTTCGCGACCTCCGACCTCAACGACCTGTACCGCCGTGTGATCAACCGGAACAACCGTCTCAAGCGACTGCTCGACCTCGGTGCTCCCGAGATCATCGTCAACAACGAGAAGCGGATGCTCCAGGAGGCCGTCGACTCGCTGTTCGACAACGGCCGTCGTGGTCGTCCGGTCACGGGCCCGGGCAACCGGCCGCTCAAGTCGCTGTCCGACATGCTCAAGGGCAAGCAGGGTCGCTTCCGTCAGAACCTTCTCGGTAAGCGCGTCGACTACTCCGGCCGTTCGGTCATCGTCGTCGGCCCGCAGCTGAAGCTGCACCAGTGCGGTCTGCCCAAGCAGATGGCGCTCGAGCTCTTCAAGCCGTTCGTGATGAAGCGCCTGGTCGACCTGAACCACGCGCAGAACATCAAGAGCGCAAAGCGCATGGTCGAGCGTGCCCGCCCGGTCGTGTGGGACGTCCTCGAAGAGGTCATCACCGAGCACCCGGTCCTGCTGAACCGTGCACCTACGCTGCACCGTCTCGGCATCCAGGCGTTCGAGCCGCAGCTGATCGAGGGCAAGGCCATCCAGATCCACCCGCTCGTCTGCTCGGCGTTCAACGCCGACTTCGACGGTGACCAGATGGCCGTGCACCTGCCGCTGTCGGCGGAGGCGCAGGCCGAGGCCCGCATCCTCATGCTGTCGACGAACAACATCCTCAAGCCGTCCGACGGTCGTCCGGTCACCATGCCGACGCAGGACATGATCATCGGGCTCTTCTTCCTCACCCGTGAGGTGGACGAGGCCGACGGTCTGATCGGCAACGGCCGGGTGTTCTCCTCGACGTCCGAGGCGATCATGGCGTTCGACCGTGGCGAGATCACGCTGCAGAGCAAGGTCCGGATCCGGCTCGAGAACGTCGTGCCGCCGGCCGAGTCCGCGGCTCCTGAGGGCTGGGAGGCCGGCCAGCCGCTGGTGCTCGAGACCACGCTGGGCCGCGCGCTGTTCAACGAGACCCTGCCTGCGGACTACGCCTTCGTGAACTACGAGGTCGGCAAGAAGCAGCTCGGCGTCATCGTGAACGACCTCGCCGAGCGCTACACCAAGGTCGAGGTCGCGCACGCGCTCGACGCCCTCAAGGACACCGGTTTCCACTGGGCCACCCGGTCCGGCGTCACCGTCTCCATCGAGGACGTCGTCACTCCGCCCCGGAAGGCCGAGATCCTCGAGAAGTTCGAGGAGCAGGCCAAGAAGGTGCAGACGCAGTTCGAGCGTGGTCTGATCACCGACGACGAGCGTCGCCAGGAGCTCATCGAGATCTGGACCGTGGCCTCGAACGAGGTTGCCGCCGAGCTCGAGACCACGTTCGACAAGAACAACCCGATCTGGATGATGGTCCACTCGGGTGCGCGCGGAAACATGATGCAGGTCCGGCAGATCGCGGCTATGCGTGGTCTGGTGGCCAACCCGAAGGGTGACATCATCCCGCGGCCGATCAAGTCGAACTTCCGTGAGGGTCTGACCGTTCTCGAGTACTTCATCGCGACGCACGGTGCGCGTAAGGGACTCGCGGACACCGCGCTTCGTACCGCTGACTCGGGTTACCTGACCCGTCGGCTGGTCGACGTGTCGCAGGACGTCATCATCCGTGAGGACGACTGTGGCACCGAGCGCGGTCTGCC
>JAHELU010000166.1 GCA_024644005.1 Acidimicrobiales bacterium | reverse complement strand
CTCGGTCCCGTCGCACCGCATGTCGTGGATGACGCCGCCTCCGGTGACGACCACCCGGTCGCCGGCCTGCTCGACGCGTTGCACGTGGCCGAGACCGGGGTGATCCTGGACAACCTCACCGTCGACAACGACCTCGACGACTTGCCACAGGCCACGAAGGTCCGGGGCGCCAGCGGGGATCGGCTCGGTGCAGCCCTCGAGGAGCGGGGCGGGGAACTCGCCGTAGCCGCCCGGCGGCGTATGGGCAACGGGGATGGTGTCGATCGTTCGGGATGTCATCGGCCGGTGCTCATGCGGTGGTTCGGAGGAGGCGGTCGAGGCTCTGGCCGAGCGCTCGGACGATCTCGGCACGGTCCAGACCGTGCGCACGCAGCTGGTCCCAGCTCTCGAACGACGTGAGGGCGGCGATCACCGCCAGCCGCTCGTTGCGGGCCGCCGGTCTCAGCACGGCGAGCTCGGGGGCGAAGTGCTGACCGAGCTGGTCGGCGAGGGTCGAGCGGACCCGACCGAGGGTCTCCCGGACCTCGCCGATCTCGAGGGCCTGCCGTCGGGCCAGTCTGGCCATCGGCTCGGTGGCCTCGTGATAGGAGACTCTGGCGTCCACCAGGTTCCCGATCCGTCGAGACAACGAGTGCTCGCCGATGTCCGGGATCGCCATGAGGTGGCTGTAGCGCTCGAAGTACCGCTGGATGGCGTCGTAGCGGAGCTCGTCGAGCGTGGCGAAGTAGCGGAACACCGAGGCCTGGGACACCCCGGCCCGCTCGGCCACCTGCTCCGCCGAGAACGGGGCGCGACCATCGAAGACGAGGTCGATCATCGCGTCGATGACGGCCAGGCGACCCTTTTCCCGGCGCAGCCGGCGCCCATCGACTCGCTCGCTCGCTCCGGTTTGCTCAGCCCCTCTGCCCATCAGCATGCGCCTTCTCTGCCAGCTTTCTGACAGTCGAGATCTCAGAATATCTTGACAGTTGGACTCTCAGATTGCAAGATCAGCTCGTGATCGATCCAGCGAATGGGGGAGCGATGAGGTTCGAAGGCCGCATCGGTCGAACCCTCGCAGATTCCGAGCCTTGGTTCTACGAGCCCCCTCACCCTGGCGAGGACGCGCCGAACGTGGTGCTGGTGCTGCTCGACGACACCGGTTTCGCCCAGTTCGGGTGCTACGGGTCGGACATCGATACCGCGAACGTCGACCGGTTGGCGGCCGCCGGAATCCAGTTCACGAACTTCCACGTCACACCCCTGTGCTCGCCGACCCGAGCCTCGCTCCTCACTGGCCGCTCGCAGCATGCAGTCGGGATGCGGTCGGTGTCGAACTTCCGCACCGGGTTCCCTCACCAGCTCGGTCACATCTCGGATCACGCAGCAACGATCGCCGAGGTGCTGCAGGCCGAGGGGTACGCCACCTTCTGCACCGGGAAGTGGCATCTCGCCCCCATGGACCAGTGCTCGGCCGCCGGCCCCTTCGACCAGTGGCCGCTCGGCCGGGGCTTCGACCGGTTCTACGGGTTCCTCGAAGGCGAGACCGACCAGTTCCATCCCGAGCTGATCTGCGACAACCACCCCGTCGACCCGCCGGGGCGGCCGGAGGACGGTTACCACCTGAGCGAAGATCTGATCGATCAGGCGCTACGGATGATCAGCGACAGCAAGGGGATCCGGCCGGACCGCCCGTTCTTCGCCTACGTGCCGTTCGGGGCGACCCACGCTCCCCACCAGGCCCCACCCCCATATCTAGCCAAGTACCGAGGAGCCTTCGACGATGGCTGGGATGTCGTTCGCCAGCGCTGGTACGAGCGCCAGCGCGAGCTCGGCGTGATCCCCGACCACACCCAGCTGGCACCCCGCAACCCCGGGGTCGAGCCGTGGGACGCGCTGCCGGAGAACCAGCAGCGCCTGGCCGCCAGGCTGCAGGAGGCGTTCGCCGCCTTCCTCGACCACACCGACGATCAGATCGGGCGGCTGGTCGACGGGCTGGCCCGGCTCGGTCAGCTCGACAACACCCTGCTCGTGGTGCTGTCCGACAACGGAGCCTCGCAGGAGGGAGGACCGTTCGGCGTCATGCACGAGATGAAGTTCTTCAACGGCATCCTGGAGACGCCGGACGAGGCCATCGAGCGGATCGACGATGTCGGAGGCCCCCACAGCCACACGAACTACCCGTGGGGGTGGGCCCAGTGCGGGAACAGCCCGTTCAAGTGGTACAAGCAGAACACGCACGAGGGCGGCGTCCACGTGCCGATGATCGTCCACTGGCCGGACGGGATCCCGGCCGGGCAACGAGGCACGAAGCGCCACCAGTTCGTCAACGTCTCCGACATCGTCCCATCCGTCTACGAGCTGCTCGGCATCACCCCTCCGGATGTCCTCGAGGGCCTGGCGCAGCTGCCGGTGACCGGCCATTCCTTCGCCCCCATCATCGCCGACGACGAGCACCCGGCCACCAACACCCTCCAGTACTTCGAGATGGCCGGCAGCCGGGCCCTGATGTCGCAGAAGGACGGGGAGTCCTGGAAGGCCGTCTGCCGTCACGTCCAGGGCGCGGACTTCGACAGCGAGCCGTGGGAGCTCTACCGCCTCGATGCCGACCCGTCGGAATGCGACGACATGGCGGCCGAGCAGCCGGACAAGCTGGCCGAGCTGATCGAGGAGTGGTGGCGCGAGGCGGAGCGGAACGGCGTCCTCCCCCTCGACGACCGGGGCTTCGAGCTGTTCGCCACCCGGGTCAGTGACCGCTCGCCCCACCCAACCAGCCGGCGGTACGTCTACCGGCCACCGATGTCGCCCATCCCCGGCCAGGCGGCGGCCGGTGCCGGCGGCCGGTCGTTCGAGCTGACGGCCTCGGTCACCCGGGCGGCCGGCGACGACGGGGTCCTGTGGGCCACCGGTACGGAGAACTCCGGCATCTCCGTGTTCGTCCAGGACGATCGCCTCGTCGTGGATTACAACGCCTTCGACGACCACACCATCGTCGAATCCGACATCGAGGTCCCCACCGGGGACAGCGTGTTGGGGATGCGGCTGCAGCGAGCCGACCGGACCACCGGGTCGGTCGAGCTCACCATCGACGGCCAGCCGGCGGGCCGAGCGGACCTGCCGCTCTACATGCGGATGATCTCGTCGGTCGGGGCCAGCATCGGGCACGACCACGGCTCCGCCGTGTCGGCCCGGTACCAGGCCCCATTCGCCTTCTCCGGGACCCTCCACGAGCTGGTGATCCAGCTGCCGGTGAGGGCGGCCGCCGACGCCACCGCCGAGGCCGAGGCGACCGCCAGATCGGAGCTGTCCCGACAATGAGCCTCCAGGTGATCCTCCTCGGAACGGGCAGCCCCATGCCCGACCCGAACCGGGCCGGACCGGCGACGCTGATCTCGGTCGGTGCCGACGGCGATGCGGAGCACTACCTCGTCGATGCCGGCCGGGGGGTACTGATGCGGATGGCGGCTGCGGGGGTCGGGGCTCCCGACCTGACTGCGGTGCTGTTGACCCACCTCCACAGCGACCACTTCACCGATCTCGGCGACGTGATCACCACCCGCTGGATCATGACCTTCGAGCGGACACCGCTGACGATCGTCGGCCCGGTCGGCACCCGGGAGGTGGTCGAGCACCTCCTCGCTGCCCTCGGCCCGGACATCGGTTACCGGATGACCCATCACGCCGACCTCGATCACTCGCCACCGGTCGACGTCGTCGAGGTGTCGGACGGGCCGATCGACCTGGCCGGAACCGTCGACATCAGCTGCGCCCCGACCGACCACAGGCCCGTCGAGCCGAGCGTCGGGTTCCGGTTCGACCACGGCGGAGCGGCCGTGGTTGTCGCCGGGGACACCGTTCCCTGCGCCGGGCTCGACAAGCTCTGCGAAGGGGCGAATGCGCTGGTCCACACCGTCATCCGCAAGGACATCATTACCAACATCGCACTGCAACGGATGCAGGACACGCTCGACTACCACTCCTCGCCCGAGGAGGCCGGCGCCACCGCCCAACGGGCCGATCTCGACACCCTCATCCTGACCCACTACGTACCGCCCGTTCCTCCCGGCGGGGGCGACGACTGGCGGGATCTGGCCGCCAGCGTGTTCGCCGGCAGGATCGAGATCGGCGACGATCTCCATCGCGTCGACGTCGACCCCGATCCCGGCAAAGGAACCTGAGCCATGCAGACCCTCCGCACCCCCGACGACCGCTTCGCCGACCTCGTGGGGTTCCCGTTCGAACCGCACTACGCCGAGATCGCCGACGGCGACGGCGGATCCCTGCGGGTCCACTATGTCGACGAGGCCGGCGATGGAGCCACCGTGCTGCTCCTCCACGGCGAGCCGTCGTGGAGCTACCTGTACCGCCACATGATCCCGATCCTGGTTGCGGCCGGTCATTGGGTGATCGTGCCGGACCAGGTCGGCTTCGGTCGCAGCGACAAGCCCACCGAACGGACCGACTACAGCTACGCCCGCCACGTGGCCTGGATGTCGAGCCTCGTCTTCGACCACCTCGATCTGAGCGACATCACGTTCTTCGGCCAGGACTGGGGCGGCCTCATCGGGCTCCGCCTCGTCACCGCCCAACCCGACCGCTTCGCCCGGGTCGCCATCGGGAACACCGGCCTGCCCACCGGCGACCGGCCGCCCAGCGAGGCCTTCCTGCGGTGGCAGGAGTTCTCCCAGACCTCGCCCGAGTTCCCGATCGGCCACATCGTCAACGGTGGCTGCACCACGGAACTGGCCCCAGAGGTCATCGCGGCCTACGACGCCCCCTTCCCCGACGACTCCTACAAGGCCGGGGCCCGGATCTGGCCGTCGTTCGTCTGCACCTCGCCGGACGATCCGGAGGCGCCGGCCAACCGCGAGGCGTGGACGGTGCTGGAGCAGTTCACCAGGCCCTTTCTCTGCTGCTTCAGCGACAGCGATCCGGTCACGAGCGGGGGCGACAAGCCGTTCCTGAAGCGTGTACCCGGTGCCCGTGGCCAGGCCCACACCACGATCGAGGGTGCCGGCCACTTCCTGCAAGAGGACAGGGGCCCCGAGCTGGCCGAGATCCTCGTCGACTTCATCGCCTCATGATCGACGTGACGCGAAGGATCGACGTGGCGGCCTCGCCGGAGGAGGTGTGGGCGGTGCTCAGCGATTTCGGCGCCATCAGCGGCTGGGCCAGCACCGTCGACCACTCGTGCCTGCTGACCACCACAGCCGAGGGCGTCGGCACCGCTCGCCGAATCCAGATCGGTCGAACCACGCTGGTCGAACGGGTGACGGACTGGCAGGCCCCGTCGAGGTTGTCGTACCGGCTCGAGGGCCTCCCGCCGGTCGTGCGGTCCGCCTCCAACACCTGGCTGATCGAGCCGGCCGCCGCCGGAGCAGGCGTCTCGGTGACGAGCCGGATCGACGCCGGCCCCCGACCCCCGCAGCAGATCATCGCCAGGGTCGTCGGGCGGAGAATGGCCCAGGCTTCCGATCGGATGCTGGCCGGACTGGCCGAGCGGCTCCGATGAGCGATGGAGCGGACACCCGCCCCGATGTCGTGGTGATCCTGACCGATCAGGAGCGGGCAGCCCCGCCCTACGAGTCCGACACCCTTCGCCGGTGGCGCGAGCGGGTCCTGACCGGAGCCAAGTGGTTCGAGCGCAACGGCGTCTCGTTCGGTCGTCACTACACCGGCTCGCTGGCCTGCGTGCCCAGCCGGCCCACGCTCTTCACCGGCCACTACCCAGACGTCCACGGTGTCACCCAGACCGACGGCCTCGGCAAGATGGCCGACGACTCCCGTATGCGATGGCTGCGACCGGGTGAGGTGCCGACCCTCGGCCACTGGTTCCGCGCCGCCGGCTACGACACCCACTACGACGGCAAGTGGCACATGACCCATGCCGACCTGACCGACCCGGCCACCGGCCGACGGCTCGCCACCAACGACGACGACGGCGTGGTCGACCCTGCCTCGGTCACGGCGTACCTCGACGCCGATCCACTGGACCCGTTCGGGTTCTCCGGTTGGGTCGGTCCGGAGCCCCACGGCGGGGCTCTGGCCGACAGCGGGCACGTGCGGGATCCCCTCATCGCAGACCGGGTGGTGGCCTGGCTCGAGGACCGCTACGCCAGGCGCAGGGCCGGTGACCCCGCTGCCCGGCGCGCGTTCCTGTTGGTGGCCAGCTTCGTCAACCCGCATGACATCGTGCTGTTCCCGGCCTGGGCCCGGCGGGGCATCCCGATCGAGCCGTCGCCGCTCGATCCGCCGTCGGTCGCCCCCTCGCCGACCGACGGCGAGGATCTCGCCACCAAGCCCGCAGCCCAGATCGCCTTCCGGGCCTCCTACCCGTCGTCCTACGGCCCAGCCCCAGCGGTGGCCCGCACGTACGAGAAGAAGGCCCAGCAGTACCGGGACCTCTACCACCGGTTGCACGCCGAGGTCGACAGCTCGCTCGATCGGGTCCGCCGGGCCGTCACCGACGACGGCTCGGACGACGCGGTGCTGGTCCGCACGTCGGACCACGGCGAGCTCCTCGGGGCTCACGGCGGTCTCCACCAGAAGTGGTTCAACCTCTACGACGAGGCCACCCGGGTGCCGTTCACGGTGGCTCGCGTCGGCTCGCGGGCCACCGAGGGTCGTCGGCTGGACGACACCCCAACGTCCCACGTCGACCTGGTACCGACGCTCCTCGCTGCAGCATCGATCGACGAAGAAGGTGTCGCCGCCCAGCTGCGGGAGACGCTGTCGGAGGTGCACCCCCTTCCCGGTCGGAGCCTGATGCCGCTCGTCGACGGAGAAGCGGCGCCTGAGGACGGCCGGTCGGTGTACCTGCTGACCCGGGACAACATGCCGGAGGGTGATTCCGGGGCAAGCGGACTGGCCCGACGCCTCAACAGAGCCGACGACCCACCAGCACCGTTGCGAATCCGAGTACCGGCCCACGTGGCGGCCAACTTCGAAGGGCTGGTCACCCGGGTCGACGAGACCGACGCGACCGGCGGCCAAGGCCACCTCTGGAAGGTGGTGCGCTCCTTCGACGACCCGGCGACCTGGACCGAGCCGGGGACCCGCCACCTCGCGGCCAACGGCCCCGGTGGGCCGGCCCATCGGACCGAGCCGCTGCCCGATCAATGGGAGCTGTACGACCTAGACGCCGATCCGACCGAGGCCGACAACCGCTGGAACGACCCCCGGGTGGCCGAGGTCTTCGGCCTCGTCACGGCCCGCCTCGCCGCCGAGCGGGAGCGGTGCGTCCCCGCTCGCAACGATCCCTGGCCGTACGCCACCCGACGCCCCACCGTGGGCCCGATGATGGAGCGCCCACCCCCGCCAGCCCGCTTGCTGCGCAGGGCTCTGCAGCGGATCGGTCTGCACCCCGACGACGAGGAGACCGCCGATGTGGATCTGCGGGGCCGCCGGGCCCTGGTGATCGCCACCAACCAGGGGGTGCTCGACGTCGGCAAGCCGACCGGGGTGTTCGCCAGCGAGATGACGGTGCCGTACTATGCCTTCCTCGATGCCGGCATCGACGTCGACGTCGCCAGCCCGAACGGCGGCGTGATCCCGGTCGATCCCCAGTCGCTGAAGCCGGTGTTGCGCACACCGGCCGACGACCGCTTCCTGGCCGACGACCACTTCCGCCAGCAGGTCGGCCAGTCCCTGGCGGTCGGCGAGCTCGACATGGCCGACTACGACCTCGTCTACCTTGCCGGCGGCTGGGGAGCCGCCTTCGACCTCGGGTTCTCCGACGATCTGGCGGCCACCATCACAGAGGCGAACGCCCACGGTCGGGTGATCGGCGGCGTCTGCCACGGTCCTCTGGGCCTGCTCAACGCCACCGGCACCGATGGGGAGCCGCTCGTCAAGGGCCGCCATCTCACCGCAGTCACCGACAAGCAGGTGCGTGAGCTGGGCATCGAGAGCACCCCGCAGCACCCCGAGACCGAGCTTCGCCGGGTCGGCGCCGTCTTCGAGGCCAGGACCGCCTTCCGGGACCCGCTGGCCAACCACTGGGTGGTCGACGGCAACCTGGTGACCGGCCAGAACCAGAACGCAGCGCCGATGGTGGCCAGGGCGATGATGCAGCTGGTCGCTGCCGGCGATGGAGGAGATGCCGATGAATGACTCAGCAGGCCCCCGCTACGGTCGGATCGACCGTGACTACGGCCTCCGGCTGGCCACGACGGCCCCGGAGGACGACGGTCCGGTGTGGATGGTCAACCTCATGAAGTACCGGGAGCGAGCGGACTACCGGGATGGTCGCCCGTCCGTCGTCAGCGGTCGGGAGGCCGACGACCTCTACACCCCGCTGGAGTCGCTCGCCGCGATAGGGGGCGAGATCGTCTTCGCCGGCGACGTCGAGCGGCAGTTCCTCGGTGACTCACCGACCTGGGATCGCGTCGCGGTCGTGAAGTATCCCACCCGGCGGAGCTTCGTCGAGATGCAATCCCGACCCGACTTCCAGGCCAAGCACGTGCACAAGGAGGCCGGGATGGAGGAGACGATCGTGATGGGCTGCCAGCCGATGGACCGGCCAGGCCCGACCGAAGCCGACTGGACCTCGGTTCCCCATCCGCCGACCGGCGACGACGGCCCGGTCACGGTGGTGCACGTGATCCGCTTCGACGACACCTCCGCAGCCGACGTCTCACCGGAGGACATGCGGTCCTACCAGCAGGCGGCGGGGGCGGTGGCCGTGCCCCACGGGGTTCGGATCGACGGCTGGTTCGCCGTCGAGGGGACGATCATCGGCGACGGGCGGACCTGGCATCAGGTCCGGTTCAACACGTTCCCGAGCATGGCCGCCTTCATGGCCGTCGTGGCCGATCCCGACAGACTCGAGGCGGACGAGACCCACCGCACGGCGGCGATCGCCGATACCTACACCGTCGGGACCCGGCCGACCGTCAACCGACTCAGGGAGTCGCAATGACCAGCACCGCACTGCGGACAACGCTCTGCGAGCAGCTCGGCATCGACGTACCGATCATGTCGGCCGGAATGGGCCCGATCGCCGGTCCCGACCTGGTGGCCGCAGTGTCGAATGCCGGCGGTCTCGGGGTTCTCGGCTGCACCTCGATGAGCGCCGACGAGGTACGGACCGTGATCCGCCGGACCCGTGAGCTGACCGATCGCCCGTTCGGCGTCGACCTGATCCTGCCGTCCCGCATCGACCAGAGCGGGGCAACGCTCGCCGACATCGCGGCGCTCATTCCCGACGAGCACCGCGCCACGGCCGCCCGCATCGCCGCCGAGCTGGGGGTCGAGCCACCCCCGGCCACGGGCCAGGATCGCAACGCGCTCGGCACGGACGCTGAAGCCCAGGTGCAGGTGATCCTCGAGGAGGGGGTGCCGGTCTTCGTTGGCGCGCTCGGCTCGCCGGGCTTCGTCGCCGATCGGTTCCACGATGCCGGAGCGACGGTGATATCGATCGTCGGCAACACGAAGCAGGCGGTAGCCGTCGTCAAGGACGGCGCCGACGTGGTGATCGCCCAGGGCACCGAGGGCGGTGGGCACACCGGACACGTCGGCACGATGGCACTCCTCCCGCAGGTCCTCGACGCGGTCGACGTGCCGGTCGTGGCGGCCGGTGGCATCGGCGACGGACGGGGCCTTGCGGCGAGCCTGGTGATGGGCTGTCAAGCCGTCTGGGTCGGCACCCGCTTCCTCGCCACGACCGAGGCCGGCATCGCCGGCTGGCAGAAGGCCGGCATCGTGGCTGCCGCCGATCAGTCCCCGGTGATCAGTCGGGCCTATACGGGCAAGCGGTTCCGCATGCTGCCCAATCGCTGGACGAGGGCATGGGAGGAAGCCAGCGTCGAGCCGCTGCCGATGCCGTTGCAGCCGGTCCTCACCGGCATGACCCTCGGCTCGCTCGGCACCGATCGGGGCGGGCGAGAAGGCGTATCGATGAACGGGGCCGGCAACGTCGCCGGGCTCATCGACGAGGTCCTGCCGGCGGCCGAAGTGGTGGAACGGATGGTGGACGAGGCAGCCCGGCTGCTCGACGTGGCGAGCCGCTTCCGGTCCTGAGCTACGCTCCCAGCA
>JAHELU010000016.1 GCA_024644005.1 Acidimicrobiales bacterium | reverse complement strand
TGGCGGGGTGGCTTCCGCCGCCGCAGGGGCCGGGGTGGGCGGCGGCGCAGCAGCCGGGGCCGGCGTTGCGGCCGGCTTGATCGCAGGCGGTGGCGGTGGGATCGGTTTCGACTCGGCACTCGGCTTCGCGCCGGCGGACGAGACCACTCGGGCCGGGGGGGCAGGGGCCGGCTCCGGCTTCGCTGCATCGCCGCCGGGGGTGGCCGGTGCCACCTTGTCCTCGGTGTCCTCGGTGTCCTCGGTGTCCTCGGTGTCCTCGGTGACCTCGGTGACCTCGGTGCCGTCGGCCGGTGCCGGGGCCTTCTTGGCCGCCTTCTTCTTCGGCGGCGCCTTCTTCGTGCTCACGACCGCCTCGGCCCCAGCACGAGCAGCGTCATCGGCGCCGTCCTCATCCGCCGGCTCGCGAATCAGCCCTTCGCGCTCGGCCTTGCGGCGGAGCCGATCGGCTTGGGCCTCGACCACACTCGAGGAATGACTCTTCACACCGATGCCGAGGGCATCGCAGAGGTCGATTATCTCTTTGTTGGAAAGACCCAACTCTCTTGCGAGTTCGTAGACCCGGACTTTTGCTGGCACGTTGTTGAGATCACCTCTGTAAAAAGGTCGCTACAGAGCAGCGAGGCGACTTCTTATCCTACCGGCCGGGATCCGGCAACCCATCCAACTACGGCCGTGAACCTGGCTTCGACGACGTTACGACGGGGCGACCAGCTGTCGCTCGATCGATGGCCAATCGACGCCATGCGACGGCAGGGATGCCCGATCCGGCTCCCGGCCGAATGCCCTGGCGAAGGCGTTCGCTCGCAGAGCGCTGGCCAGGCAACGAGCCGTCTGGTCGCCACACAACCACGCACCCCGACCCGGGCCGGTCCGGCCGACCCTGAGCCGGGCGTGCTCATCGAGATGGAACCGGACCAGGTCCGGCTGTGACCGCCGGGCCCGGCAGCCGATACAGGTCCGGATCGGCCCGTCAGCCGCCATCGTCGGCGGTCACGGGCTCCTCGTCGAGGGTCTCGTCGGTGTCAGGGGCAGCGACGGGCTCGGCAGCGACGGCCGGAGCCGGGTCGGCCCCGGCGTCAGCCTCACCCCCGCCGTCTGCGGCATCGGCGTCCGCGACCGGCCCGGCCTCACCCTCAGCGGCAACGGCGTCCGCAACCGGCTCCGCCTCGATCTCAGCGGCATCGGCATCGGCGTCGGCGGCAGCGGCAGCGGCATCGACGTCGGCGTCGGCGTCGGCGTCGGCGTCGGCGTCGGCCCCAGCGGTATCGGCATCGGCGTCCGCAACCGGCTCCGCCTCGATCTCATCGGCATCGGCATCGGCATCGGCGTCGGCGTCGGCCCCAGCGGCAGCGGCATCGGCATCGGCGTCCGCAATCGGCTCCGCCTCGGCCTCAGCAGCAACCGCGTCGGCAACCGGCTCCGCCTCGGCCTCAGCAGCAACGGCGTCGGCAACCGGCTCCGCCTCGGCCTCAGCGGCAGCAACGTCGGCGACCGGTTCGCCGTCGGCGTCGGGCGAGTCCTCGACGACCGCCGCTGGTGCGGTCTCGTCCAGCGCTTCCTCCTCGCCGAGCGACGCGTTCCACTCGTCGGCGGAGATGGCCTCGCTCCCGTCGGCGGGCTGCCACATCTGCTCGCCGGTGTCGGCGTCGATGATCCACTCGCCCTCGGCCCACTCCTCGGTGGCGTAGCGGGCCTCCTCCTCGAGCTGGGTCTCGCTCTTGATGTCGATGCGCCAACCGGTCAGGCGATGGGCCAAGCGAGCATTCTGACCCTCCTTGCCGATGGCCAGCGAGAGCTGGAAGTCGGGCACGATCACCTCGGCGGTGCCGGTGTCGAAGTCGATCCGCACCTCCTTGACCTTGGCCGGCGACAGCGCCTTGGCCACGAAGTCGTACGGGTCCTCGCTGAAGGGGATGATGTCGACCTTCTCGCCGTTGAGCTCGTTCACCACCATCCTGACCCGGGACCCCCTGGCTCCGACGCAGGCTCCGACGGGGTCGACGTTCTGGTCGTTCGACCACACGGAGATCTTCGTCCGATGCCCCGGCTCCCGCGCACAGGCCTTGATCTCGACGATGCCGTCGGCGATCTCGGGGACCTCCAGCTCGAACAGTCGCTTGATCAGCCCGGGATGGGTCCTGCTGACCACGATCTGGGGACCCTTGGCGGTCCGTCGAACCTCGACGATGTAGGCCTTGACCCGATTGCCCCCCTCGGAGCGGGGCCCCATCGACACCTGCTCGGCCTGCGGCAGCAGGGCCTCGACCCGACCGAGATCGAGCAGCGTGTAGCGGGAATCGGTCTGCTGCACGATGCCGGTGACGATGTCGCCCTCCCGACCGGCGTACTCCTCGTACTTCATCTCCCGCTCGACCTCCCGGATTCCCTGGGTGAGGATCTGCTTGGTCGTCTGGGCCGCGATCCGACCGAACGCGTCGGGGGTGACGTCCATCTCCGGTCCGGCCGGCTCGCCCTCCTCGTCGAGCTCCTGGGCGAACACCCGGATGTCGAAGGTGGCCGGATCGATCGTGACCCACGCGTACTCGTAGGAATCGGGCATGCGCTTGTAGGCCGATTCGAGCGCGTTGGCCATGATCCCGAACAGCTTGTCGATGGAGATCCCGCGATCCTCGGCCAGCGCCTGCAGCGCATCGGTCATCTCGTTACTCATCTCCGACCTCGTTCCTCTCGTCGACTGATGCGGTTGCGGTCCCGGGCTTCGGTCCCGGGCCCTTCTTCTGCTTCCCGGTGCCCGGCTTCTTCCGGCCCTTGCCCGGCTTGGGGCTCGGTCCCCAATCGAAGACCGTGCGGGCGCTCGTGACGTCGGCCAGGTGAACGGTCCGCTCCTCCGGCTCGGCCAGCTCGACGCCGTCGATCTCGACCGCGTCGACGGTCAGGTCGATGGTGGCGTCGTCGTCGGTCACCGAGCGCAGTGCGCCCTTGATCCGTCGGGGCTCGACACCGGGGACGGTCTTGACCACGATCGTCTCGCCGAGAGCCCGGCGGTAGTGGTCCGGACGGCGGAGGGGGCGCTCGACGCCGGGGCTCGAGACCTCGAGGGTGTACCGCCCTGGCACCGGGTCGTGCTGGTCCAGTATCGGCGAGATCAGTCGGTTGACGGCCGCCAGATTGTCTGTCGTCACGCCATCCGGATGGTCGATGACGACCCGGAGGGTACCTCCGGTCCACTCGACGTCCAGCAGCTCGACCTCGGCGGTGGCAACGATCGGGGCCAACAGGGCCTGGACGCGCTCGGCCACCGGCGACGACGGGCGCAGCGACGTGGCGGCCCGGTCCCCCGACGGGGAATTCGTGGCATCTGACACCTGTGCACCTCCTCGCAGACGAAATTGGCCGACCGAGCGAACGGACCGGACGAACGCACCGGGCCGGGCGGCCCTGACGATTAGAAATCAAAAGCGTGGGCCGCTGCCCACGCTTCTATCAATCCTAGCCGTGTTTCGGCCGAATCGGCGTGGCTGCTCCGTCGCCGCCTGAGCTGGGGTTATAGGCTCAGCGTATGGGATTTCTCGACTCGCTCAAGTCCTGGCTCAGATCCGAGGGAGCCGAGGCCCGCCAACTGGGGCGCGAGACCAAGGGTCGGCTCCAGGCCGAGCTCGATCGGCGGGAGGCCGACCTGACGGCAACGCCGGAGCAGCGGCTGGAGCGCCTGCAGGAACAGATCGCCGAGGGAGGCTCCGGCTTCGACGATCTGCAGTCGAAGATCGACGGTCGGGCCGCCCACGCCGAGGCAACGGCCGATCTCGCCGATCGCGACCCCGACGAGTCGGTGCTGGACCTCGAATCGGAGGAGATCGTCCCACCGGAGCAGCCGCCGGCCAGCTGATCGAACGAGTCGGCGCGGCGGTGGCTCCTACCGCTTGCTGCGGGTCGGCTCGACCGGCTCCCTACCGCTTCTTGCGGATGAGCTCGACCAGCTGCTCGGAGGCGTTGGCGTCGTCGCCTCGCTCGTCGAGGTTCCGCTGCCGGTCCTCTTCGGCCGCTCGCCGGGCTGCGTCCCGGGTGGAGACCGCCCGGGCCAGGGCTGCGTCCATGCCCTCCTCCGTTATCAGCTCGGCCCACTCGACGAGGGTTGGCACCATCTCGTCCTCGGGGACGACGGCCACGTTCTCGCCCTTGATGAACAGATGGCCTCGCTTGTTCCCTGCGGCGATCCCGATGTCGGCATCTCGCGCCTCACCGGGCCCGTTCACCACGCAACCCATCACGGCCACCTGGAGCGGGAGCTGGCGGTCGGCGAACGCGTCCTGGGCCTCTTGGGCCACCTTGTAGACGTCGATCTCCGCCCGACCACACGACGGGCAGGCGATGAGGTCGACGTTCTTGCGCTCCCTGAGCCCGAAGGACTCGAGGAGCACACGGCCGAGGCGGGCCTCGTCGACCGGATCGGAGGTCAGCGAGTAGCGGATGGTGTCGCCGATGCCCTCGGCCAGCAGGGTGGCGATGCCCGCTGTGGCCTTCACGATGCCAGCCGGGGGCGGGCCGGCCTCGGTCACGCCGAGATGGAGCGGGTGGTCGGTCACCTCGCTCAGCTGGCGATAGGCCTCGATCATCAGCGGCACGTTCGACGCCTTCACCGAGATCTTGATCAGGTCGAAGTCCACCTCGTCGAAATAGGCGATCTCCTGCAGCGCCGACTCGACCATCGCCTCGGGCGTGACCGAGTCGCCGTACTTCCGGTACAGGTCTGGATGGAGGCTGCCGCCGTTCACCCCGATCCGGATGGGGACGTTGCGGTCCCTGGCCTCCTTGGCCACCGCCTTGATCTGCTCCGGCTTGCGGATGTTGCCCGGGTTGAGCCGCAGGCAGTGGACCCCCGCCTCCAGCGCCTCGAGCGCCCGCCGGTACTGGTGGTGGATGTCGGCCACGATCGGCACCGGGCTGCGGGGCACGATCCGGGCCAGGCCCTCCGACGCCTCGGGCTCGTTGCATGTACAGCGGACGATGTCGGCCCCGGCGGCCGCCAGCGCGTAGATCTGCTGGAGGGTCCCCTCGACGTCGGCGGTCTTGGTGATCGTCATCGACTGGACCGTGATCGGCGCCCCGTCCCCCACCGGGACGTCGCCGACCATGATCTGGCGGGTCTTCGCCCGCGGAAAGACTACTGCTCCAGCGTCCATGTGCTCTCTTCGCTCCGGTGGCGGTCAGCTGATGGGTCGAACGATATCCAGATACACCGTCGAGATCATGATGAACCCGAGCACCAGCACGACCGCATAGGTCAGCGGCAGCAGCTTGGCGACGTCGACGTGGTACCGGCGGCCCTTGCGGGACCGCAGCCGCTCGTAGGTGGCGATGGCGGCGTGGCCACCGTCCAGTGGCAGCAGCGGCATCAGGTTCAGGATGCCGATGAAGATGTTCAGGACGGCCAGGAGGCTCAGCGGCCAGGTGATGTCGAAGTCGGGCTGACCGGCGATCCGGACCGCCCCGACCACCGAGATCGGCCGGTTGGCCTCGTCGCTGGTTCGATCGACGTCCTGCGACCCGCTGAACATCAGGGTGCCGAGATCGCCGAACGTGGAGGGCGATAGGAACACCGGGATCGACTTCAGCGCCCCCCAGAACGTCTCACCGAACATCTCGGCCGCCAGGATCGGGCTCTGCCGGGAGTGCTCGAACGTCGGAGCAACACCGAGGAAGCCCACCTCGTCACCGGTCTCGTCGTCCTCGATCGTCGCCAGGGTCGTGGTGCGGACGTCGGTCTCGCCGTCACGCAGCACGACGAGCTCCACCTCGTCGCCGGGGTGGTCCCGGATGTAGGACCGCAGCTCGCGCCAGTCGGTGGCGTCGATCCCGTCGACGGTCACGATCGTGTCGCCGGGCTCCAGCTCGGCAACGACGGCCGGCGTCTCCCCGGTCCCCAGCTCCGAGACCTGGGCGATGGACCACCGCTCCGGGTCGTCGAGGCCGATCGCGGTCGTGACCACCGTGAACAGGATGATCGCCTGGAGGAAGTGCATCATCGAGCCGGCGGTGATCACCAGCATCCGCCGGGGGTAGCTCTTGTTCTTGTAGGCCCGGGGCTCGTCCTCGGGGTCGCACGGGTCGAGGTTGTGCATGCCGACGATCCGCACGAACGCCCCGATCGGCAACGACCGGATCCCGTACTCGGTCTCGCCCCGCTGGAACGACCAGATCCTCGGGCCCATGAACAGGAAGAACTGGGTGGCCTTCATGCCGGTCCAGCGAGCGGTCAGGTAGTGGCCGAGCTCGTGGAGGAAGATCATCACCACCAGGCCGACCACGACGAAGAAGTAGCGGGGACCGGCCCAGAACCACAGCATGGCGAAGAGGGCGGCGATGAACACCAGACCGAGGGGGTTCGACTGGGCCTCTTCGGGATCCCGGTCCTTCGGCTCCGCCATGACCAGCGGCACCGAGCCCTTCCGGTCGCGGTCTGGCTGCTGCGCTGTGGGCGACCGCTCGGTGCTCTCGTTGGTGTCAGTCATGTTCCATCTACTCGTGTCGCAGGAGCAACGAACCTCGCAGCAGTCCTGCCGTGGGTCCAATTGTCTCCGGGACCCAGAACACCTAGGAAAAATCTAGGCCATATCCCGTCTCGGCGCGGTATCGCCCTGCTCTCTATCGGTCGATTCACGGCAACGATTCACTCCGGTCTCGGAGTACCGGACCCCGCCGGTCGGGGCCGACAGGACCGTCCCGCTCAGCATAGGGCCTCCTCGGCGTGGGCCCTGGCCCGGGCGTCGCCGTCGAGCACGGCGTCGAGCGAGTCCGCCGGGGCGCCGTCGTGGTGGCCCATGGCGGCCTCGATCACCCCGGCGATCGCCGACCAGCTGATCCTCCCCTCCAGGAAGCCGGCCACCGCCACCTCGTTCGCCGCGCTCAGCCATGCCGGTGCCGTGCCGCCGACTCGACCGGCCTCGTAGGCCAGGTCGAGGCAGGGAAAGCTCGCTCGGTCCGGTGGCTCGAAGTCGAGCCGACCGAGCTCCGTCCAGTCGATCCGGCCGTATGCCACGTCGGACCGGTCGGGATGGGCCAGGCAGTAGGCGATCGGCAGCCGCATGTCCGGGTGCGACAGCTGGGCGATCGTCGAGCCGTCGTCGAAGGTCACCATCGAGTGCACGATCGACTGGGGGTGGACCACCACCTCGATGTCGTCGATGTCGATGCCGTACCCGAGGGAACCGGCCGGACGACCGAACAGCTCGTTGGCCTCGATGACCTCCAGGCCCTTGTTCATGAGGGTCGACGAGTCGACGGTGATCTTCGGTCCCATGGACCAGGTCGGGTGCTCCAGTGCCGCCTCGACCGTGACCGCCTCGAGCTGCGCCGCGGTCCAGCCCCGGAACGGGCCACCGGACGCGGTCAACTGGAGGCGGTGGACGGATCGGTCGCGGCCGCTCGACCGGAGGCACTGGTGGATCGCAGCGTGCTCCGAGTCGACCGGCAGCAGTTCGGCCCCCTGTGTGGTTCGAGCGCGCTGGACGACCGGCCCGGCCGCGATGAGCGACTCCTTGTTGGCCAGCGCCAACCGCCTACCGGCGCCGAGGCAGGCCAGCGTCACCGGCAGACCGGCGAAACCGACCACACCGTTGACGGTGACATCGGCGATGGTGGCGACGTCGGCCAGTGCCGATGGCCCGCCGACCACCTCGACACCGGCCGGTAGCCGGTCCCGCAGCTCGTCGAGCCTCGACTGGTCGGCCAGGGCGACGACATCGGGACGGACCGTCTCGGCCTGGGCCACCAGCTCGTCGAGCTTCGAGCCGGCGGCGAGGACCGTGACCCGGTACCGCTCAGGTCTGGCGGCGACCACCTCGAGGGTCTGGGTGCCGATCGAACCTGTCGAGCCGACGACGGCCACGGTGGTAGTCACTGACTGGCAGGCTACCGCCGCTGGCCCGGGCGGATGGTCAGATGATGCCGTAGATCAATGCCAGGTAGTACGCACCGGGCAGGGCGAACAGCAGCGCATCGACACGGTCGAGGACCCCGCCGTGGCCCGGCAGCAGATTGCCCATGTCCTTGATGCCCAGATCCCGCTTCACGACCGACTCGGCCAGATCCCCGATCGGGGCCAGGCACCCGACCACCGCACCGAGCATCAGCGCCGGTACGAGGTTGCCGTCCCAGATCGTGCCCATGTCGGTGACGCCGATGGCGAAACCGGCGAACACCGCGCCGAGGAAGCCGGTGATCGTGCCCTCCCACGTCTTGTTCGGGCTGGCGTGGTGGAACGGCCTCGATCCATAGGCCCGACCACCGATGTAGGCCATCGTGTCGGAGGCCACGGTGATCAGGATGGCCGACAGCAACAGCTGGATGCCTCCGTCCTCCCGGAGCATCAGCGCAGCGAACGCGGCCAGGCCGCCCACCCAGAAGATACCCATCATCGTGAGGCTGAGGTTGAGGACCGGACGCTCGGTGTCGGCCCCGACCAGGTACCACAGGGTGCCGAACACCACCGCCATCGCCACGATCAGCGGGAAGGCGGCGTCGCCCCGGTAGTACGCAGCAGCCGGCGCAGCGACGGTACCGACGATGCCGAGCAACGTGGCCGGACGGAGGCCGGCCAGGCGCATGGCGTTGTAGAGCTCCAGGACACCGAGGAGGGCCAGGACCGAGACCAGGAGCAACGTCGTGTCCGGCCCGAACCACATGGCGGCCAACAGCACACCGACCATGGCGGCTCCGACCGCGATGGCCTTCGGGATGCTCCGGCCACCGGTCGGACCGAGGCCCAGCTCCTCGTCCATGTCGTCGTAGTAGTCGTCGTCGTCGTGGTACTCCACCGGGCCACGGCCGGGCCGCCGCTCCCCGGGTGGGGCGGCGAATTCGATGTCGTCGATGCTCGGCTCGGCCGCGTCCGGCTCGAACAGGTCGGCTGAGCCGTTCCGATCGTGGCGACCGGTGCTCGGCCCCTCGGCGGGTCGCCTGGCTCGAGGGGGCCTGCTGTCGAACACCGTGGCCGGAGCCGCTGCGACGTCCGGTCCGAGTCCATCGCGGGACTCATCGAGGACCGGCCGGTCCGGGCGCACCCTCGGCACGCCCTGCTCCGGTATCCGCTGTTGGGCGACCGCTGGCTCGGGGGCCGGTCGGGCGGGGGGCGAGGCCTCATGGCGTGGCTCGGGGCGAGCCTGGGGAGGCGGCGGCTGCGGGTGCGGCGGCTGCGAGTGGGGTGGCTGCGAGTGGGGTGGCGGGGAGTCGGGTCGGGATTGGCCGGTCGGGGGCGGGCGGCGGACCGGGGCCGGGGCGATGGGGGGCTCGTCCTGGCCGGCGGGGCCGGTGGCCCCGATCGCCCGGTCCGGGCGCGAGCTGACGAGCCGATCAGGGTCTTCGTCGTCGTCGTCGTCATCGTCGTCGTACTCGTCGAGCGGGATCTCGAAGCTGACCGCATCGGTGTCGGCGAACACGTCGGCGAGGTCGGGACCGGCCCAGGACGGGTCGTCACCGTGCCAGCTCGGGCCCTTGACATCCCCCCACAGGCCGCTCCCCTCGTTCTCGCTCGACAGCACCGCCGGCACCTGGCCGGTCGGCGGGGCGGTCCAGTGGGCCAGCCCGGCCGCTTCGACGTCGGCCGCGGCCTTCACCTCGGCCGGGGACGCGCCGTCTGTCAGGTCGATGTCGTCTTCCTTGATGACCGGGATCTTGCCGAACGAGTTCGGGTCTCGCTCAGGGGGCGGCTCGAACAGATCGAAGATGCTCGATCCGTTGTCGGCCGCCTCTGACTCAGGTCCCGGCTGCTTGTTCTTGTCGGCCATGCGTGCGTTCCTTTCCCATACCTCTCCGCCTCGATTCGCCGCCTCCCGGAGCACGAAGCGCTCCGAGCGGCCGTCGCCGGCGAGTTGTAGGCAGTCGCAGCAGCGTCGGACTCCGACTGCCGATTGGGTTACTACACCTCTAGGAGCTCGTCTTCTTTCGAGGCGAGGGCATCGTCAACGCTAGCCTCGCTCGACTGGGTTAGCTTGTCCAAGTCCTTCTCGGCCCGGTTCAGCTCGTCTGCGCTCAGGTCGTTGTCCTTCTCGGCGCTCTCGAGCTCCTTGCGAGCGTCACGGCGGATGTTGCGTATCGAGATACGTCCGTCCTCTGCCATCTTCTTGACCAGCCTGACCAGCTCCTTGCGGCGCTCCTCGGTCAGCGGTGGGAAGTTGAGCCGCAGCGAGCGGCCGTCATTGCTGGGAGAGATGCCCAAATCCGAAGTCCTGATGGCCCGCTCGACGGCCTCGAGATTGGCCGGATCGTGGGGGGTCACGATCAGCTGGCGCGCCTCGGGCACCGAGATCGAGGCGACCTCGATCAATCGGACGTCGGCCCCGTAGGCATTGACCGTGAGCTTCTCCACCAATTGGGGGGCGGCCCGGCCACTGCGGACCGAGGCGAACTCTGCCCGCGAGTGAGCGATCGCCTTGTCCATGCGATCCTTCGCATCCTCCAACACCAGCTCGACGATCTCGCTCATCTCACCATGGTACCGATCGACTCGCCGCACAGGAGACCGCGGAGGCTCCCCTCGGCCATGAGGTCGAACACGACGATCGGGAGCTGGTTCTCCTTGGCGTGGGTGATGGCGGTCGGATCCATGACCCGGAGATTGCGATTCAGGACGTCGAGGTAGGTCAGCTCGTCGATCTTCGTGGCGTCCGGGTTCGTTCTCGGGTCGTCGGTGTAGATGCCGTCGACACCGCCGTGCGTGCCTTTCAACAGCACCTCGGCATCGACCTCCACCGCCCGCAGCGCCGCCGTGGTGTCGGTGGTGAAGAACGGGTTGCCGGTCCCGGCGGCGAAGATGACCACCCGGTTCTTCTCCAGGTGGCGGATCGCCTTGCGACGGATGTACTCCTCGGCCACCTGCGGCATCCGAATGGCCGACTGGAGCCTGGTCGGGACGTCCTTCTGCTCCAGGACGTCCTGGAGGGCGAGGGCGTTCATGACGGTCGCCAGCATGCCCATGTAGTCGGCCTGGGCCCGCTCCAGCCCGCCCTCGGCGCCTGCGAGGCCCCGCCAGAAGTTCCCACCGCCGACCACGACCGCCACCTCGACGCCGAGGTTGTTCCTCACATCGATGATGTCGTCGCTGATGCGCTCGATGGTCTTGCCGTCGATACCGAACCCCCGCTCACCAGCGAAGGCCTCACCGGAGAGCTTCAGGAGAATCCGCCGCCACCGCGGCTCGGTGCATTCGACCAACAGAAACCTCCAGCGCCTCGGGGCGCCCTCGTCCGTTCAGAACAAAGATAGTCGGGTTGCGGTCACCAACGGTGCAGCGCCAGCGCCGAGCCGCCGGGAACCGGGCTCGCGGTCAGCCGACCTGGGCCAGCGCGAACCGGGTGATGGACCCGCTGCCGATCTTGGCCGACACGGTCTCCTTGTCGCCGAACAGTCCCTGCTCGAGCAGGACCCGCTCCCCGAGCCAGGCGTTGACCCGGCCCTCGACGATCTTGGGCCACGCCGCCTCCGGCTTGCCCTCGTTCTTGGTGATCTCGAGCAGCGCTGCGCGCTCCTTCTCGATCTCGGCCTCGGGGACCTCGTCCCGACTCAGGTAGGCGGGCTTGGCGAAGGCGATGTGCATCGCCACCTCGTGCAGGACGTCCGGCTCGACACCCGTGGCCTCGACCAGCACGCCGGTGCGCCCGCCGCCGTGCACGTAGGCGTCGATGACGGCTCCCTCGGCCTGCTCGTAGCGGACCACCGGGCCGAAATCGATGTTCTCCTTGACCGTGAGCTTCAGGTCCTCGATGGCGTCCGCCTTCTCGCTGATGGCGTCGGTGCCGCTGGCCAGCACGAGCTCGGCCAGCTCCTGGGCCAGCTTGCGGAAGTCGTCGGACTTGGCCGCGAAGTCGGTCTCGGACTTGAGGTGGACCAGTGCCGCCCCGCGGTCGTCCTGGGCCACGGCTACCAGGCCCTCGCTGCTGTCGCGATCGGTCCTGGTGGCCGCCTTGGCCAGACCCTTCTCCCGCAAGATCTGGACCGCGGCGTCGAAGTCGCCGTCGGCCTCGGTGAGGGCCCGCTTGGCGTCCATCATCCCGGCCCCGGTGGACCGGCGCAGTTCCTGTACCTCTTTGGCGGTGATGGCCATGTCGTGTCTCTCGCTTCTCGGTCTCTTCGTTCGGTTGGCGTCGTTCCGGGGGTCCCGTACTAGGCGTCTGTCCCGGACTCGGGGGTCGGCTCGGCCTGGGCTGCCTCGTCGGCCGCCCGCTGAACCGGGGCGTCGTTCTCCGGCGGTGAGGCCACGTCGGTGGTGGCCGGCGTCGGCCGCTCCACCGCGGTGTCCTGGGCCGGCTCGGTCGAGGCTGAGGGGTCGCTCCCGGTCGCCGGCGCCGATGGCGGCACCGGATCCTCGGCCTCGACCGGTGGCGACTGGACCGATGCCGACTGAGCCGTTGGGGACGGCGCCGGATCGGCCACAGCAGGGGCCGGCGCGGTGGGCGCAGACTCGGACGGGGCGGCGGCGGTCTCCCGAGCGGCTGGCGCCCCAACAGACTCCCCAGCAGCAGGCGCCCCAGCAGACTCCCCAGCAGCAGGCGCCCCAGCAGACTCCCCAGCAGCAGGCGCCCCAGCAGCCTCCCCAGCAGCGGCGTCGCCGGGTGCGGCTTGGACAGGGGCGGCGTCGCCGGGTCCGGCCCCGGGCCGACCCGCGGCGATCCGGGCCTCTCTGGCTGCGGCATCGGCGGCGGCTTGTTCCCGAGCGGCGGCTTGCTGGGTGGCGATGGCCGCCTCCTCTTCGGGGGACCGCTCCTCGGGGGCTGCATCGGGGACGCCCGTGTTGCGGGAGTGGATGAGCTTGCCCTCGGCCACCGCTTCCGCGATCACCCGGGTCATCAGCTCGGCAGAGCGGATCGCATCGTCGTTGCCGGGGATCGGATAGGTGATCAGGTCCGGGTCGCAGTTCGTGTCGACGACGGCGACGATCGGGATGTTGAGCTTGCGGGCCTCGGTGACGGCGATGTGCTCGATGATCGTGTCCAGCACGAACACCACGCTCGGGAGCTTGGCCATCGTCTTGATCCCGCCGATGTTGCGGTCGAGCTTCTCGAGCTCACGGCCGTAGCGGAGGGCTTCCTTCTTCGGCATCTCCTCGAACTCGCCGGCGGCTCGCATCCGCTCGTACTCGAGCATCTTGCCCACCCGCTTGGAGATGGTCTGGTAGTTGGTGAGCATGCCGCCGAGCCAGCGCTGATCGACGAAGGGCATGCCGACCGATTGGGCGTGGCGGCGGATCGGCTCCTGGGCCTGCTTCTTGGTGCCGACGAACAGGACGGTGCCGCCCTCGGCGACGGTGTCCCGCACGAACGTGTATGCGGTCTCGATGCGGCGGAGCGTCTCTTCCAGATCGATGATGTAGACGCCGTTGCGATCCCCGTGGATGAACCGCTTCATCTTCGGGTTCCAGCGGCGAGTCTGGTGACCGAAGTGCACCCCGGCCTCGAGCATCTGCTTCATGGTGACGACAGCGGCCACGTTTGTCCTCCGGTTGCTACGACGGCCGACTCCGCTCCGCCCGAGGCGGAGACCGTGGATTCGAGTCGACCGGTACTGGTCGTTGGTTCGGTTGGTTCGGTTGGCATGCGCCCCAACGGCACACAGCCGTTTCGGACCGGGTCAACTCTATCGTGACCGACTCGGAATACTGCTGTGGTCGGTCCCGGCGCCGCTCTACACTCCAGGCCGATGAGCTCACCGACCGACCGGCCCGCCGCCGAGGCCGGGGCGAGCCGTGGGGGCCGGTCCATCGAGTCGCTCTGCGTGTACTGCGCCTCGTCGACCGGTTCGAATCCGGCCATCATCGAGGGAACCCTGGCCCTTGGCCGGCTCATGGCCGATGAGGGCGTCGAGCTGGTGTACGGCGGCGGCGCAGTGGGCCTGATGGGCCTGCTGGCCGACACGGTCATGGCCGGCGGCGGCCGGGTGACCGGGATCATTCCGATGCCGCTCATGCCGAGGGAGGTCGCCCATCGGGAGATCACGCAGCTGATCGAGGTGGACTCGATGCACGCCCGGAAGGCGGAGATGATCGACCGGTCCGACGGGTTCGTCGCTCTGCCGGGCGGGTTCGGGACGCTCGAGGAGCTGGCCGAGGTGCTGACCTGGTCGCAGCTCGGCATCCACCACAAACCGGTCGGCCTGTTGAACGTGGACGGCTTCTACGACGACCTGCTGTCCTACTTCGATCGCTGCATCGCCGATCGGGTGCTGAAGGTGAGGAATCGTCGGCTCCTGATCGACCGGACCGAGCCGGCGGCGCTGCTCGAGGCCTTCCGGGCCCACGAGCCCGACTTCGAGCCGAAGTGGATCCCTCCCCCGGCGCTGGGGTGAGCCGATCCTCATCCGCGCTCGACCGGCGGTCGGGCCCGGGCTACTCGACAGCGTCGGACCCGGCGAGCACCACGCCGGTCGGGACCGGCACCAGCCGGACGACGAAGCAGGCCGTGGCCATGAGGGAGCGGGGATCGATGTAGCGGCCGTGGCGCCTGACCGTGAGGTGGAACCCGACATCGGCGGCCGCAATCCGTTGGCCTCGCTCGACCGAGTGACCTGGTTCCACCGAGTGATCGACGAGGTACCCATAGGTCGACTTCAGGCCCGGTTCGTGCTCGACGACGACGAAGCGTGAGCCTCCGACCGGGCCGGCGAAGACGACCCGGCCGGCTGCGGCGGCCCGCACCGCATCACCGATGGCCGTTGCGTACTCGAGGCCCCGGTTGCCCGGACCGTATGGGTTCGACGGTGGTCGGAAGTCATCGACGATCGCTGCGACGACCGGATGTCGCCATCCGGCTCGACAGGTTGCGTCGACGGTGCCGTCGGCGTGCGGTTGGGCCAGTGTGGGCCGATCGGCCCAGGTCGTGGCGATCAGGCACACGATCACCGTCGCCCGGAGCACGTTGCGGCCCGCCGCTGCGGTGACAGAACGGGCGGAACGAGGCGCCGAGCTGGGCAGCACCGTGCCATCGGACGGCGCGAGGCCGGGTTCATCGTGTCGGTGGGTCGATGATCCTGCGGTGGTTCGTGGGCTCCGCCAAGCGGATCGGTGTCGGCCGATCTTCATTCCCGACCTCCATCACCTGAGCGATCGAGGAGCCCGCAGGCATCGATCGGAGGCCGCCGGCCGCCGCGTGCACCGTCACGCTAGCGCCCGCCACCCGCTGTGCAACGGCCCGACGGTGCTCTGGCTGGAGCCTCGCCAGACGACTCGGCTCTGTACAGGGTCGCTTCCCAAACGACTCGGCTGAGTACCGGGCCGCCTCGGCTCAGCACCACCCCCTCGCCTCGCCCGACGACTCAGCTCAGCACCACCGGGTCGCCTCGCCCGACGGCTCGGCTCAGCACCACCGGGTCGCCTCGCCCGACGGCTCGGCTCAGCACCACCGGGTCGCCTCGCCCGACGGCTCGGCTCTCTAGGCCGGTTCGCGGTCGACCGAGGAGAGCCGTGACCGGAGCTGGAGGACCGCCTTCGTATGGATCTGGCAGACCCGGCTCTCGGTGACGCCGAGGACCCTGCCGATCTCGGCCAGCGTCAGGTTCTCGTAGTAGTAGAGGGTCAGCACGATCTTCTCCCGCTCGTTCATGCGGTTGATCGCCTCGGCCAGCAGCTGCCGCATCTCGACCCGCTCGTAGGTGGTCACCGGCCCCTCCCGGCGATCGGCGAGGGTGTCGCCGAAGGTCAGGCTCTCACTGCCGTTGAACGACAGCATCTCGTCGAGTGCAACGAGACCGAGCGAGCTGATCTGCTTGTAGATGCCGTTGAGCTGGTCCGAGCTGATGTCGAGCTCGTCGGCGATCTCCTGATCCGTGGGAGTCCGGTGGAGCTTGGCTTCGAGCTTGGTCATGGCCCGCTCGACCGACTTGGCCTTCGAGCGAACCGATCGCGGCACCCAGTCGATGGCTCGCAGCTCGTCCAGCACGGCACCCTTGATGCGCGAGATGGCGTACGTCTCGAACTTGAAGCCCCGTTCGGGATCGAACTTCGTGATCGCGTCGATGAGGCCGAACATGCCGTAGCTCACGAGGTCCGACTGGTCGACCGTCTGGGGCAGTCCCGCTGCGATCCGGCTGGCCACGTACTTCACCAGCGGGGCGTAGTAGACGATCAGCTCGTCCCGATCGTACTGCCCGCCTGTTTGCTTGAACCGGGCCCACGCCGCATCGAGTTCAGAAGTTGTTTCAATTGCCACTGGTCCCGCCAAGGTCTGTGGAAGGTCGGATGGAGTGACGAGGTGATCCGACTCCCGTGCCGGCCGTTCCCGTTCCCACTCTCCGTCGGTGCTAGACCACACAAAGTGAGAGAATCGAAGTGATTCTCCCGGACCCTTTCGGCGCGATGGGGCTCGTGCTTCGATATCGGCCGGTTCGCGGCCGACCTGAGGCGGTCGATCGTCGGCTCCGGTGGCTCGGAAACCGAGGCAGTCCAAATAGCGGTTACGTGCGGTGGCGGCGGTCACGGCCGTCGAGCGTAGCGGTGCGACCGCTCAGAGTGACTCGCAGCGCAGAGAAACCGTTGCGCCGTCGACCCCGATCCGGCCCTCGACCGCCAGCGCGTGGACGGCTGCCATGACCTCGGCGGCGGGTCGCCCACAGGCTTGGATCAGCCGATCGAGATGGATCGGGCCAGTGCTCGCCTCGGCCAGGATGACCCAGACGAGGTCGCCCTGATCGCCATTCGGCCAGTGATCGCCTCCGACCCGCCGCACCGATCCGGGCTCCCGCCGCTGGACCGCCGATCCAGGTTCGACCGGACCGGTCTCCGGCGCCGCCCCGGGTTCACCGGCGGACCGATCTGCGACCGTGCCCGCTGGCGACGGGACCGAATCGGGTGTCGGAGGGCGCCCGACGGTTGGGCCGGTGGGCGGCCCGGGGCCGGCCGCAGGTGGGACCGCGACCGGGCCGGGCGGTGGGCCGAGATGGTCCAGGACGTCTGCGGCGCCGCGAACCGGGATCGCCCCCTCGACGAGCAGCGCATTCGATCCGTCGGATGCCGGGCTCAGCACGGAGCCGGGAACGGCGAAGACCGGGACCGATCGATCGATGGCCTCGTCGACGGTCAGGAGCGCCCCGCCGCGCTCGTGCGACTCGACGATCACCACGCCGTCGCTCAGGCCGGCGATGAGGCGATTCCTGGCCGGGAAGCGCCAGCGCTCGGGCGGGGCCCCGGCCGGGGCCTCGCTCAGCAGCAGTCCTCGCTGGCCGACGTCCTCCCACAGGGTGCCATTGGCTCGGGGATAGACGACGTCGATGCCGCTACCGACCACGCCGACGACCGCCCCCTCGACGTCGAGGGCACCACGGTGAGCGGCACCATCGATGCCGAGAGCCAGTCCGCTGACCACCGCGACGCCGGCCGACGCCAGGTCCCGACCGAGCTGGTAGGCCACGGTGCGGCCGACGGTGGTGCATCGCCTGGTTCCGACCACCGCAACGGCCCGTGGCCGAGCCAGGAGCTCGACGTCACCCCGGTAGAACAGCAGGAGCGGGGGCTCAGGGTCGCGGTTGAACGGCCACCGGCGATCCGTCGGCGACAGCAACTCGATGCCCAGCGACCGGTGGCCGGCCAGCACGCCCTCGACGTCGAGCGCGGCGAGGGCCCGGCCCCAGCTGCTCACCAGTTCCCTCGTGACCCCGGGCGGTGCAGGCCCGAGATCGGGCGGGTAGCGCCCAGACCGGAGGTCGGCGACGACGGCCGCCGCATCCCGGTCTCCGAGCAACCAACGAGCCCGGGCCGGGCCGATTCCCGGGAGGCAGACGAGCGAGAGCCGAGCCTCGAGATCCCGGGTCATGGCGTGATCCCGAGGACAGAGCCAGGCATCGATCGGAGGGCCAGAGCGGCCCTGATCGTGTCGACGTCGATCACCCTGCCCCGCCCCTGGAGATCGGCGATGGTCCTGGCCACGGTCCTGACCCGACGAAGGCCCCTTCCGGTGAGCGCCCCTCGCTCCAGCTCGATCCTGAGCTGATCGGCGGCTGCGTCCGCCAGTGGCGCCACCGATTCGAGCTGGACGGCTGACAGCTCGGCGTTGCAAGGGACCCCTCGAGCCAGCGCCCGGCATCGAGCCTCGGCCACCCGGGCCGCGACGACGTCGGTGGACTCCTCCGGATCTCCCCCGAGCAGGACCCGGGGAGCGGGGGGTCTGACCTCCACCCGGAGGTCGAACCGATCGAGCAGCGGCCCCGACAGCCGCCGGGCATACCGGCTGCGGGCCGCGTCGCTGCAGCGGCACAGGCCGTCGGCACCGCCCTCCCCGCACGGACACGGGTTCATGGCCGCCACGAGGAGGAAGCGGGCGGGTAGCGTCACCGCCCGTGCCGCTCGACTGACCCTGACGACACCCTGCTCGAGTGGCTGGCGGAGGGCGTCGAGAACCGGGACGGAGAACTCGCCGAGCTCGTCGAGGAACAGCACACCGTTGTGGGCGCAGCTGATCTCGCCAGGCCGCATCGCCGCTGTTCCACCCCCGACGACGGCCACCATCGAGGCCGTGTGGTGCGGGGCACGGAACGGCGGCCGGCAGACCAGGCCGCCGGGTGGGACCGGCAACCCCGCTGCCGAGTGGACCCTGGTGGTTGACAGGGCCTGGGCCCGATCGAGCGGTGGGAGGAGACCGGGCATGCGACCGGCCAGCATCGTCTTGCCGGCCCCCGGCGGGCCGATCATGAGGACGTGATGACCGCCGGCCGCCGCCACCTCGAGCGCCCACCGGGCCAGCGGCTGACCCCGAACGTCGGCCAGGTCTCCGTCGCTCGCCGTCGGCGGCTCGTCTCGGCCTGATCGTGAGGTCACGATCGCCGGCATCGGGCCGGACCCGTTCAGGCCGGCGACGAGGTCGGCCAGGTTGTCGACCGCCCTGATCGCTCCCGGCCGGACGACTGCAGCCTGGTCTGCGCCGGCCACCGGGACCAGCAGCTCCGGCGCGTCGACCGCATCGGCCAGCGAGACCAGGCCCGGGACCGGGCGAACCGTGCCGTCCAGCCCGAGCTCGCCGATGGCGCCGAAGCGATCGAGCGCACCGGCATCGATCTGCTCCGAGGCGGCCAGGATGCCGAGGGCGATCGGGAGATCGAGCGATGCCCCCTGCTTGCGCAGCCCGGTGGGCGCGAGGTTGATCGTCACCCGGCGGGCCGGCCACCTGTAGCCGCTCGACAGCACGGCGGCCCGGACCCGGTCCCTCGATTCCCGGCAGGAGGCGTCGGGGAGGCCGACGAGTGTGTAGCTCGGTAGCCCGTTGCTGACATGGACCTCGACCGACACCGGATGACCGTCGACCCCCTGGACGACGGACGTTGCGATGGTTGCGAGCACGGCTCACCCCCGAGTTGGAGCGCTGGGGGGTGGCCGGGGCCACGAGGATCGCCGGGGAGGCGGACGCTGCCGAGCAACCTACCGACGGGTGGTGACAGCGAACGGCGCGCGGTCCGATCGCCCGATTCGAGACGCCGAGCGGCCGAGAGCCGAGGGCGCTACAGGACTTCGCGGGTGTAGCGGACCACCGCCTCGATCTCGGCTCCGCTGAGCCGGTCGACGTAGGCCGGCATGGTGCCCTTGCCGCTCGCCACGAGGTCGATCTGATCGGCGATGTCCGGGTAGTTCTCGACCACGGCCCCGCCGCTCAGCGCTCGGCCGACGCCGCCGTTGCCCGAGGCACCGTGACACGATGCGCAGTTGCGACTGTAGATGTCACGTCCCTCGACGAGAACCGGGTCGTCGATCGTGACCTCCGGCGAGACGCCAACGCAGGCGACCATGAGGAGCGTCGCGACGAGTGTGATGGCGATCCGAGCGGCTGCGGTACCAGCCCGGTGGCGGCCGGTGCGGCCGTTGCGCACTCGTCGATCGGTGACGGTGGCCGACATCCACCGATTCCTGGCCATACTGCTCCCATGGGTTTCGATCCGACTCGCAAGCATAGGACGTCCCCGTCCGACTACTTGTTCGTCGGGGCCGCCCTCGTGGTGGTCATCGGTCTCGTGATCTGGGCGGCCTTCGGTTGACCGAGCGATCGGGCGGCCGACGGCGGCGCGCCGGCAACCGGCGGTCGAGGGCCCGGAGGCCGCGACCGGCTCGACGTGCCGATCCGTCGGACACTACCGACGCCGACGTCCGGTTCGTGCAACCGTACGAGGCGACGAAGAGCTACCTCTGTCCGGGCTGCAACCGGGACATCCCACCCGGTTTGGGGCACATGGTGGCCATCCCCCCGCAGGACCCCGACCTGCGCCGCCACTGGCACCGGGGATGCTGGAACAACCGCCACAACCGTCGTTGACGCTCCGGTCCGAGACGACGAGCCCGGCGCCGCAGAGACCGGAGCGGGGAGCTCAGAAGCAGTCTTGGAACAACTGCAGCCGACCGTCGCGGTCGACATCGACGACGTCGAAGCGGACCTCGGCGTACCGACCGCCGTTCGCTGCGAGCCACCTCGACGCCACCGCCCGTACCCGCCGTTGCTTCCGGTGGTCGACCGCCTCGGCTCCGGTGCCGAACCGGCTGCTGGACCGGGCCTTCACCTCGACGAACACGACCACCGAACCGGTGGCGACCACGAGATCGAGCTCGCCCTCGCGGCAGCGCCAGTTGCGAGCCAGGACGTCGTAGCCGGCACCCCGGTACCAGCGGGCGGCGGACCGCTCGCCGAAGCGACCGAAGCGCTGAGCGTGTGCCCCTCGGCCCGGCGCTCCGGCCCGGGGGCGAGCTCGCGCCTGGAAGCGTTGGCGATGAGCCCGATCGTTCGGAGCGTCGACAGTGGCCAGTGCCATGCCGCAACCGTACGGCGGCCCTGTGACAACGGCCGCGGCGGCATGACCGGCCGCAGCCGTCGGCGACTAGCCCGGATCTTCCGTCGGGAAGCGTTTGCCCTGCCGAGCGGCCTGACCTCTCGGCGACCCAGCAACCGTGAAGGACCAGGTCGTGGGCTCGCCATGCGAGATCGAGACTCAAGGCCTCAGCGAGTAGGTTGGCTCGCTCGCTTCGCTACGGTCGGATCTCGGCTCTTCGAGCCTCGATTTCAACGCTGCATATCGGGTCGCCTCGCCTACCGGCTCGGCTCATTAGAGCTCCCGCTCCGGCAGCTCCTCGATCGTGATGCCCTTGGCCGTGCTGATCGTGACCTTGGCCAGGAACCGGGATTGCCGGTACATGTCCCAGACCCAGGCATCGAACAGCTCGTACTCGGCCGGTCGACCATCCGACCCGGCCCGCTTGACGACCTTGTTGGCCAGGTAGGACCGTCGGTCCGTCTCCACGACGTAACGGAACATCCCGATCACGTCGCGGTACTCCCGGAACAGGGCGAGCTCGCTCTCGGCCTCGTACCGCTCGAGGTCCTCGGTGCTCATCGGCGCCTCCGCCGTGACGGCCGCAACGCCCCGACCGACGGCCGGTTCGGCATGCTCAGCTGTCGCGCTTCTCTTTGATCTTCGCCGCTTTGCCGACGCGATCGCGCAGGTAGTAGAGCTTGGCCCGTCGGACGTCGCCACGGCTGACCCGCTCGATCCTCTCGATGATCGGCGAGTGGACGGGGAAGATCCGCTCGACCCCGACACCGAAGCTGACCTTGCGAACGGTGAAGGTCTCCCGCAGACCGGTGCCCTTGCGGGCGATGACGACACCCTGGAACACCTGGACCCGCTCGCGGTTGCCCTCGATGACCTTCACGTGGACTTTGACGTTGTCGCCGGGGGCGAAGTCGGGCACATCGTCTCGGAGCTGTGCCTGCTCGACGATCTCGGTGAGGTTCATGGTCAGTTCCTAGGTTGGGGGAGCCCGATCGGACCCACCTATCCTATCGCTCCCCCGCGATATGCCTACCGCCCGGCCGGGCCGTTGCGGGCACCGCCGATCCCGTCCGACCCGTTGTCGACGATCAGGCCGAACTCGGCCAGGAGCGCACGATCCTCCGCCGTCAACCCGCCCCGTGCAGCCAGCAGGTCGGGCCGCACGGACGCCGTTCGATACAGCGACTGGGCCCGTCGCCACCGCTCGACCCGACCGTGATCACCGGAGCGCAGGACCGCCGGCACCGACCAGCCCCTGTAGTCGGCCGGCCTGGTGTAGTGGGGATATTCCAACAGCCCGGAGCTGAACGACTCGTCTGCCACCGACTCCCGGTTGCCGAGCACCCCGGGCACCAGACGGCAGACCGCCTCGAGAACCACGGCCGCCGCCACCTCTCCCCCTGCGAGCACGTAGTCGCCGATCGAGAGCTCCTCGTCCACGAGGTGTTGGCGGACCCGCTCGTCGACTCCCTCGTACCGACCGCACAGCAGCGTGAACCCGGCACCGTCGGCCAGTCGCCGGGCGTCGCCCTGACGGAACGTCCGCCCTGCCGGGCTCAGGTAGATCAGGGGCCGTGGTGGGTCGACGCGCTCGACCGTGTCGAAGATCGGTTCCGGCTTGAGCACCATGCCCGCTCCCCCGCCGAACGGGGCGTCGTCGACGGTGCGATGGCTGTCGGTCGCCGCGTCCCGGATGTCGTGGATGCGGAGATCGAGCACCCCGTCCCGCCAGGCCTTGCCGAGCAGGCTGGCCGAGGCGAACCCCTCGACCACGTCGGGCAGGATGGTCAGGACGTCGATTCGCACGGCCGATCCGCTCGCCGCTAACGGTCGGGCTCGTCCATGTCGTCGAGCAGCCCGACCGGGACGTCGCACACGACGGACGCTGCGTCATGGGTTCGGTAGAACGTCAGCGGGACCAGGCGACCGTCTGCCAGCTCGAGCAGATCGGCCGCCGGGTTCTCGACAACCGCGGTTATCGGTCCGTGATCGGTTCCGTGCTGGTCGATCAGCTGTCGACCGATCAGCTCGTGGACGAACGCCACCACGTCGCCGTCTCCTGCCTGACCGTCCCCGCCGACCTCGTCGAGCGACAGCGGCTCGGCGCAGAGGGTCCGGCCCCGCAGCGCCTCGGCGTCGTCCCGACTGTCGACGCCGTGGAACGAGACGAGCCACCTGTTCTTGTGGGCCCTGGCCGAGGCCACCTGGAGCCGTCGATCTCCGGCAAACAGCTCACTGCCCGGCGCCGTCCTGGCCGCGATCATGTTGGTGACGAAGCCGACCACCAGCTCGCCTCGTAGACCGTGGACCCCATCGATCCGACCGACCTCCAACAGCTCGGGACCGGCGGATCCACATCGGCCCGGCGGGCTAGTCGACGAACTCAACCTCTGCCACCACGCCGTCCTTGGCTGCGGCGGCTCCGACCACGGTCCGGATGGCAGATGCCACCCGACCCCTCCGGCCGATGACGCGGCCCATGTCGTCGGCGTTGACCGATACGTCCAGACGAACCCGGTCGCCGTCTGCGGTGGTTTCGATGGAGACGTCGTCCGGCTCGCTGACCACCGACCGGCAGACCATCAACAGGACCGCCTCGGCGCTCGGCGCCGGAGAGTCGCTCACCGGTCTGCCCTCCCCGGCGATGCCACGCCGATGATCGACTGCGACAGCTCGACGGTCACGCCTCGGCTCCCGTCGTCACCGGCTGGGCGTCGGCCGCAGCGGCGGCCTCCGCCTCGGCCTCGGCCGCTGCTTCCAGCTCTGCGACGCTGACGCCGCTCTCGAACGCCTCCCAGGCGCCGGAGACGGTCAGCAGCTTCTTGACCCGATCCGATGGCTGAGCCCCCTGTCGGAGCCAGCGGACGGCCTTGGCGTTGTCGATCTTGATCTCGGACGGCTCGGTCCGGGGATTGTAGGTACCGATGATCTCGATGAACCGGCCGTCTCGGGGCGAGCGCGCATCGGCGGCGACGAGTCGGTAGGTCGGTTGCTTCTTCTTGCCCATCCGCATAAGGCGCAGTCGAACGGCCACAGTGTCTCTTCTCTGGTTTCTCGGTCTGTCGAGTGGGGTCTCGATCGGGTATCTCGGTCGAGCGTCGATGGCAGGCAGCTCGGTCGGCCCGGCATCGAGGCAACATCCGAGGCTACCCCGTCGACCGGCCAAACCGGCACCCCTCGGCGGTTCCGACCCGGCCGGGTGAGCCGTCGCTACCGGGGATCGAATCCGTCGAGCTCCTCTGCCATCCGCTCCAGGTCGAGATCGTCGAGCCGGTCGAGGCCGGGCAGCATGAGCGGGGCCTTCGTGGACTTCGTGCCCTTCTCGGTCACCCGTCCACCTCGCTTCGGTGTCGGCCCCGCACCGCCCTTGGCGGTCACTCGGCCGCCCTTGGGGGTGACCCGGCCGCCCTTGCGACCCTTCTTGCCCCGCTTGGCGTCCTTGCGGCGGCTGCGCTTGGCCTTCTTGGTGCCCATGCCACCGAAGCGCTTCATCATCTTGCGCATCTCGCTGAACTGGGTGATCAGGCCGGAGACCTGGGTGGGATTGGTCCCGGATCCGGCGGCGATCCTGGCCCGGCGGGACGCGTCGATGATGTCGGGATCGGTGCGCTCGGCCACCGTCATCGATCGGATGATCGCCTCGATCCGCCCGATCTCCCGGTCGTCGATGTCGACGTCGCGGATCTCCTTCGGCAGCCCGGGCAGCATGCCCACCAGATTGGTCAGCGGGCCCATCTTCTTGAGCTGCTGCATCTGGTCGAGGAAGTCGTCGAGGGTGAACTGGCCCTCGAGCAGCCGGGCCGCCGCCTCCTCGGCCTCCTCCTGCTCGAAGGTCTCCTCCGCCTTCTCGATCAGGGTGAGCATGTCGCCCATGCCGAGGATCCGGCTGGCCATCCGGTCGGGATGGAACAGGTCGAAGTCCTCGAGCTTCTCGCCGGTGGCGGCGAAGGCGATCGGCCGCCCGACCACCTCCTTCACCGACAGCGCGGCACCGCCCCTGGCGTCGCCGTCGAGCTTGGTCAGGATGACGCCGTCGAGCTCGAGCCGATCGTGGAAGGCCTCGGCCACGTTGACCGCGTCCTGGCCGGTCATGGCGTCGACCACGAGGAACGTGTAGTCGGGCTCGGTGACGTCGGAGATCCGGCGCACCTCCTCCATCAGCTCCTCGTCGATGGCGAGCCGACCTGCGGTGTCGACGATGACGACATCTCGTCCGGTTGCCCTGGCCTGCTCGATCGAGGTCCTGGCCACCGAGACGGGATCGGACGGGTCGCTGAAGACGGGGACCGAGATCTGACCGCCGAGGGTCCGCAGCTGCTCCACCGCCGCAGGCCGTTGCAGGTCGGCGGCGACGAGCAGCGGGTTGCGGCCCTGGCTCTTGAACCACCGGGCGAGCTTGGCCGAGGTGGTGGTCTTGCCCGAGCCCTGGAGCCCGGCCATCAGCACGACCGTCGGCGGCCTGGAGGCGTAGGTGATCTTGATCGTCTCACCGCCGAGGCTGGCGGTCAGCTCCTCGTTGACGATCTTGATGACCTGCTGGGCCGGATTCAGGGCACCGTGAACCTCTTCACCGACGGCCCGCTCCCGTATCCGGTTGCGCAGGTTCTTGACCACCGTGAGGTTGACGTCGGCCTCGAGCAGAGCCACCCGGATCTCCCGGAGGACCTCCTCGACATCGGCCTCGGACAGCGCCCCCTTGCGGCCGAGGCGGCTGAAGATACCTTCGAACTTGTCGGTCAGCGATTCGAACATCGGGCACCCAGCCTAACGCCCAGAGGACGCGCTCGAAGCCGGCCAGAGGATCGGGCTCGGGCCCGACGAGCGACCCGGACCCGAACGGCTACTCGAACAGCGCATCGACGAACGCCTCTGGCTCGAAGTCGACGAGATCGTCGACCCCTTCGCCGAGGCCGACCAGCTTGACCGGCAGCCCCAGCTCGGACTCGATGGCGAACACGATGCCGCCCTTGGCCGATCCGTCGAGCTTGGTCAGCACCACCCCGGTGACGTCGACCGCCTCGGTGAACACCGTGGCCTGGGCCATGCCGTTCTGCCCGGTGGTGGCGTCGAGCACCAGGAGGACCTCGGTCACGTGACCGGGTTCCTTGGCCGCCACCCGTCGGACCTTCGACAGCTCTGCCATGAGGTTCGACTTGTTGTGGAGCCGGCCGGCGGTGTCGGCCAGCACGATGTCGCAGTCTCGGGCTGCGGCGGCGGCAACGCCGTCGAAGATCACCGACGACGGGTCGCCGCCCTCGTTCCCCCGCACGATCTCTGCGCCAGCCCGCTCGGCCCAGGTGGTCAGCTGCTCGGCCGCTGCCGCCCGGAAGGTGTCGCCGGCGGCCATCAGCGGTCGGTGGCCCTCGTCCCGGAGCCGCTTCCCGAGCTTGCCGATGGTGGTGGTCTTGCCGACCCCGTTGACGCCGACGATCAACCAGACATTGGTCTTGCCGTCCTCCAGCCGCAGCGAGCGGTCCTTGTCGGCCAGCTCCTCGTGCATCCTGGCCTTGAGCAGGCTCAGGACCTGCTTGCCGTCCTCGGCCTTGGCCTCCCTGGCCCGCTCCTGGACGTCCTCGATGAGCACCATCGAGGTCTTGACACCGACGTCGGCCCGGATCAGCGCCTCCTCCAGCTCCTCCCAGGCCTCGGCGTCGACCCGGCTCAAGCCGACGAGATCGCCGAGATAGCCGGTGAACGCCGATCGGGCCTTGCCGAGTCGCTCGAAGAACGACGGCTTCTCGACAGGGATAGTGACCGCGGGCTCGAGGACCTCGGGCTCCAGGACCTCGGGCTCGAGGACCACGGCCGGCGATTCGACGGGGACGGTGACGCCGGGCTCGAGCTCGTCGAGGCCGATAGTCGGCTCGCCCCGTTCCAGCAGGTCGGATCCGGCCTCCAGCTCGGCATCACCGCCCCGGCGGCGAACGGCGACGAACGAGAGGCCGACGGTGACGAGGACAGCGGCGACGATCAGGATGATCAGCAGGATTTCGGGCATCACCGGGATTCTAGTGGCCGGGCGGGGTCAGTCGTCTGCCCGCAGGCCCAGCGTGGCTTGCAGCTCGATCACGTCGCCGTCCCGGACCACCTCGAGCACCACGACGTCGCCCGCCTGGTTCGCCAACACGAGCCCGGCGAGCTCCGCGAACTCCGTGACCGGGGCCCCGTTGAGGCTGAGCACCCGATCGCCGACCACGAGACCGGCGTCCTCGGCGGCCGATCCGGCGGTGACCTCGGTCAGGATGACACCGGCCTCGCCGCCCGGCGGGTCCTCGCCCCGCACCCCCAGGAAGCCGGGCTCGATCGGCTCACCGGCCACGAGCAGATCGGCTATCCGCACGACGGTGTCGATGGGTATGGCGAACCCGACGCCGACGTTGGTGTTGGTGAACCCGTCGGTCTGGATCGACGTGTTGATCCCGATGACCCGGCCGCGCCGATCGGCCAGGGCACCGCCGGAGTTCCCGGGGTTGATCGGGGCATCGGTCTGGATCATGGCCACGACGCTCTGGTCGGTGTTCTGGATCGGCCGGTCGACGGCCGAGACGATGCCGGCGGTGACCGACTGCTGGAGGTCGAACGGCGAACCGATGGCGATGGCGATCTGGCCGACCCGAGCCTTGCGGCCGGTGGCCAGCTGGGCGATCGGCAGATCGCGACCGGGCCCGACCGAGACGACCGCAACGTCGGTGTTGGGGTCGGCGCCGAGCACCGTTCCCTCCAGGACACGACCGGTCGACAGCGTGACGTCGACGTTCTCGGCGCCGGCTATCACATGATTGTTGGTCAGGATGAGGCCGTCGTCGTAGATGACCCCGGATCCGAGACCACGCGGCGTTTCCAGCTGGACCACCGCCGGTCCCAGGGCCTGGGCCACGAACGCAGCCGGCTCCTCGGTATCGAGCGGTGCGAGCTCGACCGTGCCGGAGTCGCGGTTGGGCGGGGCCGTGGTGGTGACCACCGTCTCGATGACCGACGGTTCCGGTGCCGCGGATTCGTCGGCCGGGGTGAGCTGGGCGGCACCGAATCCTGCGGCTGCGATCAGTCCGCCGGCCAGGAACGAGACGAGGGCTCGCCAGCCCCACCGCCTCGGTCGACGGGGCTCGACCGGTTCGGTGGCACCGGTGATGAGGGTCGCCGAACCGTCACTCGGCGACGCAGGTGGGGCCACCGGGGGGAGGTAGCGGGTGGCTCCTTGCCCGGGGGCGGGGAGAACGGGCGGGGCGGCCGGGGTCTCGCCGAGCGGCGTCCAGCCACGGCTGCGGACCGACGGCGGGGTGGCGGGACTCGGCATCGCTCGACCGGCGATGGCGGCGCCGGAGGAGGAGGAAGGGGCACCGGCAGGACCGGTGCTGATGTCCGGGGGAGGAGCCGGGCTGGGAGCGGCGGGACTCGGCACAGCAGCGCTCGGCACAGCAGCGCTCGACGCAGCAGCGCTCGACGCAGCAGCGCTCGACGCAGCAGGGCTCGACGCAGCAGCGCCAGGCGGCCCGGGTTGGAGCGAGCTCCCCGCCGTGGGAGCACCGGGAGCCGACGCAAGCCTCGGGCTCGGTGCGGGGGACCCGAGCGACTCCGGCGATGAGCCCGGTGCGGTGGGCCGGAGCGGCTCCGGCATCGGGGTGGTGATGTCTCGGTCCTCGGGGACCCGGGTCCCGAAGGCGGTGGGCTCGCTCGGCGGTACCGGCTCCTCGGGGCGACCGGTCGGCTCGGGGTCCTTGGCGCTATCCGTCATCGCCGATACCTCCGGTCATGGAACGACATTACCGAGTACCGGGGCCCGGGCGCCTACCGGGGGGACGAGATCGCTCGGATCGGCGCTCGTCACGGGGATCCTCGCTCGACCATGTTCTCGATGGGATACTCGACGGTGTCCCCGGCCTGCTGCCTGGGGCGCGACCGGTCGTCGACGCGCTGTGCGTTGCCTTGATCGGCGTTGCCATGGTCGACCATCGGCAGCTTGATCGTGAACGTGGAGCCGATCCCGACGACGGATGAGACCGAGACGACGCCGCCATGGCGCTCGACGATCTGTTCCACGATGCTGAGCCCGAGTCCCGCCCCTCCGCCGGAGGTCGCTCCCCGCCAGAATCGCTTGAAGGCGTGCTGCTGATCGCTGTCGCTGAGACCGGGGCCCTGATCGGCAACCGACAGGATGGCGTAGTGGTCGCCTCGAGCCGCCGACACCGTCACGGTGGTGTCGGCCGGTGCCGCCTTCAGCGCATTGGACAACAGGTTGCTGAGCGCCCGCCGCAGCGCCTGCCCGTCGCCCTTGACCAGCAACGGGGCCATCGGGGCGACCAAGCTCAACGCGATGCCGCGCTGCCGGGCCCCTGCCTCGAACTCGGTGACCACCTCGTTGCCGAGCGCAACCAGGTCGATCTCGCCTCTGGTGAACTCGGGGACACCGCTGCGGGCCTGGGAGACCAGATCGTCCACCAGGGTGGTCATCCGCTCGGTGGACCGCATCGCCACTTCGGCCGACCGCCGGATGTCGTCGGCCGAGGCGTTCGGATCCGACAGCGCCAGCTCGAGGTTGGCACGGGCCACCGCCAGCGGGTTGCGGAGCTCGTGGGACGCGTCCTGGACGAACCGGTGCTGATCCTCGAACGCGGTCTGCAGCCGGTCGAGCATGGCGTCGAACGTGTCGGCCAGGTTCTTCAGCTCGTCCTCGGGGGCAGGCAGCGCGATGCGGCGGGACAGGTCGGTGGCGGTGATGTCCCTGGCCACGTTCACCATCCGGTGGACCGGTCGCAGGGCCCAGCCGGACACCCACCAGCCGGTGCCGAACGCCACGACGAACAGGATCCCCAATGCGACCAGCGAGCCCTGCTTCAGGTTGTCCGCGGCCCGGAGATAGGCGTTGTACTCGATCACCCGCAGCGCCTCCTGGCGGGGGTTGTCCGTGAGCACGAGCAGCTCGACCGGTTGGCCACTCACCGGGTGTCGCAGCTCGATGCGACCGGTGATCAGCTCAGGTTCGTCGAGCCGGTTGACCTGCCACATGTAGAGGCCACCGATCAGCATCGACCCCGAGATGAAGACTGCGAGGGCATAGACCAGCGAGAGCCGGAAGCGGATCGACTGGGTCCAACGGGGGGCGGCGATCATCGGTCCGCCTATCCCGGTGGCGGTGGCACGAACTTGTAGCCGGCCCCGATCACGGTCTCGATCAGGGTGTGGCCCGTCGCCGCAGCCAGCTTGCGGCGGAGGGTGCCGACGGTGACCCTGGCGGTGTTGGTGAACGGATCGAGCATCTCGTCCCACACGTGCTCGAGCAGCCGCTCCTGGCTGAGCACCTCGCCCTCGTGAGTCATGAAGTAGCGCAAGAGCGAGAATTCCTTCGTCGTGAGCTCGATCGGTTCGTCTTGCCAGGAAACGAGCTGGCGGGCCGTGTCTAGGGCGAGCTCTCCAGAGAGCAACACGGCATCGCCGCCAGTCGTTTCCCTTCTCAGCAAGGTACGCACCCGGGCCGAAAGCTCCTGTAAAGCGAACGGCTTGACCAGGTAGTCGTCGGCGCCGTCGTCGAGGCCCTGCACCCGCTCCTCGATCGAATCGCGGGCCGTCACCATCAGGATGCGGGTGGTGGGGTCGAACATCGGGTCGCTGCGGATCGAGCGGGTCACCTCCAGACCGTCGAGATCGGGCAGCGTCAGGTCCAACAGGACGAGGTCGTACGGGTTGATCGTCAGGCGCTCGAGCGCGTCCTGGCCGGTGTTGGCCACGTCGACCGCGTAGCCCTCCCGTCGGAGCGACCCCGCGATGGCATCGGCCAGCTCCGGTTCGTCGTCAACCACCAGGATTCGCACGCGTACACCGTAGAGCCGGCGTTCTGGTCGACCACCCGTCGCCGAACACCTGTCGTCTTTGCCTCGATTTTCGGCTGCCGGCCCCAGAATCGGGACCTGGGACAGAGATTCTGTCATTTGTCGCTCGACGTTGGCCAAAATGGAGGACCATGGACGACAACACGACCGCCGCCATCGAGCTCGAGCGGGTTCTCTTCGAGATCAAGAAGGTGATCGTCGGGCAGGATCACATGGTGGAGCGACTGTTGGTCGCCCTACTCGCCCGAGGTCACATCCTGCTCGAGGGCCTGCCGGGCCTGGCCAAGACGCTGGCGGTCTCGACCCTGGCCAAGGCCATCGGCGGCAGCTTCGTCCGGCTGCAGTTCACGCCCGACCTCCTGCCGTCGGATCTCATCGGTACCAGGATCTGGCGCTCGAACGACGAGCGGTTCGACATCGAGTGGGGCCCGGTGTTCGCCAACCTCCTGCTGACCGACGAGATCAACCGGGCGCCGGCCAAGGTCCAATCGGCGCTGCTCGAGGTCATGGCGGAGCGTCAGGTGTCGATCGGCGGCAAGACCCGTGCGCTGCCGTCACCGTTCCTGGTCCTGGCCACCCAGAACCCGGTGGAGTCCGAGGGCGTCTACACCATGCCCGAGGCCCAGCGGGACCGGTTCCTCATGAAGGTCACCGTCGGCTACCCCTCGCCGACCGAGGAGATGGAGATCGTCCGCCGGGTCGGCGTCTCGACGCCGGAGGTGTCCGAGGTCATGACCCTGACCGACCTCGAGCAGCTGCAGGAGGCGGCCGACCGGGTCTTCGTCGACAATGCCGTCGCCCAGTACGCCGTCGACCTGGTGATGGCCACCCGTGAGCCGGAGCTGCGGGGCATGCCGGAGCTCGACCCACTGATCGACTTCGGCGTCAGCCCCCGGGCCACCCTCGGCCTGGTGGCCGCCTCACGGGCCCTGGCGGTGCTCCGGGGTCGATCCTATGTGGTTCCCCAGGACACCTTCGACGTGGCACGAGACGTGCTCCGCCACCGGATCATGCTCAGCTACGAGGCGCTGGCCAAGGGCCTGACCGCAGACGACGTCCTGAATCGCATACTGGCCGTCGTGCCGGCGGCCAGCGTCACCCCGGTCGAGCTCGAGCGGGCCGGGCTGTCGACCGGCCGCGAGCTGCCGGCGCCCTCCCCTCCGGCTCCAGTCGCGGGCGGCGTGCTGCCGGAGCCACCCCCACCGGGAGCGTCGCTGACCGACTTCGCGCCGGTGGATGCGCCGCCGAGCGCCGGCGGCTCCGAATCGTCACGACCGTGAGGAAGCGACCGATCGACCAACCGGCCGACCGGCCGCTCGAGGTGGTGGACGGCTCGACGAGGGAGGTCCTCCGCCGACTGGAGCTCGACGTGACGAGACGGCTCGACGGGCTGCTCCACGGCGACCACCGTGGCCTGGTGCCCGGGCACGGTACCGAGCTCGGCGAGACCAGGCGCTACGCCCCGGGCGACGACGTCCGCCGGATCGACTGGAACGTCACCGCCAGGCTGTCCGAGGCCCACATCCGTCAGACCATCGCCGAGCGGGAGCTCCAGACCTGGCTGCTCATCGACCGCTCGTCCCGGCTCGACTTCGGCACCACCCGCTGCGAGAAGCGCGACCTGGTGCTGGCAGCCTCCGCTGCCGTCGGATTCCTGACGAGCCGCGACGGCAACCAGATCGGTGCGGTCCTGACCGGCCGGGGCGAGCCGGAAGTGGTGCCGGCTCGCAGCTCGCGCAAGCACCTGCTCCGTCTGTTGCACCAGATCGCCGATGGTCCCCGGGGCGACAACAGCGGCGTCACCGACCTCTCGACCGGACTGGCCAGGCTGTCCAAGCTGGCCCGCCGCCGGGGGCTGATCACCGTCGTCTCCGATTTCATGGTCCAGCCCGGCTGGCAGGACGCCCTGGGGGTCGTCGGCCGCCGTCACGATGTGCTGGCGGTCCAGATCACCGACCCCCGGGAGTTCGAGCTCCCGAACATCGGGCTGGTCCTGGTGCGGGATCCGGCAACCGGGGAGGAGCGCGAGGTCCAGACGAGCAAGGCATCGGTCCGGGACGCCTTCGCCGCCGCCGCCGCAGAACGGCAGGAGCGATTGGCCGAGGACCTCCGTCGGGCCAGGATCGATCACCTGGTCCTGTCGACCGACCGAGCCTGGCTCGACGATCTCGTCGGTTTCGTCGCCGGGCGCCGGCACCGGCTCCAGGCCGGATCGGCACGGGGGATCGGCGGGTCGGGCAGCTGATGGACGCCCCGTTCACGCTGCTGTCCCCCCTCCGCCTCTGGCTGCTCGTGGCCGTGGTCGCGATCGCCGTCCTCTACGTCGTGCTGCAGCGCCGGCGCAGGACCTACGCGCTGCGCTTCAGCTCGTCGGAGCTGTTCGACTCGGTCGCACCCCGCAGGCCCGGATTCCGCCGACACGTCCCGGCTGGCGTGTTCCTGCTGGCCCTGACCACGCTCGTGGTGGCGGTGGCCCAGCCGGCTCGCCAGATCCGGGTTCCCCGGGAGCGGGCCACGGTGATCGTCGCCATCGACGTCTCGTTGTCCATGCAGGCGGAGGACGTCGACCCCGACCGGCTCCGGGCCGCCCAGGCCGCGGCCAACCGGTTCATCGAGGAGCTCCCAGCGACGCTGAACGTCGGTGTCGTCTCCTTCGCCGGGACCGCGTCCGTCCTGGTCACCCCCACCCGGGACCGGCTGCCGGCCTACACCGCGATCGAGAACCTGCGACTGGCCGAGTCCACCGCGATCGGCGAGGCCATCTTCACCTCGCTCGATGCGCTGCTCAATTCGCCACCGGACGCCACGGGAGAGCTGCCACCGGCCAGAATCGTGCTCCTGTCCGACGGCGAGACCACGGTCGGGCGACCCGACGCCGCCGCCGTGCAGGCCGCCAAGGAGGCCCAGATCCCGGTGTCGACCATCGCCTTCGGGACCGAGGGCGGCACGATCGTCTACGACGATCCCCGCACCGAGGTGGTGGAGTCGGACCCGATCAGGGTGCCGGTCCGGGAGGACAACCTGCGGGCCATCGCCGAGGAGACCAACGGGGCGTTCTTCGCCGCATCCTCGCTCGAAGAGCTGGAGGCGGTCTACGAGGACATCGGCTCGGCCGTCGGTTACGAGGACGTGAACCGGGAGATCACCGACTGGTTCACGGCCGCCGGGCTGGTGCTCCTGGCGCTGTCAACCGGCTTCAGCCTGCTCTGGTTCCAGCGCCTGCCCTGAACCCGGGTCTCCGAATCCGTCCGGCCCCGGTTCGCGTAAATCGATGGTCATGGGTTGGCCGGGGTTGCGGTCGACGACCTTCTCGGTGACCACCTTCGACGATCCACCCGGCTTCATGCTGACCCCGTAGAGGATGTCGGCGGCCTCCATCGTCCGCTTCTGGTGGCTGACGATGATGAGCTGGGCCTCCTTGCGGAACTCCTCGACCAGCGCCAGGAACCGCGACAGGTTCATGTCGTCGAGGGCGGCCTCCACCTCGTCCATCACGTAGAACGGTGACGGCCGACTTCGGAACACGGCGAACAGGAAGGCGAGGGCCACGAGCGATCGCTCCCCACCGGACAGCAGCGACAGCTTCTTGACGTTCTTGCCGGACGGCTTGGCCTCGATCTCGATGCCGCAGTTGAGGATGTCGTCGGGGTCGAGCATCTTCACCGCCCCCTTGCCACCCGGGAACAGCGTCTGGAACAGCTCGGTGAAGTTGGTCGACACGTCGGCATAGGCTGCGCTGAACACCCCGATGATCTCGTCGTCGATCGACCGGATCAGCTTGTGCAGGTCCCGCCTGGCCGACTTGACGTCGTCGAGCTGGCCGTCGAGGAACTCGTGGCGGGCCTTCAGCTCCTCGAACTCCTCGAGAGCCAGCGGGTTGATGGCCCCCATGATCTTGAGCTCACGCTCCAGCTCCCTGACCCGGGCCTCGGGGGAGGTCCCGTCCGGCAGCTCCGGGCAGTCGGTGGCCATCGCCCGCTCGGGATCGGTATCGAGCTCCCGGCGGACGGCCTCGGTGAGGGCCTCCAGCTTCACCCGGTGCTCGGTCTCCGACAGCTCCAGACGATTGCGCCGCTCCCGGAGCTCGGTCAGCTCCTTCTCGGCCGAGACCCGCTCGCCCCGTGTGGTCGACAGCTCCGCGGACACCCGCTTCGCGGCCTCGGACTGGGCCTGTTGCTCGGCGGTCAGGAGCTCGGTCCAGCCGGCAACGACCTGGCGATGCTCCTGGAGACGGCCGGCGAGCCCATCGACGACGGTGATGGCCCGCTCGATCCCGACCCGGCGGATCCGTGCCCGCTCCCGCTCGGCCACCAGCCGCTCCAGCCGGGCCTCGGTCTCGGCTTGGCGGGTCCGCAGCAGCTCCCGCCGCTCCTCGATGGCGGCGATGCGGACCTCGAGCTCGGTCCGCTTGCTCGTGACCTCCCGGGATCGCTCCTCGAGGGTGGTGCGAGACCGGGTGAGGGCCTCGGCCCGGCTGCGGAGCGCGGCCTCCTGGTCCTCGACCGCCGGTAGCTCCGACAGCAGCTCCCGCAGCTCGCCCGCCTCGGCCTGCTTGCGTCCGAAGATGGCGGACCGCTGATCGACCAGCTGCTCCCGGTCGGTTGCCAGGGCGGACAGCTCTGCCGCCGCCCGGTCGCGGGTCATCGCCGCCCGCTCGATCTCGGCTCGGCACCGGTGCAGTTCCTGCTCGGCGCTGCGGCGGGCCTTGGCGGCGTCGCCGCTGCGGTCGCGGACCGCCCGGACCCGTTCCGCAGCCGCTGCCATGACCCGCTCCGACTCGGCCTGGCGGGCCGTGGCCTCCTCGAGCGCGGCTCCGGTCGCTCCCGACGAGCCCTGGCGGAGTCGCCATCCCCGCTGGCTGAAGCGGTCCCCGTCGGTGGTGACGAACACCCGATCCGGGTTGTCGACGACGATGCCGAGCGAGTCCCGCCAGTGGCCCCGGAGGACGATCGCATCGCCGATCAGCGTGTCGAGCAGCGGGCCCACATCGCTCCGCAGCGGTCGGACGTGGTTGCGGACCAGCGAGCCCGACGCCCCGATCGGATCGAGCCCGTCGTACCCCACAGCGGGCGTCGTCGGGCCGTCGGTGGTGGTGGGACGGGCGGTGGGGAGGCCGAGGGCCAGGACGGCGCCGGTCAGATCTCGACCCTCCAGCGTGGCCAGGGCCGCCCGGGCGGCGGCGTCGCCGTCGACGACGACGGCCAGCAGAGCGTCGCCGACGGCGGCCTCGACCGCCAGCTCCCATCCCTCGTCGATGGCGATGAGGTCGAGCAGGGTGCCGAGGACGCCGTGGCTGGACGCCAGGGCCTCGGCGCCGGCCCTGGTCCTGGCTTCGTCGAGGGCCTGGGCCAGAGCCTCGGCTCTGGCCTTCCACCGGCTGGCCTCGGCGTCGACCCGCCGTTGCTCCTCCAGCTCGGCGGAGAGAGCGGCGTCGGCCCGGTCGTGCTCGTCGCCGGCATCGGTGAGGGCCTGCTCGAGGTGCGGCTCGAGCTCGCGGTTGCGGTCGTGCTGCTCGGTGGCCCGGTCCCGCAACTCGCCGGCCCGCTCTGTCCGCTCGGCGATGGCCGCCAGTTGGCGGCCGATCCGGTCGAGCTCCTGCTCGCTGCGCTCCGACGTGACGCCGAGGGCCTCGATCCTGGCCCTGATCTCGGCCGCCCTCGTCGGGCTGGCGGCGATCGAGTCGCCCCACTCGCTGTCGAACGTGAGCTGCTCGTTGACCAGCTGCGCCTCTGAGTGCTCCAGCTCGGCGAACTCGGGACGGATCTCATCGAGCTCGGCGGAAGCCAGGACGAGCTCGCCGGTGATGCGGGCCGAGTCTGCTTCGAGGTTGGCCACCAGCCCGTCGTCGACCGCCGACCGGAGCTCGCCCTCCAGTCTCGTCCGCCGCTCGGCGACGACGTTGAGCTGACCCCGGATCCGCTCGGCGGTGCTCTTGGCCCTGCTGAGGATCTCGGCCACATCGGACGTCCCGAGCGCCGAGAGCTCCGCTTCTCCCTCGAGCACCTCGGCGTCCAGGCGGGCCAGCCGGCCGGCCAGCTCCGACTCCCGCTCGTCGTACTCGATCTGCAGCCGCCGACCGGTTTCGAGCTGGCCGGCCAGCGCGCTCAGCTCCCGTCCGGCCAGGTGTGTCTTGAGCGCGGTAAGCTCCTCGACGACCGCACCGTGGCGGCGGGCGGCGTCGGCCTGCTTCTCCAGGGGCC
>JAHELU010000015.1:18176-37293 GCA_024644005.1 Acidimicrobiales bacterium | reverse complement strand
TTCCTGAGGTCACGGAGGAAGCCCTCGCCGACGTGGGCCAGGTTGAGGATCGACCACCGGTAGGTGACATACGCTGCCACGGCCACGGCGACGTACAGCCCGACCGAGAGGTTGAGCTGGGCCCGATCGCCGGCCCGCAGGCCGCGGTCGATGGCCCGCCTGACGAGCAGCGGGCCGGCCAAAGTCAACAGCGTCCAGGCGACGAGCGAGGCCGACGCCGCCACCAGCCGGAGCCGGTAGGCGCCGATCATGGCCACCGTCCTGGCCGCCACGCGGCGCGTCCCGCCCGCTCCGAGCTGGTCGTCCTCCCCGACCCCGAGCGACATCCGCCAGACCATCAGCGGTCTCCGCCGCAGACCGTGGCCGGCGGTGGCGGAACCGGCGCCGGCGCCGTCATGCGTCGACCTCGCCCGCGGCCAGGACGTCGCGATAGCGAGGACTGCTGACGAGCAGCCGGTGGTGGCTGCCCTCGCCGACCACCCGACCCTCGTCGAGCAGCACCACCCGGTCGGCCAGGGCCACGGTGGCGGCCCTGTGGGCGATGACGATCGAGGTCCGTCCATCCATCACCGTCCCGAGGGCATCGGCGATCTCGTGCTCCTTGGTCGGGTCGACCGCAGACGTTGCATCGTCGAGGATCAGCACCCGAGGCTCGGCCAGGATCGCCCTGGCGATGGCCAGCCGCTGCCGCTGTCCCCCCGAGAGCGAGTAGCCGTGCTGACCGACCTCGGTGTCGAAGCCGTCCGGGAGATCGTCGACGAAGTCGGCCCCGGCCGCAACCGCCGCCCGCCGGATGTCGGCCATCGTCGCGCCCGGATCGGCGAAGGCGATGTTGGCGGCCACGGTGGCGCTGAACAGGAATGTCTCCTCGAACACCAGGCCGACCTGGCGCCGCAGGTCCTGAGGGCGGAGCCGACGGATGTCGACGCCGTCGAGCAGGATCGAGCCGCCGTCGACGTCGTAGAACCTCGGCAGGAGATTGGCGACCGTGGTCTTGCCGGAGCCGGTCGGCCCGACCAGCGCCACGGACTCCCCCGGCTCGACGGTGAGGGAGAACCCGTCGAGCACCGCCTGTGCTGCGTCCGGGTGGTAGCCGAAGGAGACGTCGCGGAATTCGACCCGGCCCCTCCCCGGTCCGGTCGGCAGCGCCATCGGCCTGGTCGGGGCGACGATGGTCGGTGCGGTGCTCAGCAGCTCCTCGACCCTGGCCCCGGCAGCGGCCGAGCGCTGACCGGTGGTCACCGCCATGCCGAGCGCCCGGAGCGGCTGGACGAGCAGGATCACGTAGATGTTGAAGCTCACGAGCTGACCGATGGTCATGCGACCATCGAGCACCAGATTGCCGCCGTAGCCCAGCACCACGATCAGCCCGAGGTTGGGGACGATCTCGATCGCCGGCAGGAACAGGGCACGGATCCGCAGTGCCCGCATCGACGGCCGGTAGACGTCGTCAGCGGCGGCCGAGAGCTTCTCGGCCTGCAACCGCTCGGCACCGAAGCCCTTGACCACCCGGACGCCGACGACGGCTTCCTCCACCACGGAGGCCAGCTCGGCAGACCGTCTCTGGACCTCCGCCACCTGGGGGAAGAGCCGATTGGAGAACGCCCGCCCCAGCACGTAGACGAGTGGCAGACCGATCAGGGCCAGCACCGCAAGCAGCGGCTGGATGACCACCATGATCAGCGCGACCGCGACCACCGTCAGGACGCTGCCGGTCAGCATCGGGACCATGGTCACGAAGTTCTGGAACTGGTGGAGATCGGTGTTGGCCCGACTCATCAGATCGCCGGCCGCCGCGGCGTCGTGGAACGCGAAGTGCAGCCGCTGGATGTGGGCGAAGATCCGGTCCCGCAGGCGAGCCTCGATCAAGCGGGCGTTGAAGAAGGCCACATAGCGGCGCAACCCGAGCATCACCCCCGACAACGCGCCGGCCGCCAGGATGGCCAGCGACCACCGGACCAGGCTGTCGGCCTGACCGGCCCGCTGCTGCTCGATGCCCCGGTCGATGCCGAGCTGGACCAGGAGGGGGATGGTCACGCGGCCGACAGCCCATCCGAGACCGACCAGCATGCCGATGATCAAACCGGCCCGCTGGCGGCGCATCGACGACACCAGCAACCGCCAGCCGGCGGTGCTGGTTGATCTGCGCTCGGCCATCGGTGAACCGAGCGTAACCGGACCGGTCCAGCCTGGCGATTTCGGCCGCCGGAGCCGGAACGGCCGGGTTCTGAGTCATTTGGCTAATTGACGGCAACGCTTCCGTTGCCTAACGTCGGAATTGCACGACAAGCGCATATTCGGCGGCTGTTCTCTCCTCTCGGCCGCCGAATATTCGTTTTTTCGGCCGCCCCACCACCGTCTCCTCAGGGGCTGATGATCTCGTGCTCGGTGGCGAGGAACATCGGGGAGTTCGCCAGATCGATGAAGTTGGCCTCGTCCAAGAGCAGATCGGCCGCCGCCTGATGGGCGGCCGGATCGTCCGCAACGACGTCGTCGACCGAGTCCAGCCACACCTCGGCGACGCCGTCGAACGGCTCCGGTCCCCCGCCGTTCCTCGCCTGCAGTGCCCGATGCAGGCCCGGTAGGTCCTCCGTGTGGACCTGTACGTACCGCCGGATACCGAGCGCCTCCGCTCGGGCCGCCACGAGGTCGGCGTGTGTGTTGCGCCAGTAGTCCTGGAACTCCTCCCTGGACAACGAGGGCAGCCGCCGGAGACAGAACGTGAGCTTGATCATGGCCCGATCGTGTCACGTCCCGGGCTGGGGTGGCCAGCGGTTGCGCCGGTCCCCTGTACTGCTCAGCCGATGGCGTCGGCCGATCGATCGACCGCAGCCGTCGGCGGTTGCGGTCGAGCCGTGGTGGCCCGGGCCGACGCGGTGACGACGAGATACACCCCGGTGACGACCAGCGCACCACCGACGGCCTCGGCGGCACCCAGTCGCTCGCTACGGAGCAGCCACCCGAACGTGACGCCGAAGACGGGTATGAGATAGGCGCTGGCCGCAGCCTGGGTCGGCGTGGCCCTCGTCGCCACGGTGGCCAGGAGGGCGAAGGTGACGGCGTTGGCCGGGATCGAGGCGTAGAGCAGGGGGTAGAGCAAGCCGGTGGACCAGTCGGTCTCGGCTGTTCCCTCCACCACCAGCGCCACGGGGATCAGCACCGCGGCCGACATCATGAGCTGCACCCCGACCAGCATGATCGGGCTGACCCGGCCGAAGTCCCGCCACTTCATGTAGACGTTGCCGAACGCCCAGGCCAGCGCCGAGCCGACCAGCATGGTGACCCCGATCGCTGCCGTGCTGCCCGACATCGACGGCGAGGCGAGCACCACGGTGCCGACGAAGCCGAGCGCCAGCCCGATCCCACCCATCCTGCTCACCGCGGCGGCCAGCAGCAGGAACGACAGCGCGGCCGTGAACAGCGGCATCGTGCTGGAGATGAGCGAGGCAACCCCGGCCGGGACCCGGCTGACCCCCATGACCAGGAGCCCGCTCGACACCGTGGTGATGCTCACCGACACCACGGCGATGTTGCCGAGATCGGCCGTCCGTCGCGGGAATCGCTCGCCACGGAGGAGGGCCAGGCCGATCAGGACCGTGCTGCCGATGACGGTTCGCATGCCGGCCAGGAGCAGGGGCGTCGTGTGGTCGAGGGCGAACTTGAGGACCGTGAAGTTGGCCCCGATCAGGACAGCGATCAGTACGACGACCGCCAGCACGACCCGAGCGCTCATGACGACCGGGTCATGCCGGGCCGTCGGCCGTCATTGGGTTTCCAGATGACGTTCCAGCACGTCTGCGTACTGCGCCTCGGCCGCGGCCTGGCGCTTCGGGAGATGCATCGTGGGGAACAGGTCGTCGCAGGGCACGTAGTCGTCGAGCACCCGCCGGGCGACCTGGACCTTGTGGACCTCGGTCGGACCGTCGGCCAGGGCCATGTGGAACGACTCGATGACCTCCTTCGCGAACGGCATCTCCCACGAGGCCCCGAGGGAGCCGTGGATCTGCAGGGCCCGGGAGGCGATGTTGCGGTAGACGCCGGGCATCGCGACCTTGACCGCCGAGATGTCCTTGCGGACCCGCTTGTAGTCCTGGTACTTGTCGATCCGCCAGGCCGTCCGCAGCACGAGCAGCCTGAACATCTCCATCTCGATCCAGGAATCGGCGATCATCTCCTGGACCATCTGCTTCTTCGACAGGAGCTCACCCTGGGTGGTCCGGCTGATCGCCCGCTCGCACATCATGTCGAAGATCCGCTGGACCCGACCGGAGGTTCGCATGGCGTGGTGGATACGGCCACCACCGAGCCTGGTCTGGGCGACCACGAACCCGCCGCCCCTCGGGCCAAGCAGGTTATCGGCGGGAACCCTCACGTCGTTGTAGCGGATGTAGGCGTGGGACCCCTCGTCTACGCCCGGCGTCTCGTAGCCCAGCCCGACGTTGCGGACGATCTCCACCCCCGGCGTATCGGTGGGGACGAGGAACATCGACTGTTGCTGGTACGGCGGATTGTCCGGATCGGTGACCACCATGACGATCAGGAACGACGAGTAGCGGGCGTTCGAGGAGAACCACTTCTCGCCGTTGATGACCCACTCGTCTCCGTCCAGCTCGGCCCTCGTCGTGAAGACCTTGGGATCGGCCCCGCCCTGGGGCTCGGTCATCGAGTAGCAGGAGACGATCTCGTTGCGCAGCAGCGGCTCCAGGAACCGTTCCTTCTGCTCGTCGGTGCCGAAGTGGGCCAGGATCTCGGAGTTGCCGGTATCGGGGGCCTGGCAGCCGAACACCGTCGGGGCCGAGCGGGCCCGGCCCAGGATCTCGTTCATCAGGGCCAGCTTGACCTGGCCGTAGCCGAGCCCGCCGAGCTCCGGGCCGAGGTGACAGGCCCACAGCCCCCTGGCCTGGACCTTCTCCTGGAGCGGGGGGATGACCTCCGCCCTGATCGGGTCGTTCAGGTCGTAGGGGGACTTGACGACGAAGTCCAGCGGTTCGATCTCGGTCCTGACGAACTCGTCGATCCAGTCGAGCTCCGCCTGGAACTCCTCATCGGTCTCGAAATCCCACGACATGGCAACTCCTCCGGTCCGGCGTTGGGCACGATCGTAGAGGACCGGCCGGAAGCGGCCAAAGACGGCGGTGGAGGAACCGAGGGTCCGCTGCCGGGACCGCTCAACCGGTGGGGAGGCGCTCCATCGACGGTCCGTTGGCGTCGGTGTCGCCCCAGTACTCCGGCAACCGCAGGTAGCCGACCCTCGGCAGTTCGCTGACCAGGCCGAGACCCTGGTGGGTCTTGAGCCGCTGGATGGTCCGGATGTGGGTGAGCTGCTCGTAGAACACCATCCACAGCGACGCCTCGAGCGTGTAGGAGATGAAGCCCGGCTTCGTCGGGTCCGGGCCGGCCCCTCGGGGCAGGGTGGTGATCACGTAACGCCAGAAGTAGGTCCCGCGGATGCTGGTGGTTTCGGCTCGGAGCTCCTCGATCGATCGCTCGGTCACCACTCGTTCGAGCCAGCCGATGCCGATCGCCAGCTTCTCCACGAGATCGGGCACCTCCCAGTACAGGTCCTCGTCGAGTCGCCGGTCGTACTTCATCTCCGGTCCGAGGTGATGGTGCCGCCACACCACCGGTTCGGGCTCGTCGCCGTCCGGCCACAGGAGATGGGCGCAGCGGCGATGGGTGAACACCAGGGCATCCCAGGCGATGTGGGAGACCTGGCGACGAATCGACCACCACAGCCACTCGTGCTCGGGACTGGTGTCGTGGTGGTCCAACTGCTCGGTGGTCAGACCGGCCACCTCGGCCTCGAGCCAGTCGAGCAGTCGACGGTACGGCGGCATCGCGCCGCTGGCCGTGTCCTCCGGCATCTCGACGACGGTGGGATCGACCGGTGCCAATTCAATCCCCGCCAGAGCCGGCCGCCGCCAGCCTGCGTCGGACCTCGGGCAGCACCTCGGTGGCCAGCCGTTCGACGTTGCGGTCCATGACCTCCGGATCGACCCCTGGAGGCAGACCGGACGAGGCGATGTCGGTCAGGCCGTAGTCGGTGACGAAGGAGACGATCTCGGCCACGCACTCCTCGACCGTTCCCATGAAGGAGCCCTGCGGTATGCCGCCCCGCTCCCGCCAGCCGTAGTCGTCCGGGGTCGATGCCATGAACCGGTCGTAGACGGCCATCCTGAAGCGCTCGGCCTCTCGGAAGAGCGGCCAGTCCCGCTCCCGGTCATCGCTGACGTAGAAGGATCGGATGATCCCGACCCGATAGTCGGCCGGATCGCGGCCGTCTGCCGCCACGGCGGCCCGGTACGGGTCGAGCACCTCGGCCCGCTGTCCCTGGGGCAACAGGTTCGTACCGAAGCGGGCCGCCCGCAGCGCCCCCGGTTCGCTCATGGCGGCGATCCACAGCGGCGGCCCACCCGGCTGGACCGGCTTGGGATGGACGTCGACACCGGACAGCCGGTAGCGCCGACCCTCGTAGTCGAACGGCGAGTCGCTCCAGGCCAGCCGGAGGATGTCGATGCCCTCCTCGGTCATCGACACCCGGTTGCGGAGCGGCACCCCGAAAGCCTGGAACTCCTCCGGCACGTAGCCCATGCCGATCCCCAGCTCCATCCGACCGTTCGAGATGTGGTCGAGGACGGCCAGCTCCTCGGCCAGCCGTATCGGGTGGTAGAGCGGGAGCAGCGCGATGTCGGTCGAGATCCGGATCCGCTCGGTCCTGGCTGCGATGGCCCCGGCCAGCGGTTGGAACGCCGGCAGGTAGCCGTCCGCCAGGAAGTGGTGCTCGGTGAACCAGACGTGGTCGAGGCCGAGTCGATCGGCCAGCACGGCCTGGTCGAGCGTGGCGGCATAGACATCGGTCATCGACAGCGGGCTGTCCGGGGTTCGCCGGCAGTCGTACATCAAACCGAATCGCAGCGGTGGGGCCATCGCTCCGGTCTACCCCAGGCCGGCCATGGTCGGCCACCGCAAACCTGGATCTGGACGCGAGCGCCCTAGGACCGCACGGTCTCGTTCCAGGGCCCGGTGTCGTTCCTCGGTTCCCGGGGCAGGCCGAGCACCCGCTCGCCGACGATGTTGCGCTGGATCTCCGAGCTGCCGGAGTAGATCGTGGCCGGCCGCGCCCCCATGAACGTCGTGACCCAGGCCGCAGAGGAGTAGGGGCTGCCGACGTCGTCGAGCCCCACCCCGGATGCGGCGTCCCGACCGCTCGGCGTCATCGCCTCGGCCCCGATCAGCTCGATGGCCAGCTCGGTGAGCCGCTGATGGTACTCCGACCACAGCAGCTTGTTGAGGGACGACTCGGGGCCCTGGTGGTAGCCGTTGAGCGCATCGGTGACCATCCGCAGGCCCTGGTAGCGCATGATCTGGACCTTGGTGTAGCACCATGCCAGGCGCTGTCGGATCAACGGGTCGTCGATCCGGCCCCGATCCCGGGCGACGGCGATCAGGCGCCGCAGCTCGTCGCCGTGGCGGATGCCGGTGATCGTGGCGTCGTCACCCCGCTCGTAGGCCAGCAGGGTGTTGGACACCGCCCACCCGTTGTTGACGCCGCCGACCACGTTGTCCCTGCCCGTCCTCGCGTCGGTGAAGAACACCTCGTTGAAGTCGTGGTGGCCGGAGGCGTTGACGATCGGCCGGACCTCGACCCCGGGCTGATCGAGCGGGCACAGCAGGAACGAGATGCCGGCCTGCTTGCGAACGGTCGGGTCGGTCCGGCACAGCACGAAGATCCAGTTGGCGTTGTGGCCCTGGGAGGTCCAGATCTTCTGCCCGTTGATGAGCCACTCGTCACCGTCGAGCTCGGCCCTGGTGGCGAGCGACGCCAGGTCGGAGCCCGAGTTCGGCTCGCTGTAGCCCTGGCACCAGACGTCGGTGCCGTCGAGGATCCGGGGCAGGAAGTGCTGCTGTTGCTCCTCGGTTCCCCATTCGATGAGGGTGTGGCCCAACATGCCGATGGAGAAGATGTCGTTGTCGTTGCCGGTCGGCACGCCGGCCTTGGCGAACTCCTCGGCGAGCACGGTCCGCTCCAGCATCGAGAGCCCGGCCCCGCCGTACCGCTCGGGCCACGCCACCGCCAGCAGCCCGTGCTCGGCCAGGACCGGACGCCACCGGGCGATGAAGGCCGTCCGCTCGCCTGGCGACAGCGCCCCCATCCCGGACCAGTCGGCCGGGAGCTGCTCGGACAGGAAGTCCCGGATCTTGCGGCGGAACGCCTCGGCCTGCTCGGTGTAGGTCGGATCCATGCCGGAATTCTCCCAGCTGGGACCGGCCGGTGAAAGTCCACCGGGGGCTCGGCGGTGGAGCTGCAGTCTGGATCAGACTAGAAAGACGACATGACCGAGCCGTACGCCGACAGTCGCTATGCCGTGAGACCGGACCTGGCCGACGCCCACCGGCGGACGGTCGAGGCGTGGGCCGGTCCGGGCAACCACTGGACGGCCGCCGAGCGGCTGGCCATCGTGAGCCAGGTCAAGCGGGCCAGGCGGGCCGATGCGCTCCCTCCTTGGGTCGGCCCGACGAGCGTCACCGGCCTGATCGACGATGACGAGATCCTGCCGGCGGTGGCGGTCGATGCCGTGTGGCGGCTGACCAACCATCCGGGGACGCTGACCGAGGACTGGTATCGCAGCGTCCTGGATCGGGGGATCACGGCCGAGCAGTACGTCGAGCTGGTGTCGGTGGTGGCCACGGCAACCTGCCTGGAGGTGTTCGCCGCCGCCATCGGTGCAGAACCGCTGCCGCTACCGGGACCGGCCGACGGCCGACCGGACGGTATGACATCGCCCGGTGCCGAGGTCTCGACCCACTGGGTGCCAACCGTGCCATCCGGAGGGGCCAATGTCCGCAAGGCCCTGAGCGCAGTGCCGGTGGCGGTCGAGGCGTGGCAGCGGTTGTCGGCCGCCCAGTACGTACCGCCGGAGGCGCTGGTGAACGACCTGGCCTGGAGCCGGGGGGCGCTGGACCGCATGCAGGTCGAGCTGCTGGCGGCCAGGACGTCCCTGCTCAACGAGTGCTTCTATTGAACGACGTCACACGCGATGCTGCTCGGTCTGAGCGGCGCAGCGGCCGAGGCCGACGTCGAGCTCGACGCCGTGAGCGGCAGCGGTCACGGCGACGGCGGTGTGGCCAGTGGGGCGGTGCTGACCGCGTTCGCCGAACGGGTCCACGCCGGGACGGTGGACGACGGTGACCGGTCGATGCTCACCGACGCAGTCGGCGAGGGCGGGTTGATCGATGCGGCCGCCGTGTGCGCCAACTTCGCCATGATGGTGCGGATCGCCGACGGCACCGGGACACCGCTCGATGGCGGCACGGTCGAGCCGTCGGCGGCACTGCGAACCGACCTCGGCCTCGACGAGCTCGCCAGCAGGCGGGTGGCCGAGCCCAACTGACGGCGGGTGGCCTACCGCTCGGCGACGCGGTCAGTCGGTTATCAGATCGGTGCCGTAGCTGCCGACGACGACGGCCGGCTGCGGGTTCGGTCCCTCGCCGGGCTCACACCGCTCCCCGATGTCCCGCTGGAACTCGGCAAAGGCTCGGATGTCGGTCAACGGGTTGGCCTCACCATCGGTTTGGGCCACGTGCACGAACGTCCCGTCGGCCAGGCGGAACGTCGTGTAGCGGAGCCCGCCGGGATCGGCGGCGGCCAGCTCGGCGAAGACCGCCTCGACGAGGCGCTGGTTCTCATCGGCCCGGTCCCGCTTCGGCCGGTAGCGTACGACGACGGTGTCCATGGTCTGTGCTCCTATCGGTCTGCCCGAGGCTGATCGGGGCCTCGTGGATCCGGTGCGGCAGCGAGCCGGGGCTCCACCGGTGTCGGCACCGGAAGGCCAGCGAGCGCGTCAGCGGCCGTTGGTCGACCAGTGCCAGGGCTCGCTCGGCAGATTGTACAGGCCGTATTTCTCTGCGTTGGCACGGAGCCAGTTCCAGGCCGGACCGGAGCGGCTCCTGATGATGCTGCCGTTGTAGGTGAAGTCGATCGCCTTGCCCTGCTCGTGCATCGAGCGGCCGGGGCGGGCGGTGGGGGGACGGCACCTGCTCGACGGCATCTCGTAGATCGCATAGTTGGATGTCCCGCAGTTGTTCCTGCGGGTTGCGATCTGACCGGCCGAGTCGCGGTAGCCACCGCCGGCCAGCTCGACGCCATCGGCAGCCGCATCGGCCAGCAGCCGGCGGACGTCGTCGACGATCGAGACGTGGACCTCGATGCCGTTGCCCGCCACCCGGATGTCGGAGTTCGAGGTGGTGGCCGCAGCCGGCGTGCTCGACGACGGTGGCGGGGCCGGGGCGCTGGCCAGCTGCGCCACGAGCTCGTTCTCGACATCGACATCGAGCCCGGCTTCCTCGTCGGCCCCCAGCCTGGCCAGGGCGGCCCGTTCCGACAGGAGGTGATCGAGCCGCTGCTCGGCGGCGGCCGCCAACTGGCCCTGGGCCAGCCGGTCGTCCTCGAGCTCGGCCAACTCGGCCTGGCTCTCGGCTCTCGATTGGTCGGCGATGGCGACCGCCTCATCGGCGGCGGCACGCCTGATCTCCAGGTCCTCCTTGACGTTCGACAGCACATTTGCGTAGTCGATGTCGGACTGGGTGGCCTTGGCCAGCATCGCCTGCATCCGGATCGCTTGATTCGGATCGGTGCCGACGGCCAGCACGGCGCCCTCGACGATCTCGCCCTTGAACGATCGTATGGCCTGATCGCTGAGCCCGTACTCGAGCTCCCGCACCTGGGCCTCGAGGGCCACGACGTCCTGTTCAGCGGCCTCGGCCCTGGCCAGGGCGTCGGTCAGGCGGCGGTTGGCGATCTCGACCTCGGCGGTCTGGCTCGCCACGTCGGCCTTGAGAACTGCCAGGGCGTCGCTCAGATCGTCGAGTCGGGCGTTGGCCGCATCGACCTGGCGGGCCTTGGCGGACTCTGCGGCCTGGAGCCGATCTCGCTCGGCCTGATTGGTGGCGCCCGACGTCGCCGAAGTGGTTGGCGTCGTCGAGCCGGGAGCGGTGGTGGCGGTGGTGGTCGATGGCGCTGTCGTTGCGGTGGTCGGCGCTGCCGTCGTCGGTCTGGCGGTGGTGGGGGCGGCCGTGGTCGCAGTGGTCGGTGGGGCCGTCGTCGTGGTGGGCGGCGCCGTCGTGGTGGGGGCCGTCGTCGTGGTGGTCGAGGCGGTGGTCGACGCGGTCGTGGCGGTGGTCGTGGTCGTGGGGGCCGTCGTCGTCTGGGCTGCGCCGGGCAGGACGCCGGTCACCACGACGAGGCCGAGCAGGGCGGCACCGAGCCACCGTGCACCGCCGGGCGCGCCGGGCCAGCGCCGACCGATCGGTCCGCTGGGCCACCTCCTACCGCCGGGCTGGTGACATCGAGCCCGTGTTGAGCCATCCGCCTTGGCTGCAATCATCGACAAGGAACTGTAATGGTTGCTGCGGCCGCTTGCGAGGCATCAACCCAGATTGTGTCGAACTGAGATCGCTTACATCTCGGAACCGGCGAGCCGACACCGGTGACACCCTTCGACGAGCGGGCGGACCGGCACCAGCGGTCAGCGCCCTGCTAGCGCTCCGATCGAGCCGAAGCGTAGTGCGGCTCGGCGAAGGGCCACGCCCGCTCCAGCCACGCAGAGACGGCGTCCCGAACGGCTGGGTCCTGCTCCGCCCGTTCGGCGGTGACCCAGGACCTGACCTCGGCGTCGGACCCCGATCGGATGGCGGGGTAGATGTACACACAGCCGATCACCTGATCACCGTCGAGGACCGAATAGGTGAACCCGGTCCGCTGCTCGAAGTGGGAGGCGTGCATCTCGAGATCCTGCAAATTCTGCTCCAGGGACATCTCGACGGGCCACGCCCGCTCGGCGAGGTCGAAGCCGGGCGTCGAGCGGATGTGGTCGATGCTCGACATCCAGGCAGCATGATCCCGCTCGTTGTGCTCCGGCCCGAGCGGCTCCAGCCGGAACCCCGGTCCGTCCAGACCGGCGGGCACCTGGAAGTCAGCAGGCACGAACGGTTCGGGCACGCTACTGACCCACCCGCCCGTCGATCCGCTCCCGCAGGAGGTCGGCGTGGCCGGCATGGCGGGCGTACTCCTCGATCAGGTGCACCAGCACGTGGCGCAAGGGTATCTCCTCTCGCCGGCCGAGGATGCCCAGGTCGGGTGCATCGGCCACGAACCGCTCGGCGAACGCGACCTCCGCCCGCCAGGTGTCCCACGCCTCGGCCACCAGTCCCGGATCGGCCACGGCACCGTCGAGCTCCAGGTTGACACCGTCCACCGCATAGTGGGGCGGGGCGTCCTGGCCGACCATGACGTTGCGGAACCAGTAGCGCTCCACTTCGGCGAGGTGACGGACGAGACCGAGCAACGACAGGTCCGACGGCGGAACCGACCGACGGGCCATCCCCTCGGCGTCGAGGCCGGCGCACTTCAGTTCGAGCGTGAGCCGCCGGTCCCGCAGGTACCCGACGAGCGTGGCGCGCTCGTCGTTGTCGAACCCGCCGTCGGCTCGGGGATCGTCGTCGGGGTGGACGAACATGTCCCACCACCCGAACGACCGCTCGAGCTCCGGCTCAGATGGCGAGGACACGAGCTGCGGCGAAGAGGTGGTCGGCGGTTTCCCGGTCGCCTTCGATCACCGGTGCGAGCTGTTCGCGGCTCATCCGCCGGGCCGCGAACCGGCAATAGTCGATGACATCGGCCACGACCAGCACATCCCGGTTCGTGGCCTCCCCGAGGTCGAACGTGCCGCCTCCGGCCCCGGTGAGCACCACTCGGGCCCCGCCGAAGTCGGCTTCGGGTGCGACGAGTGGCAACACGACGGGCAGGCTCCTGACCGAGAGCCTCGACATCGCCCGGAGATCGGCCGGTGCCGGGTCGACGACCTGCCGTTCGACCGCCCGGCGAATGTCATCGGCGTGGGTCCAGATCTCGAAGGCGCGAACGATCGCCAGATTCCCAACGGTGAGCGCGAAGCCGTGGAAGTCGACGGTGCCATCGGGAGACGGCCCGTGACCGGCACGCAGCGCAGCCACCGTGGCCGTTGCGGCATCACGCCATGCCGTTCGAGTGTCGATCGGCGAGCCGGCCTGTCGGGCCTCGATCTCGTCTACCCCGAGCTCGAGATGGCCGGTAGGTCCCTCGGTCCGGCCGGGTGGGTCGAGTCCGAGCTGGACCCTGGTGTACCGCTCGATGACGAGGAGATGGGCCACGAGACCGTGAACCGACCACGGGTAGGGGTCGACCGGCCGGGTCCAGCCCTCGTCGTCCAACTGGACCAGGACCTCGTGCAGGGCCTCGATCTGCGTCTCGAGCAGCGAGAGCGGGTCGGTTGGCTCGATCGTGGCCGGACCCGTCGACGCAGCCCGGTCGAGCAGGTCGGATCTCAGTTCGGGCGGCGGGGTCACGGCCACCGACTCGCCGAGCAGGGCGACGACGTTGCGAAGCTCCTGGCCTTGGGCGGCGAGCTCCGGGTCGGCGGCCAGGACGCGCTCGATCCGTCGGGTGTCCTCGCGGTCCAGCGCGTCGAGGGCCCACGCTGCCAGCAGCTCGTCCCGCTCCTCCGGCGTCAGATCCATGTCGGCTCCCCCCGGTCGGCCTGGTCGGCGAGATCCCTCGCCAGGCGACCCAACCCCAGTCGGAGCCGGGACTTGGTGGTGCCTTCCGGCGAGCCGGTGGCCCGAGCGACCTCCTTGAACGTCAGTCCTTCGAAGTAGGCCAGCTCGATGGCCTGACACTGCTCGGCCGGCAGCCGTTCCAGCGCAACCCGGATCCGTTCTGCGGCGATCACGGCCAGCGCCGCCTCCTCGACGTTCGGGACCGTTTCGGGGACCTGGTTGCGGGAGCGATGCTCCCTGGCCTCCCGCCGGGAGCTGGATCGCAGCTCGTCGATCGCTCGACGGCGGGCGAGGACCGCCAGGAACGTCCGCAGGGCGCCCCGGTCGGGGTCGAAGCGCTCCGGCCGCTCCCACAGGCTGATGAAGACCTCCTGCGTCACGTCGTTCGCTCTCTCCGGTCCGATCAGGTGGGTGGCGATGCCATGGACCAGCGAGCCGTACTGGTCGTAGGCCGCGGCCAGGGCGGTGTCATCCCCCGCCAGGAGGCGGGAAGCGATGGCCCGATCCCAGGCGCACGCCTGCGTCATCGCTTGACATGTTACTCCCCCGGTCGCCGGCGGGTCGGCCGAATGCGGACCATCATCGGCCGGGCGAAGCCGGACCGGATCGCGTCGGCCAGGCGCCGGCCGGGGACCGAGGACGGTGTCGAGTGACGATGGCAGTGCGCTGCCTCCTCATCGCAGGTGTACAACCACTGGTTCGTCACCCGCACCCCGATGGATCACCCATGGGCCCCGGTGACCGATCCGGAGGAGAGCCGGCCTCTCGACACCGCATCGAGGGCCCCGGTTCCCCCGTCGGCGCCACCGCCGCCGTGTTAGGTTGTGGACCGGCACGCGGCCGCACCACCAGATCACCACCAGATCACGATCAGACGAGGTCGGAGCGGCCGCCTCGCGGCGGACGCGACCAGGAGGGACCCATGGCGAAGCATCGATTGGTCACCGTTGGTGACTCCATCACGCAGGGCGTGCGCAGCGGTGCCGCGGTGGACGGGCGCCTGTCGTGGCCGCAGTTCCTGGCCGATGCCATGGGCGTCGGCGACGGTTTCCGGTCGCCGATCGTCGCCACGGCGGACAGGGGCCTGCCGGTCAATCTCGAGCACCTGGCGACCGAGGTGCTGGATCGGTTCGGCACGAAGCTGAGCTGGCACGAGGTGCCCCTGGCGGCGCTCCTGGTTCGCCGCTGGATGGACCAGGTCGAGGACCACTGGGAGGCCGGTCCCGGGTCGGTACCACCGGTGGTCGATCCCGAGGCGGGGCCGTACCACAACCTCGGCATCCTCGGGTTCGACCTGCGCGACGCGCTGTCGCTGACCGCCGCTGAGTGCGACCGCCGGATACCAGGCGTCCGGGCCGACGACGACCTCATCGACCAAGTTCCGGAAGCGGCCGGATTGCGCATCGCCCGCCGGGTCCTGGCCACCGCCGGTCCGGACAAGACCGTCTTCGACGCGGCGCAGGCGATCGCCGACGACGGCGGGCTCGAGGTTCTCGTCGTGATGCTCGGGTCGAACAACGCCCTCCAGGTGGCGTCGAACCTCGAGCTGCACTGGTCGGGACCGGGCTACGACGACCTCGACGCCAAGGGCCGGTACACCCTCTGGCAGCCGCACCACTTCGCCGCGGAGTACGACGCCGTGGTCGAGGCCGCGGCCGCAGTCGGGGCGGAGCACACCGTCCTCACCACCGTGCCCCACGTGACGATCATCCCCCTGGCCAGGGGTGTGAACGGCAAGATGGCGCCAGGATCGCGGTACTTCGAGTACTACACCCGCATCTGGATCGACGACGACAGCTTCCAACCCGGGCGTGACAAGCACATCACCCACAGCGAGGCACGGGACGCCGATGCGGCGATCGACGCCTACAACGAGCACATCCGAGCCGCAGCCGCCGCACGCGGCGCCGGTTGGCACGTCTTCGAGCTCGGCGATCGGCTCGATTCGATGGCCACCAAGCGCTACATCGAAGACCGATCGGCACGACCGGCGGGATTCGTGCCCTACCAGTGGCCCGAGCCCCTCGACCGACTCGATCCGCTCCTCGGCACGCGGTTCTTCCGGTCGAAGAGCGGCCGCAGGACCGAGGGCGGCATCTTCTCGCTCGACGGCATCCACCCCACCGTCGTCGGCAGCGCGCTGATCGCCCACGAGCTGTCACTCCTCCTTCGGCATGCCGGCGTTCAGGTGTCGGACGTCGACCTCGGTGCTGCGCTCCAGTCGGACGAGCTGAACACGGATCCGCCCGACATCGTCGACTCGGTGCTCGGCATCGCCGGCTGGCTCGACCAGACCGCAGACATCTTCTCGTCCATTGCCCGTGCGGGCCGATGACCCGCCCGGGCCGACAACCCGCCGGGGCCGACAGCGCCCGGGCCAACAGCAAGGAGCAACGCTGATGGATATCCGTGCCGGTTCGGAGTTCGAAGGGCGCCACGGGCTGGGTGTCGTCCGTGAGATGCACGACTTCCGGGAGTTCGTCGATCAGCAGGCCGGTCTCGACGTTGACGATCGGCTGCGACTGATCGAGCAGGCCGAGGTGCTCATCCGCGATCTGTACGTGCACCTGCCGCTGAAGGCGGCGATGCATGCGGTCGATCCGGTCCAGCGCCTCCGGCTCCTGCGGTATCGGGTCGAGGCCTATTCCGATCGGCTGTTCCACTCCGAGCTGCTCGGGATCTTCACCGATCTGCGGGATCTGCACACCAACTACGTCTTGCCGGCACCGTACGCCGGCCGGATCGCCTTTCTCGGGATCCTGCTGGAGCGATACGAGGAGGGTGGCGAGGATCGATACCTGGTGTCCAAGATCGCCGATCACCTGGTCACCGAGGCCACGCTGCAGGAGGGCGTGGTGGCCACCCATTGGAACGGGATGCCGATCGAGCTCGCCGTGTGGCGCAACGCGGACAAGGAAGCCGGGAGCAATCTCGCGGCCCGCCGGGCCCGAGGACTGGAGAACATGACGCTGCGGTTCCTCGGCTCGGCATTGCCACCCGACGAGGACTGGGTCGACCTGAGGTACGAGACAGACACGGGTCCCGAGGAGACCCGGCTCGTGTGGCGGGTGTTCGACAGCGGCCAGGAGCTCGTGACCGGCGCCGCCGATCCTGCAGGGTTCATCGAGGATCTCGTCGTCCCGCTGCGCTACCAGGTCGGCGTCGATCTCCGGACCGAGATGGTGCGGCGGGCCAAGAAGCAGCTGTTCTCCCCCGGTGCGGTGCAGGAGGAGGATCGGGTCGCGAACTACGAGGGCGAGGTCCCGCGGTCGACCGCCAAGCTGAAGGCGATGGGGGCCGTACCCACGAGCCGACCGGACGAGATCACCGCCAAGATCGTCGACACGGCCCACGGAACCTTCGGTTTCCTGCGCCTGTGGACCTTCCACATGAAGGACAACAACTGGCCTGCCTTCGTCGACGAGGTCGCCCGCCTCGTCGAGGACGAGATGCCGAGCGACGGCCTGATCCTCGACGTCAGGGGCAACGGCGGTGGGTTCGTGATCGCCGCCGAGTTCCTCCTCCAACTGTTCACCCCGCAGGAGATCGAACCCGAACCGACGCAGTTCATCAACACGCCGGCCACATCGGACCTCACCGCCATCGTGGCCGACATGAGCGATTGGCACGACTCGATCGAATCGGCGATCGAGACCGCGGCGGTGTACTCGAAGGGGATTCCGCTGTCGCCGGTTGAACTGGTCAACTTCTACGGCCAGCGCTACCACGGGCCGGTGGTGCTGATCACCGACGCGTTCTGCTACAGCGCCTGCGACATGTTCGCCGCCGGCTTCCAGGACCACCGGATCGGCGAAGTCATCGGCGTGGATCCCGCCACCGGTGCCGGCGGCGCCAACGTGCTACGGCACGAGGACCTGGCTCAGGACTGGGTCGGCGGTCCGCTGCAGCCGCTGCCCGGTGGGGCATCGATGCGGGTGTCGCTGCGGCGCACCCTCCGGGTGAAGGACCTGGCTGGCCAGCCCATCGAGGATCTCGGCGTGGCCCCGGACGTGCAGACGGGCCTGAGTCGAATCGACCTGCTCGAAGGCAACCGGGAGCTGTTGGACAAGGCGGGGGAAATCCTCGCTGCAGGCTCTCCCCGGGTCTTCGAGATCGACATAGCCGCCTCGGTCGGTACCGATCTCACGCTCGAGGTCACCACCGAGGACGTGCCGACGGTGGACGCGTACGTCAACGGCAGGCCGGTAGGGCCCAGTACGGAGACCCCGGACGGCCAACACCTGATCGACATCGCACTGCCGGCCCAAGCGGCCGAGGCGGTCGTCCGCCTCGAGGGGTACGACGGCGACGAGTTGGTGGCGGCGCGGACACTGCGCCTCACCCTCGACTGAGCTGCGGCTCAGGAGAACGTGATCCCCTCGTAGTCGTTGTCGGCCACCTCGTTCAGGCGCGCCGCGTACTTCGGTCCGCCACCGTTGTAGATGTTGTAGCGCGTGTGGCCGTACTCGTGGCCTTCCAGGTTCGAGTTGTAGCCGGTGATCCAGCTCTTCGCCTTGCGGAGCAGGAACGGCTTGTACATGTCGACCACGTGATCGAACCACGCCTGTTCCGCTTCGGCGGTCGCCTCGAATCGGGTGTGGCCGTGCTCCCAGACGTACTCGAGCAGCGGCGTGGCCCAGTTGACAGCGGTCTCGGCCGCCCTGGGGAAGTTGGTGGCGGCGATCTGGGGGCCGGCCAGGATGAGCATGTTGGGGAAGCCGTTGACGAGCAGGCCGAGGTAGGTGATCGGACCGTTGGCCCACTTGGCCCGCAGCTTCTGACCCCCGATGCCCTCGATGTCGATCCGATCGAAGGCACCGGTGAAGGCGTCGAACCCGGTGGCGTACACGATCAGGTCGAAGTCGTAGTCCTCGGCGGACGTGCGGACGCCGGTCGGCGTGATGCGCTCGATCGGGGTCTCGCTGGCGTCGACCAGCAGGACGTTGTCCCGGTTGTAGGTCTCGAAGTAGTTCGTCTCCAGCGGGACGCGCTGGATCCCGAACCCGTGGTCGGTCGGGATGAGCTTCTCGGCCAGCTCGGGATCGTCGACCCGCTGGCGGATCCGATCGGCGATGTAGTCCGAGAACTCGGCGTTGGCGTCTTCGTCCATGAAGATCTCGACGAAGTTCTGCAGCCAGATCCCGAATCCGGGTCCGTCGTACAGCCGATCCCAGAGCTCGAGCCGCTCCTCCCGTGGCACATTGTCGAAGCCGCGACGGTCGGGCTCGTGCTCGAATCCGCCGGGGGTCCTTGCGCACTTGTCGAAGATCTCGTCGTAGCGCCGTCGGATGTCGGCCATCTCCTCGTCGGAGATCGGTGCGTTGTTGAGCGGGGCCGCCCAGTTCGGCCGTCGCTGGAACACGGTGAGCTGGGCCGCCTGCTCGGCGACCTCGGGGATGATCTGGATGGCCGTCGCGCCGGTGCCGATCACCGCCACGCGCTTGCCGGTGAGGTCGACCGGCTCGTGCGGCCAGTCGAAGGGGTGGAAGGGCGGGCCCTCGAAGCTGTCCATGCCCTCGATGTG
>JAHELU010000015.1:10051-18166 GCA_024644005.1 Acidimicrobiales bacterium | reverse complement strand
GTCGACCTGGCAGTCGAATTGCATGTACTGGCGAAGGTCGAACTTGTCGACGACGAAGTTGAGGTAGCGGAGGGTCTCCGGCTGGGGGGAGAACTGCTCCGTCCAGTGCCACTCGTCGAGGATCTCCTCGCTGAACGAGTAGCCGTAGGTGAAGCTCTCGGAGTCGAAGCGAGCGCCGGGGTACCGGTTGTTGTACCACGTTCCGCCGAGGTCCCCGTTCGCTTCGAGGACCGTGGCGCTCACCCCGAGGTCGACGAGCCGCTTGATCTGGTAGATCCCGGCGACGCCGGCCCCGATGACCACGACCCCGTAGTCCGGCTCTCGCTCCTGGGCTCGGCTCGCCGTCGTCTCCGACACGGCCTGATCGGTCATGGCGTTCTCCTCTCGAGCGACGGGCGTGACCCGCAGCCTCGAACACCCAATAGTAGGTAGCGCACTTGAGAGCGCACCAAACTGCCACCGGGCCCCTCGGTCGGGATTCGATCCGCTCAGCGCCGCCGGCTCGGACGGTGGTCCATGCCCATGTAGACCCCACCCTGGGCCAGTTCGTCCAGCATCTGATCCAGCCGCCTCTGCCTGGTCTCGGGCTTGACGGCCCGACCGATCCATGCCAGGTAGTCGTTGCGCTGGTAGAACGGCCGCTGCTGGTAGGCGTCCAGCAGGCTTCGCCCTCGAAGTGCGTCACGCACGTCGTCTGGCATCGGCTGTGCGGGACGGCGCGCCATCGTTTCCAGGCTAACCCGCGGCGACCTCTTCGGCGGTCAGCGCCCGGAGCACGCAGAACTCGTTGCCCTCCGGATCGGCGAACACCACCCACGTCGAGTCGTCGTCCTGGCCGACGTCGATGCGAGTTGCACCGAGCGATACCACTCGGGCGACCTCCGCCTCTTGGTCGTCCGGCCGCAGGTCGATGTGGAGCCGGTTCTTCCCTCGTTTGCGTTCCGGCACCCGAAGGAACAGCAGATCGGGTGACACGCCGTCTTCACCTGAGCCTTCCGGGGGCTCCAGTCCGATCTCGTCGGCTTCCTCGTAGGTGATCCGCCAGCCGAGCAGCTCCGCCCACCATCGAGCCAGCGGAGCGGGATCGACACTGTCGACACACACGCTCTGCCACCGCAACGTCATGGTCCCCATCCTGGCAGTACCGGCACCTCATGACCACCGAATACCCGCTGGCCAGCGCCGCCCGGCCAGCTCGGCCAGGAGTCTTCTAGTGCGGGGCTTCCTGTCGACGCTGCTCGTCGAGATACTGCTGGGTCTTGCGCTCCTCCAGTTGACGCCCGTCGATGAGGTACGCCAGTGCATGGAACGCCAGGGCGAAGCCCCAGAACAGCGTGACCCAGAACGACCACGTGATGCCGCCATAGTCCATGCTGTCCAGGATCCATCCATCTCCATTGTCCGCAGCGAACGAGATGGGTCATAGGGCCCGAAGTCCATTGGCTCCTCGACGAGACGTGCTCGATATCGCGGCGTCCGGACAATCCCGGAGCGCGGCTAAACAGCACGCCACCGAGGTCGATTGCGGACCATGGCATACGCCGCGCGACGAGAGGGGGAGGAGAGAGGCGCGGTGCTGATCGAGGCGGCACTGGCCACGCCGGTGTTCTTCCTGATGCTGTTCGCAGTCATCGAGCTGGGCTTGCTGTCGCTGAGCGAGCTGACGACGACCAATGCGTCCCGGGCTGGCGCCAGGTCGGCCAGTGTCTTCGATGCCCGCCGGAACGCCGACTTCGAGATCCTCTCGACCGTCGAGAACGCCCTGGGCTCGCTCAGGCTGAACGAGCTCGAGTACGTCGTCGTCTACCGGGTGGATCAGATCGGCGACGACATGAACCCGCTCTGCCACACACAGCCGGTCTCGCTCTCCGCCGATCCCGCTCGACCCTGCAACCGGTACCTACCGGCCGACTTGGCGCTGGACTACTACCAAGCCGACGGCGTCACGGAGACGAGCCACTTCGGATGTGGGCCGGGTGCGGTCGATCGTCACTGGTGTCCAGCCGATCGCCAGACCTCACTGACCGGAGACCTCGACCTCGTCGGGGTTCACGTGCAGACGACGCACCACTACATGATGGGGTTCATCGGCCAGACCCAGGACCTCTCGGACTCGACCGTCGTCCAGGTCGAGCCGGTGGACGGCTGATGCCCCGCCACGGCCGGTCCCGGGAGCGGGGCGCAGCATTCCTGGAGCTGGTGATAGTGGCACCACTGTTCATCACGCTCGTCTTGGGGATATTCGAGATCGTCGTGGCCTGGGGGCACGCTCAGACGACGGTCCAGGCCGCCAGGAGCGCCGGTCGAACCATCACCCAGGCCGGCCAGGCCGAAGAGGCCGACCAGCTCGGTCTCAGGGCGATCAAGGCGACCTTCGAGGATGACTGGGGGGAGGTCCAGCGCGTCGTGATCTACGAGGCGACCAGCCCCGATGGGGCACCACCGGTCGGCTGCGTGGCCGCCGGTGTGACCAGCTCGCCCGGTGGGGTCAACTGCAATGTCTACGTCACTGCCGATCTGGCGGACGTCGACACGGACACCCGGTTCTACGACGGCACCGACTGCGGCAGCGGCAAGTCCGCCAACTGGTGCCCGACAACGCGCGACCGGGACCTCGACTCGGCCCAATGGGTCGGGGCATGGGTCGAGTTCGAACAACCGTGGTTGACCGGGCTGTTCGCCCTGGGTGACTACACCATCACCGAGACCACGGTCATGCGCATGGAACCGAGGGCCGGATGACCGGGTGCGGACCCCCTGGCCCGGATCCAGCGGTGCACGATCGCCGGAACGAGCGAGGCTACGTCGCAGCGCTGACTGCGCTCGTGATGATCCCGCTGCTGATATTCGCCGCCTTCGCAACCGACGTCGGCTCCTGGTACGTCGAAGGCCAACGGGTGCAGCGCGCGGTCGACGCAGGCGCGCTCGCCGGGGTCGTCTGGATACCGAACGAGGCCAAGGCGGCCCAGGTCGCCCTCGAGACGATCCAGTACAACGGGTACCCGACGGCCACGTTGGTCACCTCCGGAGCCGACTTCGACGCAGCCCCTGCGAGCGGGCCTCCCGTCGTCTTCGTGGAATCCATCGGTCCTCAGGAGATACGAGTCAGATTGAAGGCGGCCGGCGACGTCTACCTGGGCGGTCTGGCGGGTGTCGACGACGTCAGTATTCCCCGTCGGGGAACGGCCCAGTACATCAAGCCACTGGCGATGGGCAACCCGACCTCGACCCTCGGAAACGGGGTGGACAGCCCGGATCCGGACCACTTCTGGCTCAACATCCTCCCCGAGTCCTACAACCGCAACTCAGGAGACCTCGTCAGCTCGACCCACGGTGCAACCGGAGGCGTCAACCCCAACTACGAGGACCGCGGCTACCTCTACGTCATCGACGTTCCCACCGCCGCCAGCGGGAACAACTGGTACCTGCAGATCCGGAGCAGCTGTTACACGCAGAACCAGGGCAAGGCCGACTACACGCTCTACGCTCCCGACAGCACGCCGTTCACCGACTACGACAACGTCACGCCCGCCAATCTGGTCAAGACCGAGACGTTCGGCCGTGAGATCAACACCGGGGCCTGCGGGTGGACCGCGGCCGGGGACGACGCGCAGTGGCACACGTTCCACGACGTCGGCGTCCAGGCCGGACGTTGGGTGTTCCAGGCGAAGCACGCCGGCGGGTCGGGCCGGGTGCTCTACTCGATGCGCGTCGTCGACACCAGTGGGAACCCCTGTACGTCGGCCACCAATCCCAGCTGTCCCCTGCTCTCCGCGCTCAACTGGATGGGCGCCTTCACACAGAGCGACATGTTCGGTTCGGGCTCGCCGAGCTCGTTCACCGACTCCGAGCTCTACCTGGCCGAGGTCGGCCCCGAGTACGCAGGCAACACCCTGGAGATCCTCCTCTTCGACCCGGCCGACGGCATCGACGCCGTCAAGGTCAAGGATCCGTTCGGCAACTTCGCCAGCTTCACCTGGGACACGATCGACGTCGATCGCTTCGGATACGACGGCGGCGGCTGGTACACCACCGACGCCGGCCCCTTCAATCAGGTGTGCAACGGCGACTCGGCCGTCACCTCGCCGGCGGGCGGTGCCTGCAACCCGACGCAATCACAGCGGAACTGGTTCCAGGACCGGACCGTGCGAATACACGTGCCGATCTCCACCACGCCCTGCAACGGCACCGACTGCTGGTGGAAGCTCGTCTACATCAACGACGCCAACGACAGCAACGAGACCACCACCTGGCGGGCGACGGTGATCGGCGACCCGGTCCGACTGACCGAATGAGGTCGGAACGAGCGACGGTCAGGAACAGGTCGCGACCGGGGGAACCGTGCGGGAGGACAGTGGCGGGGAACGAAGCTCGGCGACCGGCCACGTGACCGATGTCGACGTTCAGCCGGCCGGCAGGACCGCCTCGGCAACGGCGGCGGCCCCGGGCTCGCCAACGGCGATGGTGTAGTGGTTCGTGTCTTCGATCAGGGCGGCCTCGAGATGGGCGAGCTCGGCGACGGCCTCGTCGATCTGCTCACGGGCGTAGAGCCCAGGCGACTGGTCGAGGATGCCCCTCGGAGCCCAGAGGAGCCTGGTCGGCGTCGTGATCCGCTGGATCGCGGCCGACGACGCCCGGTCGACGATGGCTGCGCCGCCGTCGACGAGGACGGCCTCCTTGCTGACGCTGGAGCGAACGTCGCCATCGGGGGTGACCACGGCGTCGTAGCGAACGTAGGCCTCCGCCGCCCTCGGCCACTCGTTCGGAGGTTGGAAGGCCGGATGGTCGGTGAAGAACTCGACGTAGGCGTCCTCGTCGGGCCAGCGCTGATCGAGGCGGTCGAGGGCGGGCCCGATGACCGACTGCACGATGCTCTCGACGTCGGCCTCGGGTGGGATGTCGACCGGCAGCGGCAGTCCTCCGTCGACGAGGACGAGCCGCTCCACTCGGCCGGGATGGCGTTCGGCGGTGAGCGCCGCCACGAACGCCCCCATCGAGTGCCCGAGCAGCGAAGCCGACGTCGAACCGATGTGGTCGAGGACGGCCACGAGATCGTCGGCGTGGCTGGCGAGGCCGAACGGGCCGGGGGTCGATGCGCTGCCGGCCCGGCCCCGGTGGTCGACGGCCACCACGGTGACGGCGCCGTCACTGCGCTCGACCACCAGCTCGGCGATCCGCTGCCACGACAGGTGATTGGCCGTGATCCCGTGTGAGGCGAGGACGATCCGCTCACCACGGCCCCACTGACCCACCGCGATCGCACCGTTCGTGACCGGGACCTCGAAGGACCGGTAGTCGACCATCATGGGCCACGACCCTAGCCGAGCCGCCGACGCCATCGCCTCTGCCGCCAATCGCCTCTGCCGCCACACAACGGACAGGTCGCCTCTCCGCTCGGCAGCGAGGCCCGTCAGTCAGCGGCGAGGATGAGCGTGGCGAGGACGGGTGTGAAGTCGTCGACGAGGTCGAAGGTGCGGAGATGGCGCGAGGAGCCGGTAGGTGGTGAGGCCGAGATGGTCGGTTAGCGCATCGAGGTCATCGACCCAGTCCAGGATCGATCGCCCTGGGTCGGGGGTGCTCGCTCCGAACCCGGGCCTGTCCGGTGCAACGAGCCGTACGCCGGCCTCGCCGGCCGCGGTGTCGGCCAGCCTCCAGACGACCGCGGAGTCGGGCGAGCCGTGCATGGCCAGGACAGGCACATCGCCCGGATCGCCATAGGAGCGCCGGCCGAGGGTGCGCCCGTCCGCCAACCGCATCGTCTCGGCCCGGTCGTGGTGTCCTCGCTGCGTCATGCCGGTTCGTCGACGTCTCGAAGGAGGTCCGGGAGTCCTTCAGGCCGCGGCGAGGGGCTCCGGGGAGTCGAGGTCCGCCGGGGTCTCGCCGCTGAGCCAGCGGCCCAGTCCGACGAGGCCAGGAGCGAGGATGACGACGCCGACGGTGATGGCGGTCGGCGACACGATCGGGTAGTCCCCCCATTCGTCTCGCGTGCCGACCTCCAGGACCCGGAGCACGGACCACGTGCTGACGCCCACGGTCCAGGCGGCTCCGAAGGCGGCAGTGGCAGCGGTCGGAGCGAGCCCTCGGGCGTGGACCGCCAGGGCCACGAGCAGCATGCCGGCAGCGAGCAGCACACCCCAGCCCATGACGAACCAGAACGGGACCGTCGCCAGCACCCCGAGCCCGACGAGCACCGATCCGATGGTGCCCATCGGTCCCAGCCCACCATGACGCCGGTTCAGACCGACGACGACGACCACGGTCAGCGCCGCCGCTCCCACGAGACTGGCCATTGCGAGCAGGGCCAGGGACTGGTCGATCCGTTCCGAGAGGCCGGCGAGCTCGTCGGTCAGCCACAGCACCGCAAAGGCGGTCCACAGACCTGCAGCGACCATCGCAGCCAGCCCTGCCCGTTTCGTGAACCTCGTCGGCACCGCCAGCCCTCCGGTACCCGTGGCGGCAAACGCCGTTGCCACGGTGGTCGGATCACCGAATCGAGCCAGTACCGCCTGCTGGGCCGCACCAGCGGCTTCACCGGCTGCGATCCTCAGTTCGAGGGCTGACCGCAGGTGGTCCTCTGCCTCGGCGATGACGTCGTCGACGTCGGCCCGCCACGCCATCCGCCGACGCAGACCCGCCAGATAGTCATCGATCAGCTGGTAGCTGGCCATGGCACCCCTCCAACGACTCGGTTCACCGCGGCCACGAACTCCTCCCAACCGCTCCGCTGCTCCGCAAGCGCCTCCCGCCCACGACCGGTCAGGTGGTAGGTCCGGCGCCGACGCCCCTGCACCACGGACCAGTCCGAGCCGAGCAGACCCTCTCGCTCCAACCGATTGAGCGCCGGGTAGATCGTTCCTTCGGGAAGATCGAACGCCTCCCCACTGGCCGATCGCAGCGCCTCCATCACGGCGTACCCGTGCTTCGGGCCACCGGCGACGACCGACAACAGGAGCAGGTCCAGGTGGCCTTTCAAGGACTGACCTCTCATACCTAGCGATACTACACTATGTGAAGCTAGGTATCAACTCAACTCGGGGCCTTCCCCGTCGATTTCGGCGATCGATTGACCTGGATCGAGACCGAGGACGGAACCCGAGATGCTGCCACCGGACTCCCACCCATGGCGCTCGGTGGTCCGGTAGAGGCCGAGTTGCGATGCCCTCAACTGCGAGCCCGGCGACCTGTTCACGCTCCAGTGACGACTGTCCCCGGTTCAGAGGCCGTGGTCGTAGATCGCCTTCTCGACGTCGAGGAATCCGCCGACCGACGTCGGGTCGACGAAGGGGAAGATCCGGATGGCCCAGAAGCCACCGATCGGCGACGACCGCTACGGCCGGGCTGATTCGATGCCGAGATCGACTACCCTGCTGGCGGTGCGGCGGCGGGGAGTGTCACCCATGCTGGGTATGGTCGTGGCCCTGGCGACGACGGCGTCGGCCTGCTCCGACGATCCGATCGGCTCGGCCCTCGACGACGCCGGATCGACCGGGACGACGACGGTCCCATCCACCGCGGCTCCGAGCTCGAGGGCCGACCCGGCCCCCGGACCGGACGACCCTCCGAACCCCTCCAGGTCGGCCGGCGAGGCGCCGATCGAGCGGACGTGGTTGGACGCCTTCGACGCGTCGGCCCGTCTGGCGGCCGGCGAGCTCGACGCAGCCGACCGGATCGATGCCATCACCTCCGGCCGGGCCAACGCATCGTTCCGCCGCCTCCTGGACAGCGACGAGACCATGCTGCACCACGTTCGGGTCGCCGTCGACGACGATGCCGGCACGGCCGAGATCCAGGACTGCGTCGTCTTTCCCGACCATCGGCCGGCCGAAGGATCGGGAGCGATCTCGGGCGGCCTGGCCGCGGTGACCGGCGGCGTCGTACTGATCCACGGCGGCGCCGTTCGGTCCTCGAACCCCTCCGGGCAGTGGACCATCTCCGACTTCGAGATCGCGCCGGGCGGCTGCATCCCGGCCGATGCGGTCGACGGCATCCTGGCCGGCCACGCTTCGTTCCTCGCCGCCCGGCAGGGGTTCTTCGATCCCCCGACCCTGCGAATCCGACCATCGACGAGACGACGACCGGCGAAGCCCGCCAGCTGGTCCTCGACGCCATCGCCGT
>JAHELU010000015.1:0-10041 GCA_024644005.1 Acidimicrobiales bacterium | reverse complement strand
GGCGGACGCCTGGTCGGCGACATCACCTTCTTTCAGAACCGCATCGACGATCTGATCCAGGGGTTCGGCAGCACGGCGGTGAACCTTCCCGGCACGACGCGGATCACCGAATTTCGGATCGGTCGGGCCGCAATCGAGGACTGCGTGGCGTCGATCGCAACGGGGCTGTTCGACGCCGCCACGGGGACCAGGCGAGGTGACGCCGAGCCCGACTTCCTTTATGATGACCAGCCGGATCGACACCGGGCGGAGTTGATCCTGGAAGGCGGGCGGTGGAAGGTCTCGGCGAGCTCCATCCAGGAGGGATCGTGCAGCGGCGGGTCGAACCCGCCGGCCGTCGAGGTCTTCTCATCGCCCTGACCGCAGCCCTGATGCTGGCGATCCTCGGGGTGGTCCCCGGCGCCTCCACCGCTGCCTCGGCCATGCCGTCCTGCCCGAGCGGCACCCGGGTCGAGGTCTCGGGCTCGACCGGGACGGTCATCATCTATCGCTGCGTCATCGTTCCCGGCAGCGGCGGTGGCACCCACCCCTACACCGTCGACTACACCCGCCTCCGATGGAACAACTACTGCGGTCAGAGCATGCGTGACCGCCACAGCATCGTGTGGGTCGCCAACGACACGTCGCAATGGACGCCCGGATCGACGGTGACGGTCACCCTCCTCCGGGCCGGCGTCGTCGACGACTTGATCAGAGCAGACACCGAGGAGCACTTCTACCAGTACATTCTCTCGCCTGGTCTCGGCTACGACACCGTCACCCCGTACGACGTGTACCAGGTGACCTGCAACCAGGGGCTGGGGATCACGATGGCGTACGAGTACTGGGTCGGAGACGGTCAGCCCCCCGACGCCACGATCCCTCCCGAGTTCGTCCGCGACGGTCTGGCGGCCCAGATCGTGGTGCCCGGAGCGGCGCTGGCCACCAGTCCCCCGCTCGATGTCCGTCACACCGTGGCCCAGGTCAAGACCTGGCTCGCAGTCGAGGACACCGGTGCCTTCGTTGCGTCCAGCGGCGGCATCGACGTCACCGCGACACCGATCCTGGTCACCTGGGACTTCGACGCCAGGGGCCCCGACGGTGCAGCGATGGCCCCCTGCGCCTACCCGGGCTCGATCTGGTACACCGGACGACCCGACACGGCCGGTGACTGCGCCCGAACCTTCCGCCACTCGACCGCCGGCCGAGGCGCCGACAGCACCAACGGGCTGTCGGTGGTTGCGACCTACGAGTTCACCTGGAGCCTCGGCGGTGTACCCCAGGGCGGGGGATTCTGGCCCGACCTCGTCTCGCCCCCGCTCGTCGTCGACTTCCAGGTCGGCGAGATCCAGGCCGTCGGATCCTGATCGCCGATCGACGGTGATGGCACGACGGCAGCTGGGAGCCGACGTCGGCCGCGTCGAACCTGTTCGCGCAGGAGGGCGCTGCTACTCGCACCCGACGCCGTCGCCGTCGTGATCCAAGCCGTAGATGTCGGTCCCGATCACCTGCACCGGTCCCTGCACGTAGGCGGGGCCGTTGCCACTGCCCCCGGCGCAGTCCACGTCCGATGCGATCGGGACGCATGCGCCTGCGTAGTTGGGATCGCATCCGGTCGTCGTACCGATCGTGGTCTGAGCTGACGTGCTCGGTGGCGCCGTCGTCGGCGGAGCGGTCGTCGAGGACGATGTGGTGGTGACAGTGGTGGTCGTTCGCAGCCCGGTGGTCGACGACGATTCGACCAGTGCGCCCGCCGTCGGCGGAGATGACGCCCGGGACGTGCTCGTCGACGACGTCGACGTCGATGTCGTCGCGACCGATGCGGTCGAACTCCGGCTGGATGCGACAGTGGATTCGGCCGTCGTGGGGACATCACCGGTCGGCCGTCCGAGCAGCCCATCCAGCTCCGCAGTACCGGCCGTCGCGTCATCGTCTCCCGCTTCGACGTCTGTCGCCCGGAGGTCGGGTGACTCAGGCTTGCTCAGCACGACACCGACCGACAGGATCAGGGCGATCCCGACAAGGGCCAGGACCCACTTCCTCTTCCATGACCGGCGCTCGACGATGTGCTCTTGCGGGGACTCGACGTAACCCGGTTCGGCCTCGGTCGACAGCTGGGTCGTGCGGTGGTGAGCGGTCGCCGATTGCGGCCTCGGCGGAGGCGGCACCATCGCTGGAGGCGGCGGGTGCGAGTGACTGGTCCACCCCCTGCCGTCCCACCATCGCTTGCCGCCGGGGTTGGCGTGGTCGTCGTACCAGCCCGGAGGCGGGGTGGCATCACCCATTCGAGGTCCTCGTTCCGCGGGCGAGTCGAGGGTACTCGATTGGTCGTCGTCCCCGATCAACCTGTTGAGTATCGCCCAGCGCAGGAGCATCTGCTGCCGACGGCGGTTCGAGCCCGCTGGGCTGCACTCTTGTTTGCGAAGGCGAGAGCTGGGGACAGCGATAGGTGGGTCCGTCGTCGCGGACCGGTCCTGCCAGCGACAGAAATCTCCAGCCCATGAGCAACGCATCCAAGGCCGAAAGCGAGCACCCGGGAGAACGGCGAGAGCGACATCACGACGTTCGCTCGGCGGTCGCTGGTGGCGTGGCGGCAGCGCTCATCGGCTTCGCCGGCATGGTGGTCGTCGGGACCGCCACCGCCTTCGAGGCCCGCCGGCTGCTCGATGCAGTGCTCCCCACGGCCAGATTCGCCGCATCGGCCTACGTCGCCGGGGGCGCGACGATTCTGGCCCTGATGCTCACGCTCATCACGTTCAGCATCAGCAACGAGCTCGAGTTCCGCGAAGGTCACTACAAGCGGATCCGGGAGATCTCCGGGCTCACCACCATCGTGATCTGTGCGTCGGTACTGCTCCTCATGTTCCTCAGCTTTCCGCTCGGCGAGGCCGACGTCGACCGCGGCTGGTACCTGTGGGTCTACTACGCGGTCCTCCTCGGTGGAGCCGCGACCGGTGGCGTCTTCATCACGATCATGCTGATGCTCTACTACGCCATCCGCGGACTCGTCAGCATCGGCCAGGACCCCGAGCAGAGCGCACTCGTCATCACCGACGACCAGGACGGCCACTGACGTCAGGAGGCGGACGTGGTGACCTCCCCATCGCGCACGTCCGTGATGGTGTCGATTGGTGCTCGGCGTCAGGACTGGGTGGACAGGCTGGACTCACCGATCTCCTCCGTGCTGTGGCGCAGCATCGGACGCTCGGTCCGGAAGAACGAGAAGAACGCCCAGGTGGCGACGGCGCACAGGAGGTGCCAGATCGCGTGCGGCTGGACCAGGGAGTCGGGATCGCACCACTGGTGATCGGCGGTGCCGGTCTGCCAGATCGCATAGGCGATCAGGAACGAGGCGATCCCGATCCAGAACCACGGCTTGTAGCGTCGTCGGCCTTCGGGCGGGCGACGGGCCAGGATCGCTGGCAGCCAGAACATCACCACCCACCAGTACTCACCGAAGTTGTCGACCATCTCAGCCGGAAAGATACCGAAGGCGGCGGCAACCAGGAATCCGACGAACCCGGAGAGGACCCGGGCCAACGGCGACCACCAGCGATAGACGACCTCGGAGATGATCCAGAGCGGGATCGAGACCTCGAAGAGCTCGAACCCGATACCGAGATCCGGGGCGATGAGCCAGTACCCGGCAGCGTAGACCGCAAGAATGCTCGCGTAGGTCGCGAGGAATGTGCGGTTCGACCAGCGCCCGAGAAGTGCCACGTTCACAAGGACGGGAACGATGCTGTACGCCACCATCGAGACGTTGTCGATCCAGGCCCCGAAGAACGTATGGGTGGCGTGCATCGCCATGGAGCCGGGACCGAGGAACATCGCAGCCGACGCATAGAGCGACGCAGTCGGCGAGTAGCCGATGAAACGATTCGTGGCCGGCCGACCTGTGAACGTGTCCCGAGCCAGTGTTGCGAACATCGCGAGCCCGGCGACGACGAAGCCGAGATTGCCGAGCGTGTTCACCGGTTCTCGGAGGAACCCGCCGGAGACCCGTTCGCACCATCGCGAGGCCTCCCCGATTGCCGGTTCGTTGGCCGCGCGCGGCCCCCAGCCGTCGATCCCGGCCACCGCAGCGCCCGCCGCGAGCAGTACCAGCACTGAGAGGGCGTAGACCGCTGGTCGAAACGCTGACCGCACCGGGTCGAGGCTAGCCACCGCCTGGTCGACCTACCGCCCTCCGGGTCCGGTCTCACCGGTAGCCTGCCTCCCATGCTGGAGGGCAAGCGCATCGTCGTGACCGGAGCAGGCCGTGGCATAGGCGCAGCGATTGCGGCGACCGCTCGCAGCTACGGGGCCGAGGTGTTCGGTGTCGACATCGATCCGGACACCGCCGTCGACGGGCAGTTCGACGTCACCGACGAAGCGGCCGTGGCAGAGCTGTTCGAAGCGGCGGTGGATACGATGGGCGGCTTCGACGGGTTGGTGAACAACGTCGGCATCGCCGGTCCGACGGGCAGGGTCGAGGAGCTGGAGCCAGCTGCGTTCGATCACTGCCTGCGGGTCAACGTCGGCAGCACCTTCCGCTGCACCGCCCAGGCGGTACCCCTGATCAGCGACGGGGGCTCGATCATCAACATCGTCTCTACCGCCGGGATCTTCGGCTACCCGTTGCGCAGCCCGTATGCGGCCTCCAAGTGGGCGGTGGTCGGGTTGACCAAGACCTGGGCGATGGAGCTCGGCTCGCGCCGAATCCGGGTCAACGCCGTTTGCCCGGGCACGGTCGACGGTCCACGTATGGACGGAGTGATCGAACGGGAGGCGGCGGCCACCGGCGCCACGGTGGAAGCGATCAGAGCCGGCTACACGAGCCAGGTCTCGATGCACACGTTCGTCACCGGAGGTGACATCGGCGAAGCCTGCGCCTGGCTGCTCTCGCCATCGGCGCGCTATGTGTCAGGCCAGGTGCTGAGTGTCGACGGGAACACCGAGAGCCTGCGCACCCTGTGATCGAAGCGCCAGGTCATCGGTCACGAGGGCCGAGCAGGACGGGTGCAGGGCGCCCGAGTCGTCGGCGAGTCTGCCCGATCTGTTTGTGTCGGTCGAGCGGCGATGGCTTCGCACCATGACCCGGGCCGAACGAGACGAGCACTGCGGACGAGTACTGCACGCGGCCTTGCGGTGCGAGAGCTGATCCTCGACACGATCGACGGCGATGCCGACGGCGATGCCGACGATAGCGGCACCACCGGGACGCTGATATGTGGGGGCGAGCTGGCACGGTTGACCGGTCGGGCTGGTCGCTTCTGGTCGCTTCGAAGCGGGGCCCGACGCAGTGCAGTAGGTTCGGGTTGGCGAACCGGGAGGTCGACAGGTGGATCTCGAGGGCAAGACCGCCATGGTCACTGGAGCGTCTGGGGACATCGGTCGGGCGATTGCGAAAGCTCTCGCCCTGGCCGGCTGCGACGTCGCCGTCACCTACGTCGGCGACCTCGAGCGAGCGGAGACCACGGCAGCGGCCGTCGAGGCTTCTGGCCGCAAGGCGAGCATCATTCGTCTGGACCAACGGGACTCCGACTCGATCAGCGAGGCGGCAACGGCTGTCATCGATGCACACGGCCGATGCGATGTCCTGGTCAACAACGCCGGGTGGAACATCGGCATCCCGTTCCCGGACCTCGAACAGCTCGACGTCCCGACATGGGACCGGGTGCTGGAGACGAACCTTCGAGGCCCCTACCTGCTGGCTCGTGCCCTCGCACCGAGCCTCCGGCGAGATGGAGCGGGCCGGATCGTCAACATCGCATCCATCGGGGGCCTGTACCCGGGCTCGAGCAGCATCGCCTACAGCTGCAGCAAGGCGGGCCTCATCCATCTGACCCACTGCCTCGCCGTGGCCATGGCGCCATCGGTGACGGTCAACTGCATAGCCCCCGGCCTCGTCGAAGGAACCCGGATGGCGAAGAGACTGACCCCGGAGATGGCCGATCTCGCCCGCAGCATGACCGTCCTCGGCCAAGTCGGCAGCGCCTCCGACATCGCCGACGCATCCGTCATGCTCTGTCGGGCCGAGACCATCACTGGCCAAACCATCGTCGTCGACGGTGGAAGCCCGCCAGTGATGAACTTCGGCTGACGCCCATCGTTCCGTGCGGTTCGAGCGTTGCGGCGGTCTTCAATCGGTGGTTTCCGCCTCGGTGTTGGAAGGCGGCGTTGAACGAGCGCCCAGATCGCCAGTCGGTTGGCGACAGTCCGTCCGCGCAGCGACCTGCTCATGAGGGAGGTCCCAGGGAGCTACGTCGCCATCGGCCGAGGGCGTCAGTCGCCTGCGGCGGCTCGATCCACCACAGAAGCACCCACGAGGCCGTGGACGACGTGCGCATCGAAGTCGTCGGCAAGGCCCGGAAGCTCCTCGGTCGGGCCGATGTCCCACTCGGGGCCGAGCTGCTCGACAACGTTGCCGTCGGCAAGCAACTGACCGGGAGCGGCGAGCGATCCGAGCGTCACCGCCGTGTCGGGCGGGTCGCCCCACACGCCAAAGGCGAGCTGGCTGCTGCCGAGGACTCCGGTCGCCACCTCGCCCGCCGACATGCCAGCCCGTGCCGTCAGCGCCTGCCCGAACTCCGCGCCGACCTCGGCCACGATCTTGATGGCCGCACGGGCGAATTCCGTTGCATCGGCCACCCGGGCGTCGTCTTGATCGAGCCCGGTGAGGTACAGCTGGCTGCCAGACGACCGCTGGACGCGCTCGACGCCATACCGGTCCATGAGCACTTGGGCCTCTTCGTTCAACCGGTCGGTGATGTCCAACACGAGGTCCTGGTCGGCACCTGCGGCCTCGGGCATGTTATCGACCGTGATCGAGACGACCGTCGCGATGTCGAAGATGTCTTCGATCGCCTGCTCGCCGTCGCGGACACGATCGACCAGCCGGGCGGGCAGCACCGCCATGAGCATGTCGCTGATGTGTTGTTCCTCGTCGAGGATCGCCTGGTCCCTCGATTCGAGCTGGCGAGCGACACCCTCGAGCTGCCGCCCAAGATCTCCGAGCTCGTTGCGCCCGAGATCCTCGACCTCGGCGTCGAGATCCCCATCGGCAATCCGGGCGGCTGCCTGCACGAGTGAGTCGACCGGCCGCGTCAGAATGCGGGCGAGGAGCGCCCCGACCAGCGCGATCGTTGGAAGCAGGACTGCGAGGACCACGAGGATCGCGCGTAGAAAGGAAGAGAGCGCCGAGTCGGATTCGTCCTTGTCCTGCTCGACGACCACCGCCCAGTCCAGCCCGCTGACCTGCAAGCCCCCCGATGCAGCCAGCGTCTCAGTACCGAGGTAGCTGGTCACGGTGCCGATGAACGCTTCGCCGTCCAGGCCGGCGGTGACGGCCTCGTTGTCGACCTCTTGCAGGAGGACGGGTGACCCGACGGTCTCGATCAGATCGGCGGCATCCTGGTCGCCGTAGCGGTCGACGTACCGGCCCAGATAGTCGTCGGGATCCTCCAGCCATGCCCGCGAGTCTGACCGGAGGGTTCGATCGGCGCCGACGATATAGCTCTCTCCCGTGTCGCCGAGGCCGAGCAGCTTCCAATCTTGCGCGGCCGTCATCACGGCGGTCAACACCTCGACGGGAACCTCGGTGACCACAGCCCCGACGACGTCCGACCCCGATCGAACGGCCGAGGCGAAGAAGAAGACGGGCGCGCCCCGCGTCGGGATGTAGAAGAAGGTGTCGGACACGACGGCGTCACCGACCGCAACGCTGCTGAGCTCGTCGAGCACCTCCCCGAGCCCAGCGATGGCGTACGGCCCGTCGAAGCCGTTGGTGCCGAGATCGACTCGTTTCTTGGTCGAGTACACGACGTCGCCCGTGTCGGCCTCGACCAGGAGCAGATCGGACATGCGCGCGTTCTCCATCAGTGCGCGGAGCAGCGGATGGTGATCCGCATGGGCCGCGCTGTAGCCCGAACCGTCGCCGGCATCGTCGAGCCGGTCGCGCTGGTCGAACCCGTCCGGATTCTCGGCGATGTAGTGGTGTTGGAGGTACCGGCCCGCGCTTGACGCCGGGACGAGCTCGGTCGACGAGATGTCGACGCCGGCGTCCACGAACGGGGGCAACACCTCGGTGTCGTAGATCGTGGTGAGGTTGGCGACCTGATCCGGCGCGATGTCTTCGTCGAGTTGGCGAAACTCCGCCGACAGGTCGGTGAGCGCTTCGACCACGCTCGGGTTGGCGGCCAAGTTCGACACCCGTGACTGAAGGCGTGCGATGCCTGTGTCGAGGGCTTGGACGCGCGTGTCTCGCACTGCCGCGAGTTGTGACTCGACACTGTCGTTGATGAGCAGGCGGGCGAAAACGTAGTTCACGCCCGACAACAGGAGCACGGAGACCAGGGCGACGCCGACGAGTGTGACGGAGAGACGACGCTGCAGACCGGAGTTCCGGGCCCGGCTCACGAGTCGTCATCCTGCGTCGGAGTGGTCGCCGCGCTGGGGCGAGCCTCGTGCGCCGCATCTCTGCCCACACGCCGGAGCACGCGCTGGATTCGGCGCCGCCGGGTCACTGCGAGCTGCTCGAGCACCGCGGCAAGGTCGGGAACAAGCGAGATGGCGTGGCCTGCGGCCTCCGGCGGGATCGTCACCACCTCACAATCGGTCACGGCAACGACGAGCGCGGCTCGGTCGGTTTCGGGCGGCTCGTCCAGCACCCCGAAGACCTCGCCGGCGTCGATGTCGAGCACATCGAGATCCTCGGAGCCGTCCCGCCGGAGCAGCAGGCGTGCCTGGCCTTCATGCAACAGCAACAGGTTGCGCTGTTCACCCTCGGCGATGATCGTCTCGCCCCGCTGGTACTGACCAACGGACGCTGCGGCAGCCAACTGGTCGAGTATCGCGTCGTCGAGATGTTCCGCCAGTGGCGCGTCGAGGATGCGCCGGCGGATGTCGGCCGAGGTCACCTGGCTCTCGATGGCCGTCCTCGCTCCGTCGAACAGATACAGGTCCTGGGCGGGATTGGGGAGGGGGACGTCGTGGCGGTACGAGAGGTACCAGACCAGCGCTGCGAAGTCCGCCTTGACCTGCGGAGCGATCGTGTAATCGTCGACCCACATGTAGGTCTGGTAGTCGACGACCGGGTCGGCGATCTGGGTGACCCGGGCGAACGGTGGCGGGTCCTCGACGACACCTGGCGTCAAGCGGGCGGCGTCGAGCAGCATCTCCGTCGCCGCCGTCGGCGTTGCCGTCCGTTCGATCTGGACGGGGACCATCACGCGGTGCAGGCGGCTCGGTCGGTCGTAGTTGGTGATCGTCGCGTTGGCGAGCTGCCCGTTCGGGATCACGACGAGGTCGCCGTTGCGGTCCTGGATGCGAGTGGCGCGCCAGTTGACATCGATTACCCGGCCCTCGACATCTTCGGATTCGATCCAGTCACCGGGGCTGAACGGTTGGTCGGCGAGCAAGGTGAAGCCGGATGCAATGCCGCTCAGCGTGTCCTGCAGGGCGAACGAGATGACTAGCGACGTCACACCGAGAGCGGTGAGCGCGGCGGACAGGTCGACACCCCACACACCGGCGATGAGAAACCATGCGGTTGCGAGAATCATCAGCAGTCGGGGGAGCGCGAGCAGCAGGCGAGGGATCGGCCGCCGGCCGGTCTGGCGAGGTCGGTCGGCCAGCCCTGCGACGACCACCCGCAGCGCTGACAGCGCGGCCGATGCACCGGACAGCAGCACGGCGGTTCCCAGCACCCGCAGGAACAGGTCCTCCGGGTCGAGATCGAACAGTGCTAGGGCCAGCACCCACAGTGTGAGCAGCGGGACCACCCAGACCCGGACGGTCGAGACCGCGCCGCGATACTTCGAGTCGCGCTGACGCAAGCGCTCCTCCAGCTCGCCGGCGGCGATGATCAACAGTGGTAACACGACGATGATCAGGGCCGCCCACGCCGCGCTCGAGTCGAGGAAGAGGTCGGTCATCGGACCGGTTCCGTGTCGCTTGTCCGTCCGGACACGACGATTGCGCCAGGTGACCCGACCGCGACGGCATCGTCTTCGGTTACGAAGTTCGACGGCAGCTGTGACCGGACCGAGGCCGAGACCAGCACGGTGCTCGACCCGGCCC
>JAHELU010000313.1 GCA_024644005.1 Acidimicrobiales bacterium | reverse complement strand
TGACGTGTTCGTCGGCACGGTTTGACGTTAGTGGTTGGTTTCGAATTCGGCTGGTGGGATGGGCCCGAGGTCGTGGAAGATTCGGCGGCGGTTGAACCAGTCGACCTATTCGAGGGTGGCGGGTTCGAGGTCGTCGAGAGTTGGCTCTGAACTGGGGTTTCGTGGTACGCCCCCTGGGACTTGAACCCAGAACCTGCGGATTAAGAGTCCGTTGCTCTGCCAATTGAGCTAGAGGCGCTTGTGGCCGGCCAGGGTACTGGACGGCACGACGGGTGACCGAGGGGATTCGAACCCCCGACATCCTGGACCACAACCAGGTGCTCTAACCGGACTGAGCTACGGCCACCAAGGCGAAGACGCATGATAGCGCCTGTCGAGGTGTACTTGAGCCAGATTGAGCGAGGGCGCCGGTGAGCTTCTGTCGTCGCAGGACCCCATCTGGAGGAAACGTCGTTTGCGGACGACAGCAGGTGTGGGCGGGTGACGAAATTCGGGGAGATTGTGGTTGGGCGACGAGATTTGGCGCGGGCGGGTGACGAAATTCGGGGAGATTGTGGTTGGGCGACGAGATTTGGTGCGGGCGGCCGGGCGGCGGACGGCAGCCGCAGCTCGCCCGAGTGCTCAGTCGGCGGAGGACTCGTCGTCGCCGATGACGATGTCCCAGCGGTCGTTGCACTCCTTGCACCGGTAGGGGAGCACGGTGCCGGGTTCGAGCTCGCCGTCGCCGGGGTACCAGCCGAGCGGGTAGCACGTTCCCCCACAGTCGACGCAGGTGATCTGGGCATCGGGGATGGGCACGGAGCCAAGGCTAGCCGTGATCCCCTCACCCCCGCCCGGCTCCGAGAGCGAGCACTACGCTGGTCCGGTGACCGCCGCCATCGCAGCGCCCGGGGGGACACGTCGCCGACCGAACCTCGTGCTGGCCATCCTGGCCGGCGGGACGATCACGTCGATTTCGCTGGGGGTTCGCTACAGCTTCGGGCTGTTCCTCGATCCGGTCGTCGAGACACTCGGCACCGACCGGGGTGCGTTCGCCCTCGTGATCGCCGTCCAGAACATCGTGTGGGGCCTGGCCCAACCGGTCGCCGGCGGAGTCGCCGACCGCTATGGCACCGGTCGCACGCTGGCCGCCGGCGGGCTGGCGTTCGCCGGCTCCATGGTGCTGATGAGTACCGCCGAGTCGACCGCCATGCTCATGCTGTCGGCCGGATTCCTCACCGGCGTGGCGGTGGCCGCCGCCAGCTTCACCGTGGTCCTCAGCGCCGTCGGTCGGATGGCCCCGATCGGGCGCCGGTCTCTCGCCCTCGGCGTGGTGTCGGCGGCCGGGTCGATCGGGCAATTCGTCCTCATCCCCGTGGCCCGGCGGCTGATCGATGCGCAGGATTGGCGCTTCGCCGCCGCCGTCCTCGCCGTCGTCACCATCGCCATCGCAGCGTTCGCTCCGGTGCTGCGGGGGAGTGCAATCGAGCAACAGAGCGAGTCCGAGCGGGCCTCCGCAGGAGCCGGGAACCCCCTCTCGGTCGATCTACGGCGAGCGGCTTCCTCCCGCTCGTACATGCTGTTGAATCTCGGCTTCTTCGTGTGCGGGTTCCACGTCGTGTTCATCGGCACCCACCTGGCGTCCTATGCCGCCGAGGTTGGGGTCTCGGACAACGCAGCCGCCAATGCCCTGGCCCTGATCGGGCTGTTCAATGTGTTCGGCTCGCTCCTGGCCGGAGCGCTGGGCGACCGGTACTCCAAGACCCGCCTGCTCGCCGGGATCTACGCGCTGCGGGGCGTGTTCATCGTCGGCTACCTCCTGGTCCCGATCACCAACACCACCACCGTGGTGTTCGGGGCCACGATCGGGTTGCTGTGGCTGTCGACCGTGCCGCTCACCGGCGGGATCGTCAACCAGATGTTCGGCACCCGCAACGCCGGGGCGCTGTTCGGGATCGTGTTTTTCAGCCATCAGATGGGCGCCTTCCTCGGCGCCTGGATGGGCGGCGAGATCGCCGATCAAACCGGGTCGTACACGGCGGCCTGGTGGGCGGCGGTTGCCCTTGCCGTGATGGCCACCCTGTGCCACCTCGTCATCGACGACGGTCCGGCTCCCGGTGCAGAAGTGCCTGCCCGCACCCGCGTCGCCCCCGCCGGTGGGCTGGCGGCGCTGCTCCTGGCCACTGGCATTGTGGGCGCTGCGCTGGCCGGCGAAACAACGGCGGAAGCGGCAGCGCCATCGACCGGCGCCTACCTCTGCGTGATCGCCGTCGGGACGGGCTGACGACGCCGGCGGGCGGCGGGGGTGGCCAGGGATTCCGGGCGGCGCGATCCGCTACGGTCAGGCCATGGACCCAGCCGGCCAGCCGAGCGGTCTGGCCCAGCGTGGCTCGCAGGCGATCGCCGGCTTGGCTGAGCGGGCACAGCGGCTGGCCTTCGGCTTGCTCGTCGCGGCGGCCACGGTGTGCGGAGCGGTGTTGCTGCTCGGTGTGGCGGCGACGTCGGGTGCGGTCCGCACCGCTTGGTTGATCGTCGGTGGCGTGTCGGCGGCCGTGGCTGTCGGGGCCGCCTACTGGTCGTATCGCTCACTGGGACTGGTGATCGCCCGAGCGGCCGGCATCCGGCGTTCACTCGGTGAGCT
>JAHELU010000165.1 GCA_024644005.1 Acidimicrobiales bacterium | reverse complement strand
CTCCCGCTCGGGCGGGCCGATACCGAGCCCGAGCGAGTCGACCGCCACGGTCAGCACCACGCCCGCCGCCACCACGACCACCACGACGTCGAGAGCCAGGAGGAGGTCTGCCCGGCTCGATGCCTCGACGAACAACCGGAACAGGCCGCGATGGCCGGAGGAGATCTCGGCAGCGGCGAGGGCCAGGACGAACGTCGTGGTCGGGATCCCGAACCGCCATCGCCGCCATGGCTCGGGCCGCGCCGCCATCGGGGCACGGGCCACGCCGAGCTCCTCCGGAGATCGCAGCGGTCCGCTCTGAATCGACACCATGGCCACCGGGACCACCGAGAGCCCGACCACCGCGCCCCAGAGGCCGAGGAACTGCGCCCCGTCCTCCAACGACTCACCGATCGGCACCGGACCGGCGGGAACCAGCCCGGCATCGACGATCGGGAACACCACCGGGAAGAGGGCGATGCCGGGTACGGCCACGGCGAGGATGGCTCCGGCGACGGGGCCGGACGCCGGCCGCAGTCGGGGCAGCCGGAACAACAGGCCGATGAGCGCCCCTAGTACGGCCCCGACGAGGATGGCGGCCGCCCCGAGGAGCAGGGTGTTACCGAGGGCTTCGGCCACCGGGCGGCGAGGCGAAGCGGCATCGACCAGCCAGTCGACATAGGAGGGCAGGCCGGAGCCGTCCGCGGCGGCCAGGGTCGAATTGGCGGCCAGCCAGTGGGCTGTGAGGGTTCCGCCGAGGAAGATGCAGGCTGCGCGAGCCCCGACGGCGATCAGCCGGGCGCCGAACGACGATGGTGGTTCCGCCTTCCGCACCCTGCCAGTCTGCCCGCTCGAGCGGCGATGTGCCGCCCGAGCGCGATCGACGGAACCGGCTCAGACCGTTGCGAGCGCCCTGGTGATCTGCTCGACGGCGTCACGGCCGTCGCCGAAGAGCATGAGGGTGTTGTCCGCAGCGAAGAGCGGATTCGGGATCCCGGCGAATCCGGGGCTGAGCGACCGCTTGATCACCACGACGGTACCGGCTCGATCCGCGTCCAGGATCGGCATGCCGGCGATCGGGCTGTCCGGGTTCTCCCTGGCGTCGGGGTTGACCACGTCGTTGGCCCCGATGATGATGGCGACGTCGGTGCGATCGAACGTCGGATTGACGGTGTCCATCTCGAGCAGCTGGTCGTAGGGGATCTCCGCTTCGGCCAGGAGCACGTTCATGTGGCCGGGCATGCGACCCGCCACCGGGTGGATGGCGAACACCACCTCGGCCCCCCGGTCCTCGAGCGATCGGCTGAGGTCCCTGACCGCGTGCTGGGCCTGGGCCACGGCCATGCCGTAGCCGGGGATGATGGCCACGCGCTGCGCGGTCTCGAGGATCATCGCCACCTCTTCCGCCGAGGACGAGGTGATCTTCCCCTCGTAGACCTCGTCCGCCCCGACGGTGACACCACCGGCGTCGATGGAGCCGAAGAGCACGTTGACCAGGGTGCGGTTCATCGCTCGGCACATGATCCTCGTGAGCAGCAGCCCGCTGGCACCCACGAGGGAGCCGGCCACGATCAGCAAGCTGTTGTCGAGGATGAAGCCCGTCGTCGAGGCGGCGAGCCCGGAGAACGAGTTCAGCAGTGCGATGACCACCGGCATGTCGGCCCCGCCGATGGGGGCGACCAGGGTGATGCCGGCAATGAGCGCCACGGCGATGATCGCCCACAGCCAGAGGTTGCCCGGATCGAGGACCAGACCGACGCCGAGCCCGACGATCACGACGCTGATGCCGATGTTGAACCAGCGCAACGCCGACTCGGTCATCGCCCCGCCCGGCACCAGCTCCTGGAGCTTGGCGAAGGCGACGAGGCTGCCGGTGAAGGTGACGGCGCCGACCGACAGCGCCGCCGCGGTGGCGGCCGAGGTGTCGGTGGCGAACTCGTCGGCATCGATGGCGGTCACGAACGTGGCGGCGCCCACGAGCACCGATGCTGCGCCGCCGAAGCCGTTGAACAGCGCCACCAGCTGGGGCATGCCGGTCATCTGGACCCGGACCGCCAGCGTCAGGCCGATGCCGGCACCGACCAGCAGGCCGATGGCCAGGATGCCGTAGTCGACGATCCCCCGATCGGTGAGCGTGACGATGACCGCCACCAGCATGCCCAGCGATCCCATCAGGTTGCCCCGTACGGCGGTACGGGGCCGGGAGAGCGCCTTGAGCCCGAAGATGAACAGGACGGCGGAGACGAGATAGCCGAGCTGCGCGAGGTCCGACACCGGCTAGCGCTTCCTGCTGAACATCTCGAGCATGCGGTGGGTGACGAGGAACCCCCCGACGACGTTGATGGTGGCCAGCACGACGGCCCCGAAGGCCAGGACGGTCGTGAGCGTGGAGTGCCCGGCCCCTGCCGAGGTGACGGCGCCGATCAGCGTGATGCCCGAGATGGCGTTCGAGCCGGACATCAGCGGGGTGTGGAGCGTCGGCGGCACCTTGGCGATCAGCTCCACGCCGAGGAAGACGGCCAGGACGAACAGCGTGAGCGCCAGGAGGAAGGTCATGGGGAGCTCTCCGTTTCGGCCAGCGCCAGGACGAACGGCGTGAGCGCCAGGAGGAAGGTCATGGGGAGTTCTCCGTTTCGGCCAGCTGGGCGGTCGGTGCTTGGTGCGACGCTCCCAGCCCATCGGGCGATCCGGTCCGGATCCCGGCGCCGGGGTCGGTGGCGGCCGTCTCGACCAGGGCCAGGACCCCGGCATGGCGGATTGCGCCGCCGTGGGTCAGCACGGTGCCGGCGATGATCTCGTCGTCGAAGTCGAGAACCGGTTCGCCGTCCGGAGCGAGGTGGCGGAGCAGCGCCAGGATGTTGTTGGAGAACATCTGGCTGGCCGTCGTGGCGGCCCGCGACGCCAGATCGGTCGGTCCGAGGATCACCACCCCGTCGTGCACCACCTCCTCGTCGGCCTCGGTCAGCCGGCAATTCCCGCCCCGCTCGGCCGCCATGTCCACGATGACCGATCCCGGCCGCATCGCTGAGACCATCGCCGTGGTCACGAGCTCCGGGCTGGCGGCTCCGGGGACCGACGCGGTGGTGATGACGGCGTCGGCCTCGGCGATGTGCGGAGTCAGCAGCTCGTGTTGTCGCTGGATCTGGGCGTCGGTCTGCTCGACGGCGTAGCCGCTCGACGACTCGGCAGCGGAGACTTCGAGGTCGAGCTCTATGGCCTTGGCCCCCAGCGATCGGATCTGCTCCATGGCCGCGGGACGGATGTCGAACCCCTCGACCACAGCCCCCAGTCGCCTCGCGGTGGCGATGGCCTGGAGTCCGGCAACGCCGGCCCCGAGGACGACGAACCGGGACGGGGGCACGGTGCCGGCGGCGGTCATCATCAGCGGTAACATCCTCGGCAGGCGCGACGCGGCCAGCAGCACGGCCTCGTACCCGGCGACCGTTGCGGTCGACGAGAGGACGTCCATCGTCTGGGCCCTGGTGATGCGGGGGACCAGCTCGAGTGAGAGCGACGTCGCCCCGGTCTCGGCCAGCGCAACGGCCCGCTTCGGCCGCCACAGCGGATCGTGCTGGGCCACCAGCAGGTGGTCGGCCCCGACGTGGCGCCACTCCCGCTCTGCGAGGTCCTCGGCCGTCGGGCCGTTGATCTGGACGATCACCCCGTCGGTGCCGATCACGCCGGCCCGCTGGTCTATCGTCGCGCCGGCCTCCCGGTAGTCGGCGTCGTCGAAGCCGGCCCGGAGCCCGGCTCCCACCTCGACCGAGACCTGATGGGAGGCTGCGGTCAGCGCAGCAACGCCCGTCGGGGTGATGGCGACCCGTCGCTCTCGTCTCCGGTTCTCTCTCGGCACGCCGATGCGCATTGCAGGGATCGCCTCTTCGCTGTCTCGACCGTTCTGGCGCAATCGGCAGGGTAGACCCTCCGGATCCGATCCCCTCAGTCCGGCGCCCGATTGCCGCTCGCTCAGAGGACGCCGACGGCCAGGGCGACCAGCGCCGCCAGCCCGACGGCGATCCGGTAGTAGCCGAACACGTCGAAGCTCCGCTGCTGCAGCCAGGCGACCATCCACTTGATCGAGGCGAGGGCGGCGACGAAGGCCACGATCATGCCGACGGCCGGGGTGACGAAGCCGTCGAGGTCGACGAGCTGCTCGCCGTCGGTGGCGGCGGTGGCTGCGGTGGCTGCGCCGAGCGTCACGAGGCCGAGGAGGAAGGAGAACTCGACCGCCGCCCGCAGCGAGAGGCCGACGAGGACCGCCGCCACGATGGTGACGAGGCTGCGGCTCGTCCCCGGCCACATGGCGATGGCCTGGGCGAGGCCGATCAGGAGCGCGTGACGGATCGTCAGGCTCTCGAGCTCGATCCCGCCCCGATCCATGACCCGCGACCGGGTCAGGCCCAGGATGGCCAGGCCCCCGACGAGCCAGGCCAGGGCGACGGGCACGATGCCGAAGAGGCGGTCCCGGACCGTGTCGACCAGCACCAGCCCGATCGCCGCAGTCGGCACGAATGCGACCATCACGCCGATCAGGATCCGCCGACCCTCCTCGCTCCGCCCGAGAAGGCCATCGACCATCTGACGAACCCGGTCCCGATACAGGACCAACACCGCGACGATGGCCCCGGCCTGGATGCAGATGGCGTAGGTGTCGAGCGCTCGCTCGGCCTCGGGGGTCTTGGCCAGACCGAGGATCTCGTTCGTCACCAGCAGGTGGCCGGTCGAGCTGATCGGCAGGTACTCCGTGAGGCCCTCCACCAGTCCGAGGATCACGGCCGCACCGACCGACAGCTCGTCGACACCGCCGTTCGCCCCCTCGGACGAACCGGCGGACAACGGTCCGGTGACCACCAGGACCAGCAGTCCGATCACTGCGCCGACCGCGACCCCGATCGCCGCCCAGCGGGCTCCGAGCGGGCCGATCGACCGACGGATGAGCCGGCGCGTGGTGGCCCTTGCCGGCTCGCCGCCGGGCTCGTTCTCGAGCCCGGGGTCGGAGATCGGGCGCCGGGACATGACCGCTCACCCTAGGGCCGATGGGGCCGGGCCCGTGCGACGGTGGGCCGATTTCGAGCCCGTCGGAGCGGGTGGAACCCACCGTCGCCCGCCCTCGCCTCGTTCGAACAACTGTTCGCTTTTGGGCCGGGCTCGGAATAGGATGAAGACGTGCATCCATCGGGGCAGGAGCGGCCGGAGCGGAACACCGCCGAGGAGTGGGAGCAGGTCAGGCGGTCGGTCGCGATGCTGCCCCCCGGGTCGTGGGCGATGCGGCGTGAGCAGGTGCTGGGCGTCCTCGAGGTGTTGATCGACCTGCTGCGCCGACAGGAGGACGAGTAGGCGTCCGGTTCGTCGATCACAGGGCGTCGGATTGCAGCGCGTCCGGCTGGAGCACCACGATCCGACCGCGCCGCAACTCGAGCACGCCGGCCAGCTGGAATGCCTGGAGCAGCCCGTTCGTGGTCGGCCGGGTCGTACCGGCCAGCGCGGCGAGGGTGGACTGGGTGAGCGGGATCTCCGACCCGAACAGGAGGTTCATCTCGGCCAGCCGCCGGCGGACCCGGTCCTCGGCCGGTCTGTGGCGGGCCTCCAGCACGAGATCGTTCAGCTCTCTGATCCGGCGGTCGAGCATGCCGACCAGCAGCTCGTCGAAGACCGCATGGGTCCGCCTGAGCTCGCCGAAGGCGGCCCGGCCGAGCGAGCCAACGGTGGTGTCGGTCACCGCCCTGGCCGTCGCTCCCCGCACGTCGTCGCCGACCAGGGCCTGTTCCCCCACGATGGAGTCCGGGCCGAGCACGGCGACCGCGACGGTGTCGCCCTGCTCGGTCACCCGCTCGACCAGGATGTGGCCCATCTGGATGACGTAGAGGGCGTCGCCCCGCTGACCCTCCCAGAACAGCACGTCATTGCTCGTGATCGACTTCGTGACCATGATGGCGTCGAGCCGTGCCCGGGCGTCGGCGTCGAGCCGGCTCAACAGATCTGACCACATGGAGCTGCAACCTAGCCCGGATCTCTCGTCGGGAAGCGCTTGCCCCGTTGAGCGGCCTGACCTCTCGGCGACCCAGCAACCGTCAAGGACCAGGTCGTGGCTCACCAGGCAAGATCTCCTAGTGCCCTCTCGGTCCGCTGTCGGTCGTCGGCGGTGCCGGCACGGCGAGCGGTACCGGAACCGGGCCGGCGCGGCGGAGGCGAGCGGTTACCGTTGACGGCCATGGACAGCTCGGCATTCGAGATCGAAGACCACCTCGACGAGGTGACGGGACTGGTCAGAGCGGCCAGCGACCTGTCGCTGCAGTGGTACCGGGTTCTCGATCGGATCGACGACAAGGGGATCACCGGCTTCGATCCGGTCACCGAGGCGGACCGTGCGGTCGAAGCCGAGTTGCGCCGGGGCTTGAGCGACCGGTTCCCCGATCACGCCATCCTCGGCGAGGAGTTCGGTTCCTCCGGCTCCGGGCCGTTCCGCTGGACCATCGATCCGATCGACGGCACCCGGGCCTTCATCACCGGGCAACCGATGTGGGGGACGCTGCTCGGCTTCCAGGATCACGGCCGACCGGCGGCCGGCTGGATGCACATACCGGTGTTGAACGAGACCTTCGTCGGGCACCGGCACTGCGAGCTGACCACCGCCGAGGGCACGAGGCGGCTGTCCGTCAGCGCCACGGAGAAGCTGAGCGACGCCGTGGTGCTGTGCACCCATCCCTCGATGTTCGCCCCCGGCCCCGAAGCGGCCGGCTTCGATCGGGTGGCAGCCGCGGTCAAGATGGTTCGCTACGCCGGCGATTGCCTGAACTACGGTCTGCTGGCCATGGGCCTGGTCGACTCCGTCATCGAGAACGGCCTGGCCAGCTACGACATCGTGCCGTTGATCCCGATCGTCGAAGCCGCGGGCGGTGTGGTCACCGACCTGGACGGCAACCCGCCGCTCGACGGGGGCTTCGTGGTGGCCTCCGCCACCCCGGCACTGCACCGACAGACGCTGGCGGCACTGACGTCCGGTTGACACCGGCCGACCGCCGGCTGCTCAGCTGTCGAGCCCCCGGAGACCGGACCAGGTCAGATCGGTGATGTCCTGCACCAGCTGGTCGTGGCTGTAGGCCACCTCGTCGTCGGTCTTGGCGTACCGCATCATCGACTCCGCCAGACCGATGATCCCGTGGGCCAGGATCTGCCGGCGCCGGCCGTCGATCGTCGGCACGTCGATCAGCGACGCAACGGCATGGGCCAGCGAGCGCTCCACGGCAGTGGTGATGACGGCCCACTCCTCGTCCTGGCGGTTCATGCCGCTGAACAGGAGCTGGAAGCCGTCGTCGTCCTCCTCGACGAATCTGGCGTAGGCCCTGATGCCGGCCTCGGCCCTGAGCCGAGGGCTGGTGGCCGCCGACGCCGCTTCCACCACCGACGCCTCCAGCCGGGCGCCGATGTCTTGGAGCACGGTGCGGTAGAGCTCCCGCTTCGACCGGAAGTGCTGGTAGAGCACCGGCTTGGTCACCCCTGCGGCCTCGGCGATGTCGGTCATCGTGGTCCCGTGATAGCCCTTCTTGGCCAGGACGGATCGGGCCACGGTCAGCACCTGCTGGCGGCGCTGCGGGCCGGGCAGGCGCCCGGTCACCACGAGCCCTCGCGATCGGCCCGATCGGCGGCCTTCACGGCGTAGTGGATGACCATCGCCGGGGCGAGAATCGCCGAGCCGAGCAACAGGAACAGGGTGATCGAGGCCGTCAGCGGTCCGCTGAACTCGGTCAGGACTGCCGTACCGAACAGCACCGAGGCCAACACGTAGCACCCGGCACCGATTCGCAGGGACGCCGAGGTGGCCCGTGAGATCCTGGCCCGCTTCGCCAGGACGGGATCGTCGGGGTCGGTCATGGTCGCCACCCGGCTCGCTCGAACAGGCGGCCGACCTCGTCCGTCATCGTGGCGATCGAGAAGTGTCGCCTGGCCAGCCGCTGGTTCAGATCGAGGAGGCGGTTGGTCCGGCCGTCCTTCGATCGGTCCGCCACGGCGGCGGCGATCCCGTCGACATCGTCCGGGTCGAACCAGCGGAATCCCAGTTCCCGGAGCTCCTCCGCCACCGCATAGCGGCCGACCGCGGCCGGCCGTCGGCGGAGCGCGGCCTCGATCGGCGGGTTGCCGAAGCCCTCCCACAGCGACGGGAATGCGACGAGGTCCGTTGCAGCGTAGAGATCCGAGATCGTCAGATCGGTGCCCTCGAGCGACTGTCGCAGGACCGGGCAGCGAGCGGCGGCCAGGACGGCCCGCAGGGTGTCGTCGTAGCCCTCCTCGGCGTCGCCCGGCAGCCAGTAGGTCGCGCCGAGCCGCTCGGCCAGCGCAACGGCCGCCGGGACGTTCTTGCGGGCGATGGCCCGGACCGGATGGGTGACCAGGAGCTGCTCGGGGTCGAGACCGAGGAATTGGCGGGTCCGATCCCGGTCGCCGGGTGGGGGATCGGGATCGAACCCGTTGTAGATGGTGGTGGCGTCGAGCCCACGCTCGGCGAACTGTCCCTCGGTGAGGCGGTTGATCGTCACGTGACGCCAGCACGGGTCGTCCGGCGGGAGCTCGGTGACGTCGACGAACCGGGCTCGCTGCCACGGCGGATCGTGATGGTGCAGCACGGCCGGACGACCGGCCAGCACCGGTATCAGCGCCCTGGAAGCCGGGAGGTTCAGGGGAATCGTCAGCAGGTTCTCCACCAGGACGACGTCGGCGTCGGCCAGGGCGTCGTCCAGCCGGCCGCCGAGTCGGCTGCCGCGAGGTGGCTCGGCGGCACCGATGGCCAGTTCCTCGATGCGGCGGTCGACCCGGCCCTCGCCGGCCACCCGGTAGGTGGACCACCCGAGGTCGTGCAGCGCCCGCTCCCAGGCGGCGGCGACGATCGAGACGCCGTCGCTCAGCCCGAGCCGGAACGAGACGATGGCGCAGGTACCCACGACGCTCGAATCTAGCGGTCGGTCGGCGGATCCTGACCGGGCCGCGCTGGCATACTCGACCGTGACGATCGGAGGTCTCAGCGGGTGGCAGCACGGAGCCAGGGAGGCGCAGAGCGCCCACACGAGGCGGTCGACCTTCGGTCGCTCCGCTCGGCGGTCGCCGCCGCGGCGACCGGGGCCTGGCGCCAACCGGGGTTCTGTGTGCCGAACCGGGAGGTCTACCCTCACCAGTGGCTGTGGGACTCCTGCTTCCATGCCGTGATCTGGGCCGTGCTGGGATCCGACCGAGGCGTGGTCGAGGTCGAGACGGCACTGGCCAACCAGGGCGGCGACGGGTTCGTGCCCCACATGACCTACTGGACCGCTCCCGACCTCCACGCCGAGTTCTGGGGCCGTCGTCGGGTCTCGTCGATCACCCAGCCGCCGATGTACGGTCACGCCGTCGCCGAACTGGTCCGCCATGGGCTGCGGGTGCCCGAGGAGCTCGTCGAACGGGCGAGCGCCGGGCTGGCCCATCTCGGTCGCCGGGATCGGACCGGGGGCGGCCTGGTTCCCGTGTTCCATCCTTGGGAGACCGGCTGCGACGACAGCCCCCGATGGGACGACTGGCTGGCCGATCCTGGCCGAACGGGACCCCAGGCGACGTCGGGCGAGCACCGATCGACCACCTGGCGTCGGCGGAAGGGCGAGCTGGTGGCCTGCCTCACGCTCGGCGCGGACGGCCAGGCGGTCGGCAGTCGCCGGTTCGCCGTCGGTTCCGTCGGCTTCAACGCCCTCGTGGCCTGGAATGCCGCAGAGCTCGCGGAGGTCGCCCCCGATCCCGACGGGAGCCTGGCTGCGCTGGCCGAGGAGCTGGCCGCCGCTGTGGCCGCCCGGTGGGACGGCGACCGGTGGGTGGACGACGTCGCGATCGGCCCGGAAGGACCGCCGACCAGCGCCGGGGCGAGGACCATCGACGCGATGACCGCGCTGCTGGTCGACCCCCGAACCGAGGGGTTCGACGCCCTGATCGACCCGGATGCGTTCGGCGCGCCGTTCGGCCCTCGGGGGATGCATCGGGCCGAGTCGTCCTACGATCCGGACTGCTACTGGCGGGGACCGGCCTGGCCCCAACTGACCTACCTGGTCATGCTGGCGTCCGAGCGGGCCGGCCGTGGCGCGACCACCGCCATCCTGGCCGAGGCGCTCGTGGCGGGGGCGACGACGTCCGGGTTCAGCGAGCACTGGAACCCCGAGACCGGCGTCGGCGGGGGAGCGCAGCCCCAGACGTGGGCCGGCCTGGCGCTGGCGGCGGCCGACCGGCTGCGGTGACCGCCAGACGGCTGAGCCCGGGGGCAGCCCCCGCGGGTCGGCCCCGCGGGTCGGATTCCTCGGGTCAGACCGCCGGCAGCAGCTTGTCGAGATTGGTGAAGCAGGTGAACAGGGCGAGGGTGAACGGCG
>JAHELU010000164.1 GCA_024644005.1 Acidimicrobiales bacterium | reverse complement strand
GGGTTCTGGACGGGGATGGACACCTTCCGTGAGTACACCGCACTGAACGACATGTGGGCCAACGACAAGGCACCCTGGAAGGTCTGGTAGCGGTACGGGACGCGGCAGCCGTCCGACCTATGGCCCGGGCCGCCTGCCTCCGACCCCCATGCGGGCGTCGGCCCCATCGCCGTGAGTCCTGGCCCCCCGGTCTGCGGCGGCTGCGACGCCGGCACCGTTCGACCTCGGCTCGAGGTCGATGATCTCCCTCGGGACGTTCGGGGTCCGCTCCCGACGGGCCTTGCGCCGCTTCCTGGCTCCTCGACCGGACCCGCCGTACCCGTACCCGTAGCCATAGCTGGCGCTCTCGGCCTTGACGCCGATCAGGCACACGCCGAGAACGTCGGCCCCGACGGCCCGGAGGCTCTCCACCGCCTTCGTCAGCTGGTAGCGGGAGGTCTTGCCGGCTCTGGCGGTGATGATCACGGCGTCGACCTGGCGGGCGATCGAGAGAGAATCGGAGACCGGGAGAACGGGCGGCGAGTCGAGGATGACCAGATCGGCCTCGGCCTCGATGTTGCGGAGCAGCCCGCTGAAGGCCGGCGAGGCCACGAAGTCGCCGGGGCTGGGAGGCTGAGCCCCGGTGGGGATGATCACCATGTTGCTGCGGTCGTCGTCGACCCGGAGTGCCAGCCTGTTCAGCGGCGTCCCGTGCAGCAGGTTGTCGGACAGGCCGGGCTCTGGCGGACAGCCGAACACGTCGTGGATCCTGGGGCGACGGAAGTCGACATCGGCCAGAACCACCCGGTGGTCGACCGCACTCATCGCCCAGGCCAGATTGGCCGACGTGGTGGTCTTGCCCTCCGCCTGGTCGGGACTGGTCACCTGCAACGACGTGATCTTGCGGCCGAGCCTGGCGAACTCCACGGCCGTCCTGACCTTCTGATAGCCCTCGGCGACCGAGCTGCCGTTGTAGTTCATAGTGGCGAGCGACAGATCGACGCCGGCGAGATCGCGGCCGGGCCGCGGGATCGAGCCGAGGACCGGCACGCCGGCGATGTCGTCGGAGGTCTTGATCGATCGATCGAGGTTCTCGACCAGGAGCGCCGCCGCCGCACCGAGGATCAAGCCGACGACACCGCCCAGTACGAGGTTGCGGGACAGTGGGGCATTGGAGGGACTGGACGGCGGAGCGGCGATCTGGATTACCCGAGCGGTGCCGGTTCCGGCCAGCTCGCTGTCGAGCTCGAGCAGCGTGATCGTGCTGGCGATGCTCTGGAGCTGGGCATCGACGAGCTGCAGCTCGACCGCAAGATCTGCCTGCATTCGGTCGACCTGGACCTGGAGAGCGGCCTGGTTGGCGACGCTGGCCACTGCGAGCCGATCCTCGAGCGCATCGAGCGGCTCGCGGATCTGCTGTCGTCGTTCCCGCAGCTCGCCCAACCGGACCTCGAACCCGCCGACCGCTGCGCTGATGCTGTCCGCTGCCTGCTGTTGCTTGGTGGCCACGTACACGTTGGCCCAGGTGTTCGCGTACTGGGTGGCCAGGCTCGCCGTCGGCCCGCAACCCTGGAACCAGAGAACGTCCGAGTCCGCGTCGCCCGTGACGTCGACATCCGGATCGACCCTCAGTTGGGAGATCACTTCGCCGCGGACGGTGTCGCTGTAGGCAACATTGATCTCGTTCGCCAGATCGCGACTGGCGACGAACACGTTCGAGTCGCCCTGGATCGCCACCTGGGCCTCGGAATCGGCGAGCAGCACCTGTGCGGTGGAGCAGTAGCGGGCCGGTTGGCGCAGGGTGAACGCCGTCGCCAGGCCGACGACGGTCAGGAACGGGAGCAACACCCATGGCCAGCGACGGCGGAGGATCCGGAGGTAGTCGGTGAGTTCCAGTTCGTCGTCGGCGTCGCTCTGGTGGGGCATGGCTCGACTAGTGTACGTCAGCCACCTGTACCGATCGGAGGAGGCCGTCGAATAAGTAGGTGCGCCGCGGGCCCCTATTTGACCGATGGCTCCGAGCCCTCGGCGGGTCCCGCCGGCGGTTCGGAGTCGCGCCACTCCGCGGCGGCGAGCCTGGCCCTGTTCCGATCCCGGAGGTCGATCACCACGTCGTCGACCGGCTCGCCCTTGAGGGCATCGGCCTGCGAGCCGACCACACCGTCGACCGGTGTCTCGTATCGGCGGCGCATCAGCCGCAGGGGCAGCAGTGCGAAGGTGACGATGACCTGCTCGGCGGTGGCCAGCAGGATCCTCACGTCCAGCCCGATGTTCCAGTTCTCGACGTAGTGGAGGTCGAGTCGCCGGTAGGCATTGAACGCAGCATTGGAACGCGCCTCGACCTGCCAGAGACCGGTGATGCCGGGCCGGACCTTGAACCGCTCCCGAAGCTCCTCGTCGAAGGCCTGCTCCTCTTCCGGTAGCGCCGGACGGGGACCGACGAGGCTCATGTGGCCCCGGAGGACGTTGAACAGCTGGGGGAGCTCATCGATCGAGAGCTCCCTGATGATGCTGCCCACCGTGGTGATGCGGGGATCGTTCGAGACCTTGAACAACGGCCCCGTCCGCTCGTTCCTGGCCTCCATTTCCTTCTTCAGCTCGTCTGCGTTGGGGACCATTGAGCGGAACTTGTACATGTCGAAGAACTCGCCGCGTCGACCGGCCCGCCGGGCGGTGTAGGTGACGGGCCCTCGGTCCTCGAGCTTTATGGCGATCGCCGTCAGGATCATGACGGGAGAGAAGACCAGGAGCGTGACCGACGCGCCGGCCAGGTCCAGCACTCGCTTCGCGACCTGCTGCCAGCGTGCGGGGTCGTTCCTGCTCATCACGATGAGCGGTTCGTGGGCCAACGACCGCACGTCGAAGCGACCCTCCCACATCCTGCTGACGCCGGTGGAGAGATGGACCTCGAAGCCGGAACTGAACAGCTCCTTCGTGATGTTGCGGAACTGCTCACTGCGGAAGCCGGTGGCCGTGACGATGGCGCCACCGACCTCGTGCTGGTGCATCAGCTCGATCAGGCGGCCGGTGGGTCCGATCCAACTGTCGGCGAGGCCGTTCCGCTCGGCCACGCTGAGGTTGCCGACGATGCCGGCCAGCTCGAATCGAGCCTCCGGATGGTCGACGATCAGCTCGGCCAGCTCCTTGGCCTCGTAGCCGGCACCGACCACGACCACACGCTCGGGTGCGGTGGTGCTCGGCAGCTCGGTCCCGAGCGAGCGGAGCAGGCCCCGGATCAGCATGCGGCCGCCGAACACGGACACGCCGCCGATGGCCAGCTCCCAGGCGCCGACCTGCCAGTCGAGGAAAGCCCCCGCCACCGCAACGCTGGCCGCACCGCCGAGCACGGCCACGAAGACCCTCGAGATCTCGTCGGTTCTGGGCAGCGTCGGCCGACCTTCGTAGAGGCCTCGGCGCTCCATGATCAGCAGGGTGACGGCGGTGGCCACGAGGGTCAATGCGATAGACCGCTCGTCGGACCGGACGAACTGCTCGGTGATGTTGGATGCGAACAGCACCACGCCCCACGCCACGGTCACGGTGATGAGATCAACGACGAATTGGACATTCGACGGCGACGGTGCCCTCTTGAACTGTCCGAGCGTTTCCACCAAGAACTCGCCCTCTCGACGCGCTGGGAGTCCCCAGTTTCTAGCAGTTCTTCAGAGGGAGTTGGCGGCACCGGGTCCGGTCTGGGCTGATCTACCCACGTCGGTCTCGATACCGGTTCGGATACGGGTCCGGGTACCGGTCCGGGTACCGGTCCGGATAGAAGGCGCAGTCGGCAACGGGGCCCTGGCGGCAGCGGTAGCGTTGTCGGTTGTGATCGATCGAGCGTTTTGGAGCGGGCAGCGAGTGCTGGTCACCGGCCACACGGGGTTCGAGGGCGCCTGGTTGTCGCGGTCGCTCCGCCTGCCGGGGGCCCAGGTCACCGGCCCGTCGTTGCCGCCGTCGACCGAGCCATCGCTGTTCGCCCTGGCCGGTCTGGCCGACGACACCGATTCCAGCTTCGGGTCGATCGTCGACCGCTCGGTCGTCGACGAGGTGGTGGCCGCCGCCCAACCGACGGTGATCCTGCACCTGGCAGCACAGGCGCTGGTGAGTGCCTCGTATGAGGATCCTGCCGACACCTTTGCCACCAATGTGGCAGGAACGGCAAATATGTTGAATGTCGGTCGTTCCGCACCCGATCTACGGGCAATAGTGAGCGTCACGAGCGACAAATGCTACGAGAAATGGGAGTGGGATTGGGGCCATAGAGAGTTCGACCCGATGGGCGGTCACGATCCTTACTCGGAGAGCAAGGGCTGCGCCGAGCTGGTCACGGCGGCGATGCGGCGGTCGTTCTTCGAGCAGGGTGGAACGGTCGGCGTCGCCACCGCCAGGGCCGGGAACGTCATCGTCGGCGGCGCCCGCCCGACCACGACGCCCGGCCGGTCCCTCGGATCGTCGAGCCCGTGGCCGACCGGTGGGGCGGGCACGCCACCTGGCGCATCGAGCGGGACGGTCCGCACGAGGCCACCATGCTGAAGCTGGACTGCTCGAGGGCCAGGAACCGGCTGGGGTGGCGGCCGGACCACGAGGCGATGGCACCGGTCGACCGGAGCCAGCGGGAGGAGGGGTGAGCGCGCTCCGAGCCGCCATCGTCGGCTGCGGCAAGATCGCAGACGACCACGCCGAGACGCTCGGCTTCATGGACGGCGTCGACCTGGTGGCGTGCTGCGACCGCACTCGGCTGATGGCCGAGCAACTGGCCACCCGGTTCGAGGTCCCGGGGGTGTACGACGACCTCGACCAGTTGCTGGCCGCCGAGCGGCCCGATGTCGTGCACATCACGACTCCGCCCCAGTCGCACCTCGAGCTCGGACTGACCGCCATGGCCGCCGGCGCCAACGTCTGGATCGAGAAGCCGCTGGCCGTCGACGGTCCGCAGGCCGCCGAGCTGGTCGCTGCGGCCCGCCGGACGGACCGGAAGCTGACCGTCGGTCACTCGTACTGGCTCGATACACCGGCGCTCGATCTGCGGCAGCTGGTGGCGGACGGGCGGATCGGCGAGGTGGTCCACGTCGACAGCTGGTACGGCTACGACCTCGACGGCCCCTATGGCACGGCCATCATGGCCTCGCCGGACAACTGGGTGCACGAGCTGCCGGGCAAGCTGTTCCACAACAACGCCGATCACCTGCTCAACAAGGTCATGGAGTTCCTGCCGTCGGAGGACCTGCTGGTCCAGGCCTCGGCCTTCCGCCGCCACCGGCGGACCTACGGCGACCGTCGTGACGAGCTGCTCGACGAGCTGCGGGTCTTCCTGGCCGATCCGGCTGGGCCGACCGCCTATGCCACCTTCAGCTCGGCCGCAGCGCCACGGGGTCACTGGGTCAGGGTCCACGGCACCAACGGCTCGGCAACCGCCGATTTCAACCTCCGGACCGTCGAGGTGGCCGCCGGGGTCTCGCTGCCGACCAACCTCGGGCGGCTCCTCCCGTCGTTCTCGAAGGTCGGAGCCGCCGCTCGACAGGCCCTCACCAACAGCGGGCGGTTCGCCTCCGGCGAGTTCCACTACTTCGCCGGCTTCCGACGCCTCCTCGCTGCCTTCTACGACAGCATCCGGACCGGCGGCCCGGAGCCGATCGCCCTCGCCGAGCTGGAGCGGATGGCCAGGATCCAGGACACGATCTGGCACCAGCTCGCCGACCGGCCCACCGCAACCGCGTCGGCCGGCATGGCGCCGCCGGCCACGGCGGCTGAGCTCGGGTGCGACACGAAATCGGCCGGTGATGACCGGTGATCCTCGTCACCGGCTCGAACGGCTTCCTCGGCTCGGCCGTCGTCCGGCGACTGGCCGACAGCTCGGACATCCCCGTGCGCTGTCTCGTTCGACCGGGGTCGTCGACCGTCAGGATCGACGATCTGGTCGACTCCCGGCGGGTCGAGGTCGTCCGCGGCACGCTCGACGACCGCGGCGACTGCGAGGCCGCGGTGGAGGGCGTCGACACGGTGTACCACCTGGCGGCCGGCACCGGCGGCGGGGCGATGGCCGACGTGTGGCTGGCCACCGTGGTCGCCACCGACGAGCTCTTGCAGGCGCTCGACCGGCGTCGCCTCGCCGGTCGGCCGCTGCACCGCTTCGTCCACTGCAGCTCGTTCGCGGTGTACGGCGTCAGCTCGTTGCCACCGGGAGCGACGGTGGACGAGTCGACGCCGCTCGAGACCGATCGCCGGAGCGCGGACGACTACGCGCACGCCAAGCTGCGGCAGGAGGAACTGGTGAGGGCGGCCGCGGCCGCGCAGGGATTCGAGCTGGTCGTCGTCCGTCCCGGCGTCGTCTACGGTCCGGGTGGCGGTGGCCTCTCCCGGCGGATCGGCATACGCCAGGGCCGGTTCATCCTGGCGATGGGGGGTCGTAATCTGCTGCCACTCTCCTATGTCGACAACTGCGCCGAGGCGATGGTCCTGGTCGGGTCGCACCCCGACGGAGCGGGCCAGACGGTCAACATCCTCGACGACGACCTGATCTCGGCCAGGGAGTTCCTGCATCGCTACCGCCGCGAGGCGGAGCCGCTGCGGGCCCTGTCGGTGCCCAAGCCCGTGACCAGGGGCCTGGCCCGGACGGTCGAGTGGTACCACCACCGGTCCAGGGGCCAGATGCCGGCCGCCATCACCAGCCACATGTACCGGACCCAGTGGGCCGGCAACGCGTTCGACAACACCCGGCTCAAGTCGTTGGGATGGCGGCAGACGGTCCCCACCGACGAGGGCTTGGCCCGGTACTTCGCCTCGGTGGCCGCCGCGTCACGGACCACGAGTGTCCCATGACCAGGCCGGTGGTGGTGTTCGCCATGGAGTGGGTTCCCCAGTATCGGGCCCGGTTCTACGAGCTCCTGCGGACCGAGCTGGCCTCCCGGGGCGTCGAGATGCGGCTGGTCCACGGCGACCCGCCGGCCAGTCGGCGTCGGCGCAACGACGCCAAGGTGGTCGAGTGGGCCGACTACGTTCCGAACCGGTTGTGGACGGTGCGGGGGCTCGAGATCACCCTCCAGCCCGTCCTGAGGCGCCTCCGGGGGGCGGATCTCGTGGTCGTGCAGCAGGAGACGGGGCTCGTCCTCAACTACGCCCTGATGACCTGGGCCCGCCTCGGCGGTCCGGCGGTGGCGGTCTGGGGTCACGGCCACAACTTCAATCGGCTCGACGCGAGCGGCCTGGCCGAGGCGGTGAAGCGGAAGGTCACCCGGTTCGCCGACTGGGCCTTCGCCTACACGGAGCGGTCGGCCGAGGTCTTCCGGTCCATCGGTGTCGATCCGGATCACATCACGGTGGTGCAGAACTCGCTCGACATCGGGCCGATACGCAACCCGGCCGGCCCGGTCGGTGACGATGTCGCCGAACTGGTGGACAAGCTCACCGCCGAGGGAGCCAGGGTGGCATGGATCGTGTCCGCCCTGGACCGCTGGAAACGGGTGCCGTTCCTGATCGAGGTGCTCGATCGATGCGCCGAGCGGATCGACGGATTCGCGTTCGTGGCGCTGGGGGCCGGGACCGAGGCGGGGTCACTGGTCGACGCGGCCGCCACGAGGCCGTGGCTGCACCCGCTCGGGGCCCGGTTCGGCCCGGACAAGGCGGCCATCGGCCGCCTGGCCACCGTCACCATCCACCCCGGCCTGGCCGGCCTCCACGTCATCGAGTCCTTCGCCACGGAGACGCCGATGATCACCGAGGACCTGGACTACCACAGCCACGAGGTGGCATACCTCGACGACGACAACGCAGTGGTGCTCCCGGCCGGCGCCGCAGCCGCCGACTATGCGGCTGCGGTCGACCGCCTGATGACCGACGCCCGGGAGGCGGCCCGATTGCAGGCCGGCTGCCGGGTTGCCTCGCAGCGGTACACGCTCGAGGCCATGGTTGGCAACTTCGCCGACGGTGTCATGGGAGCGCTGGCCCTGCACAGGCCACGCTGATGGCGGGGTCGCGCCGAGCCCAGACCGCCCGGGCCATCGGCGTCGCCGGCCGACTGGCCGGGCGCCGGGCCGGGTGGTCGCTCGTCGTCGAGCTGCTGCAGCTGGCCAGTTCGACCCTGGTCTTCCTGATCCTGGTCCGGTTCATGGACCAGGAGGCGTTCGGCGAGATGACCGGCATCCTGGCCATCGCCCTGCCGGCTCTCAGCGTCTCGTCGCTCGGGTCGCACTTCCTGCTGCTGCGACGCTCGGCCCAGGGCCACGACCTGGCCGACGCCTGGCATCGGGCGATCTCGGTCGGGCTCGCCGGACCGCTGGTGGCCGCAGCACTGATGATCGCCCTCCAGCCTGTGTTGCTGCCCGACGTCGATGCGAGCGCCTATGCGCTGTTCTTCATCGGCAACCTGCCCTTCTACTGGCTCAACGAGCTGGCGGTCTACCTCGGCGTCGGCTCGGGCCGGATGAAGCGGGCGGCCCAGGCCCGTCTCATCCTCGTCGTCTGCCGGTTCCTGGCGCTCGGCTGGTTCGCCATCTGGGGCGACGGTCGGCTGCTGGCCTGGGCCCAGGCCAGCGCGGTGGGGTTCGCCGCCGCTGCGGTGGGAGCGATCGTCTTCGTCTGGCGCATCTACGGTCTCGGGCCCCGATTGGAGCGCCAGGCGATCTCCGACGTCCCGGACGGGATCCCGTTCTCTGCCAACTCGGCGACGGAGGGACTGGTCGACTCCTCGGACCGGTGGCTGCTCGTCCGCTTCGGCCACGTCACTGACAGCGCCCTCTACGGGCTCGGGGGCCGCATCGTCCAGTTCGGCTATCTGCCGCTCCGGACGCTGCTGCGAGCCTACGATGCCGAGCTGTTCGGGGCGGGCAAGGACGGTGTTCGAGCCACCCTCCGCGTGACCCGGCGCATGGTCAGACCCGGCATGACGATCGCCGTGCTGGTCGGCGTCGGGTTGGCGGTCCTGGCCCCGGTCGTTCCGGTGCTGGCCGGCGACGAGTACCGGGACTCTGTCGACGTGATCCGGTTCCTGGCGCTGCTGCCGGCGATTCGGATGGTCCAGTACCTCGTCGGCAACACCCTGAGCGCCGCCGACCGGCAGTGGTGGCGGACCGGGGCCACCGCGGTGGCGGTCGTGGTCAATCTCGGCCTCAACCTGTGGTTGCTGCCGAACGGGGGCTGGCGGACCGCCGTTGCCACCACGTTCGTCAGCGAAGTCCTCCTGGCTGGGCTGCTCATCGCCATCGTGGTGCTGTGGGTCCGCCGGGAGCGGCAGGGAGGAGCAGGGCGGAGTCAGGCGGCTGTCCTGCGGGTGTCCGATCGGTAGTAGGCGTACTTGTCGCGGCGGAACAGGCCGCCCCGCTCGAACTTCTGGCGGTTCATGACCGCACCAAGCAGCTTCGAGCCGCTGCGCTCGAGATCGGCCCGGACCTGGAGGAGGTCCGATGTCTCGGTCCGCTCCGTGTCGACGACGACGAGCACCCCGTCCACGTAGCGGGCGGCCGAGACCGCATCGGCGGTGCTGAGCACCGGTGGGGTGTCGACGACGATGTACTCGACGTCCTCCCGCTCCAGCTCCTTGACCATCTGCTCGAACCGGTCGGAGTTCAGCAGTTCGCCGGGATTGCTCGGAGGTCGACCGGAGCGGATCAGCCACAGGTTCTCGATGCCGGGGACCTTCTCGGCGTTCAGCTCCGCCGAGTTCGAGAGGTACTCGGAGAGACCCGGTCGTGCCGCTTCCATGCCGAAGAGCCGCTCGAGCGTCGGTCGCCGGAGGTCGGCGCTGACCAGCACCACCCGGGAGCCGTTCTGGGCCAGCGCGATCGACAGGTTGGCTGCCGTGAGGCTCTTGCCCTCCGCCGGGGCCGAGCTGGTCACGATGATCGAGCTGACGCCGCTTGACGTGCTGAGGAATTGCAGGGAGCTGCGCAGCCGCCGGAATGCCTCCCGGGCGGCGGCGATCCGGGCCGAGCCGCCCGCCGACAGCATCACGAGGCTGCTCGGGCCGCTGCGATGACCGATGCCGAGCGTCGGGATCGATCCCATGACCGTGGTGCCGAGGGCGAGGGCGACGTCCTCCTCGTCCCGGGCGGTGGTGTCGAGCCGCTCGAGGAGGAACGCGACCACGATGCCCGCCAAGATGCCGAATGCCAGGCCGCCCACCAGGGTCAGGGTCGTTCCGATCCCGTCCGGCGCACCCGGTTGGGTGGCCCGTCGTGAGACTTCCGCCGCCTCGAGCCGGGTGGCGTTCTCCTGCTCGCCGACGGAGATGGCGTTCTGGGCGGCCCTGACCCTCGTGTTCAGGTTGGCGATGTCGGCCTGGTAGATGGCGATCAGCGAGTCGAGCTCGGTGAGCCGGCTTTGGGCTGCGGTGGAGTCCGCGGCATCCCTGGCGGCCGCCACCCGTTCCTGGCGGGCCTCGGCCAGGAGGGACTGGGTCTCGTCGAGGTTGGCGTTGGCCGCTGCGATCTGGTCGTTGGCCGAGTCGAAGATGGCCTGGTA
>JAHELU010000312.1 GCA_024644005.1 Acidimicrobiales bacterium | reverse complement strand
GTTCCAGATGACCCCGCACAGGATGTGCATGGCCGTATGGGTTCGCATGAGGGAATGGCGGCGATCCCAGTCGACCAGGCCGTCGAGGGGGTCGCCCACCGCCGGGAGCGGATCGTCGGCCCCGACCGTGTGCCAGATCGTCTCTCCCTGCTTGGTGACGGCGGTGATCGTGGCGGTGCCAGCGGGGAAGGTCACCGTTCCGACGTCATGGGGTTGGCCGCCGCCGGTGGCGTAGAACGCGGTTCGATCGAGGGCGAGGCGCCGCGGGGGCCGGTCTTCGCCGGTTCCCGCTGCTCCGTCTCCTTCGATCGCGGTCACGGTGGCGGTGAACTCGGTCTGGTAGGCGTCGGTGAGGTACAGCATCTCGGTCGACAGCTCGGTCATGTGCGGCGAGTCCTCTCCTCTCACCCCGGGACGCGCGGTCAGTCCCTGGCGGGGACGACGATCACCGGCACATCCGCAGTTCCGACGATCTTCTGGGCCACGCTGCCCAGGAGCCAGCGGGACATGCCGGTCCGCCCGTGGCTGGCCAGGACGATCGCATCCACCTCGTAGTCGCTGGCGGCGTCCAGGATCCCGTCGGCCGGGGAGTCCCGGGTCCGCAGGTCGAACGTCGTCTTCACGTCCGACGCCAGCCGGGTGGCGAGCCGCTGGAGCGTCGAGCGGGCGGCGTCCTCCGTGGACATGTGCTCGTTCATGGCGAATGCCTCCAGCGTCTCCCGCTCGGGCAGGTTGACGTTGATGGTGACGACAAGCTCGCCGTCGAACCGCCGTGCGATCTCGGCGGCATAGGACACCGCCAGTTCCGCCCGCTCCGACAGGTCGACTGGTACGAGAATCTTCTTGGGAACATTCGTCATGTGATCCTGACTCCTCTGCCCAGCGCTGCCGGGCACCGACTACCGGCAACGATGAGCGCCGTTCCGGCTCGAGCCTAGAGCCGAACGTCCCCCGTGCCGTGGGCTGGCGGTCCGGCCGCGGCCCAAAGGCTCCGGCCCGAGGATAGGCTACAGCCGCGACCTCGGCACCTCGATGGTCCGGTGATGACCTCGGTCCCTTGCTTCGACAGGGCTCCGGGAGGACACCGAATCGTGGTGCGGTGCCCAGGCCGTGGCATGGCGCGGATAGAAGACCAGAGAGGCAGTCCGCTTGTGATCGTCGAATCACACTCCCCACCACGAGGCGCCACCCGACGGCGCCCACCATTACGTATTGGCATCCTGGCACCGCCCTGGGTGTCGGTTCCCCCCACGAGCTACGGCGGAACCGAGTTGATCCTCGATGTGTTGAGCCGGGGCCTGCAGGAGCTCGGCCACGAGCTCGTGCTGTTCACCACCGGCGACTCCACCTGCGACGTCCCGAAGCGCTGGCTCTTCGAGTCATCCGATCCCGATCGGATGGGAGCGGCCGTGCTCGAGCTCCGCCACGTCGCCGCCGCCTACGACGTGTTCGCTGGCTTCGACATCGTCCACGACCACACCCTGGTCGGCCCGTTCCTGGCTCCCCTCCATCCGACGCTCCCGGTGGTGACCACGGTCCACGGACCCTTCGACGACGACCTCGTCGACATCTACCGCCGGACGGCCCATACCGTGCCGACGATCGCCATCTCCGAGGACCAGGCCAGCCGGGCCCCCCTCGACATCCCGATCGGGGCGGTGATCCATCACGGGCTCGACCTCGATCGGTACCGCTTCGACGAAATCGGCGGGGACTACCTGGTCGCGCTCGGCCGCATGAACCCCGACAAGGGCATACACGTGGCCATCGAGGTGGCCAGACGGCTCGGCGTCGACCTGGTCATCGCGGCCAAGATGCGGGAACCGGCGGAGAAGCGGTACTTCGAGAGCGTCGTCCGACCCCTGCTCGGAAACGGTGTCGAGTACGTCGGCGAGGTCGACCACGACGCCAAGGTCGACCTGCTCGCCGGCGCCCGAGCGCTGCTGAATCCCATCCAGTGGCCGGAGCCGTTCGGACTGGTGATGGTCGAGGCCCTGGCCTGCGGAACCCCGGTGGTGGCAACCCCCGCCGGGGCCGCCCCCGAGATCATCCGGCCGGGAGCCACCGGGTACCTGGCGGCGACGGCCGATGAGCTGCTCAGCGGCGTGATGGCCTGCGCCGACCTGGACCGCAAGGTCTGTCGGGCGGAGATGGAGCAGCGGTTCTCCATGGCAACGATGGCTCGCAACCACGATGCGTTCTACCGCTCGGTGCTCGCCCAGCGGTCGGGCCGCCGGCGCTGGCCCGGCGGCTCCCGACCGAGCCCCGGGCTGACCGGGCCGGTGCGGGCCAGGCGCCCGCCGCGGGCTGCCAAGCGAAGGTGAGCGGCGTCACGAGGCGCCGCCACACGAGGTCTCAGGTCGGGGAATCGTCTCGGGCCGGGAAATCGAACGGCCGTGACGGTCCGTCCTCGATGGGCCACACGAAGCCGAGCTCGTAGCGCCAGGCGGTCTTGCAGCCGAGGCAGAGGAAGACCACGCTCTCCGCTCGTTCCTCGACCACGAAGTCCCGTCCCTCGCATCCCGGGCACGATTCGACCGGGCCGAGGTGGTCGACGGTGGGAAGCCTGGTGGCAGGCATCCCACCAGGCTGGCGCCGGCTCGATGCGCCCAGTAGGGACTTTGGTCCCATATGTCGCCGTCGCCGGTGAGGCAGACTGGGG
>JAHELU010000311.1 GCA_024644005.1 Acidimicrobiales bacterium | reverse complement strand
GCGGGTGCGGGTCAGCAGGTACGACAGCCCGATGAGCACGATGGGCACGCAGAACAGGACCATGAAGTGCGAGCTGTCGAGCACGAGGGTGCCGACGTTCATGGTCCACGGCAGGGGCGAGGGGAACCGGACGCCGAAGCCGGTGCCCTGGTCGTTGGGGATCAGCAGCTGGAAGACCAGCAACAGCTGGGCCGCGCCGATGGTGCCGACGAGCAACACGAGCTGTGAGCTGCGTATGAGTCGCCGCACGATGAGCAGCTCGAGGCCCGCTCCGACCGCGCCGCCGATCACGAGGACGAAGACCAGGGCGACGAAGAAGTTCCACTGCAGGTCGACGACGAGCTTGCCCAGGATGGCGGCACCGAAGGCGCCGAGCTGGCCGTGGGCGAAGTTGATGACCTTGGTCGACCGGTAGACGAGCACGAGGCCGGCGGCGAGGACCGCGTAGGCCAGCCCGCGCAGCAGGCCGAGGATGAGGATCTCGATGGAGAACGTCATGGTCAGCCTCCCTCCTTCCCGAGGAAGACCGCACGGACGAGGTCGTCACGCTCCCGGAGCTCGGCCGCCGGGCCGGCGAAGCGGACCTGGCCCTTCTCCATGAAGATGGCTCGGTCCGCGATGGCGAGCGCCACGTTGACCGACTGTTCGACGATGATCATCGTCACGCCTCGTTCCCGCAGCTTCTGGAGCACTTCGAGGATCTCGCCGACCACCACCGGCGCCAGGCCGAGGCTCAGCTCGTCGATGATGAGCAGCTCGGGGTCGAGCAGCAGCGCCTTGGCCAGTGCGACCATCTGCTGCTCGCCACCGCTCAGCGATCCGGCGCGCTGGTCGAGGCGTTCGCGCAGCTTGGGGAACAGCTCGAGCACCTCGTCGATGGCGGCGCGTGCGGCGGCCTCGTCGTCGAGGACCTGACACCCCACCTCGAGGTTCTCGCGCACGGTGAGGCTGGGGAACACGGCCTTGCCGCCCTGCATCTGCACGATGCCCCGCCGCACGCGGTACGTGGCGGCGGCGAGGGTGACGTCGTCGCCGTTGAGGCGGACGACGCCGCGGTCGGGGAGGCTCAGCCCGGAGACGCACCGCAGCACGGTGGACTTGCCGGCGCCGTTGGTGCCGAGCAGGGCGAGCACCTCGCCGCGCCGCACCTCGAAGTCGACGTCGAAGAGCACCTGCACCGAGCCGTAGGAGAACTCGAGGCCACGCACCTCGAGCAGCGGGCACTCGTCACCGCGGGCGCGGCGCTCGGCTGCCGCCTGCGCCTCGCGCAGGTCGGCCTGGGCGAGCGCGATGTCCTTGCGCACGACCTTGGAGCCGAGGTTGAGGATGAACCCGCCGACGATGGTGGTGGGCGGGACGAGGACGATGAGGGTGGTCCGCGGGCCGAGGGCGCCGGACAGCATGCCGCCGACGATCGCGCCGCCGATGCCGCCGATGAGCGAGAGGTACACGCCGACGAGGGCGAAGCCGACGCTGCGCAGTCGGGCGGGGATGGCGGCGGAGAACACGGCGGTCACCGGGACGAAGGCGGCCGAGATCATGGCCGAGGACCCGAACGCCACGATGGTGTGGAGGGTGGCGTTGGGCATCGCGACCGAGAGCGCCATGGTCGGACCCATGAGTCCGACGGCCAGTGCCGCCCGCTGCATGGCCTTCTCGGGCGAGTGCTGCAGGAGCTGGTCGCCGACGCGACCGCCGAGCAACGCACCGATGAGGCTGCCGAGCGCCACGATGGAACCGACCACGCCGCGTCCACCGGCGTCGAGGCCGTAGGTGCGCTCGAGCACGAGGTTGACGAAGATCGGCGCGGTGAAGAGCCCGAACCCGAGGGCTCCGAGGCCGGCGAGGGCGTAGCGGAAGGTGTCGACCCGCTTGAGGCGGGCGAACGCGGCGCCGAGCGGGACGTGGGGAGCGTCGGCCGTCGCGTGCTCGCTGACGTCGAGGGCGCGGGCTTCGTTCTGACCCCGAGCCGGGTCTCGCAGCCCCAGCGCGACGAGACCGGCCAGCGCGCCCGGGACGGCGGCGACCACGAATGCCCAGCGCCAGCCGGCGGCGCCGCCGACGGCGACGGCGATGCCGCCGGCCAGGATCGGTGCGAGCACGTTGCCCGCCGGGCTGGCGGCACTGTGGAGGGCGAACACGCGGGCGCGGCCGGCGATGGGGTACTGGTCGGCGAGGACGGGCTTGTGGAGCGGGCCCTCGTTCGACTTGCCGACGCCGGTGAGCACCCGGGCCGCGCCGAGCTGGAACGCGCTCTGCACGAGACCGGTGAGCAGCGCGAAGCCGGCCCACACCAGGCTGAGCATGCCGATGAGGCGGGTGCGCGACATGCGGTCGCCGAGGTGGCCGATCGGGATGGCGGCCAGGACCACGACGAAGCCGCCGAGCACGCCGGTGAACGCGAGCGTGGCATCGGACAGCCCGAGCGAGGCCTGGATGTCGGGCCCGAGGACGCCGAAGGCGGCACGGTCGAACTCGTCGACGAGGTTGAGGGCGAACAGCGTGCCGAGCGTTCCCGCCCCGCCGACGCGGACGACCTCGGACAGCTCCATCCGGTCGTCGGTCTCGGTGAGCTCGGGAACGCCGAGCGCGGCCGGGTCGTCGACGGTGTCGCGCCGCCCGGTCTGCTCCTCCTGGGCCAGGACCTGGCGGGCGAGAGAGGATGCCCCGGC
>JAHELU010000163.1 GCA_024644005.1 Acidimicrobiales bacterium | reverse complement strand
CGACGTCGTCGAGCTCCGGGTCAGAGTGCCGGTGGCGGCACCCGACGTGTGGAAGGTCGAGTACGTCATCCTCCAGAGCTGGCTCGATCACCAGGTCGACCCGGAAACCCGCTGACCGGCCGCGCAGCCCAGATCATCCTGGACGGTCGGCGGCACGGGGCTACCCGTTGCCGACCTCGGCACGGCGGTCGGCGAGCAGGGCGGTGACGGCGATCGCGGCTGCGACGGCGAGCGCGGCACCGACGAACGTCTCGGCCAGGGCCGCGGTCGAGACGTCGACGGTGGCCTCGGCCAGCGCGTCGGCGTAGCCCTCGTCGGTGATCGGTGGCAGCTCCACCTCGGCTCGCAGCTCGTCGTAGCGACGGAGGCCCCATGCGGTCAGGGCGGCGAGGCCGACGCTGAAGCCGATGAGCCTGGCGACGATGATCAGACCGGCGGCGGTGCCCCGCTGGTCGTCGTCGGCAGCGTCGATCATGGCGGTGCTCGTCGGCGCCAGGACCAGCCCGATCCCGGCTCCGACGATGCCGAGCTGGGCGACCATCGGACCGGTGGACGTGTCGGGTCCCCAGAGCGAGCCCATCAGCGCCAGACCGGCGGCGGCGAGGACGAGCCCCACGATGGTCGGTCTCCGGTGGCCGAGGCGACCACTGGCAACGCCACCCAGATACGAGGTGACCGCCATCGTCGCCGTGAGGGCGGTCAGGAGCCAACCGGACAGCACGGCGCTCCGCTCGATGCCGCCCTCGACGATGTTGACGAACAGCGGCACGTTGATGAGGGCGATCACGAGCCCGACACCGATCAGTGCGTTGACGCCGAGCGCCGCCATCGCCGATCGGCGACCGACCAGCGCAGCGTCCACCATCGGCTCCTCGGTCCGTCGCTCGTTCCAGGCGAACAGCCCGAGGGCCACGACCGCGACGACGATGAGCCAGGGGCCACCAGGATTCGTGTCGGTGGTGTCTGTCAGCTCCTCGAGGCCGGTCACCGTCTGGATCTTGGCGCCACTGAGGATCGCCACGTTCAACGCGACGAGCGCCCCGCTGAAGGTGATCGCCCCCAGCCAGTCGACGTGGCGACCGGCCCGACGAGTCGGCTCCAGCACCCGCCAGCCGAAGGCCATCCCGGCCAGCGCCAGCGGGACGTTCAGGTGGAACTGCCAGGGCCAGGACAGGAAGCGGACGAGCAGCGCACCGTACAACGGTCCCCATATCCAGCCGATCGTCTCGACCGCCCCGAGCAACCCGAGCGCCCGAGCGCGGTCCGGGCCCTCGTAGAGATCCCCGGCGACGGCGAGTGCGACGGGAACGAGCGCACCACCGCCGAGCGCGGTGAGGACCCGTCCCACCAATAGCACCGAGAGCGTGTCGGCTGCCGGCACCACCAGCGAGCCCACCAGGAACACCGCAAGGGCCCCGATGAAGACGGCCCGGCGACCGATGACGTCGCTCAGGCGACCGGCGATCGGCATGACTGCGATGTAGGCGATGAGGTAGACGTTGACGATCCATGCTGCGTCGTCGAGGTCGTCGGGGATGACCAGCTCGAAATCGTCGATGATGGGCCGCAGCATCGTCGCCACGACCATGAGATCGTCGGCCGCTACGAACACGCCGAAGGCGACGACTGCCATCACCGACCGTCGAGAGGTCGGTGCCTCCGCCGTCGTCACCCGGTCGAGCCGAGCTCGGGCGGTGCGATGGTCACCTCGGCGTCGTAGTCGCCGACCGTCATCCGCCAGCTGCTCGTGCTGTCGTCGATCGGGAGCTCGAAGCGGACCTCGACCACCCGACCGGTCTCGACGTCGATCCACAGATCGACCTCGGTCTCGTCGGTGATTAGGCCACCGGTGAGCACCGACACCCGCTCTGGCGCCACCGAGGTCCGGAGGTGGTGCGTGTCGCCCTCGACGCCACTGTCGTTCGACGAGTCGTCGACGAGCTGGGCCGTCTCGCTCGCCTCCGAGAGAAGTGCGGGCAAGCCGATCTCGGCGTCGAACAGGGTGGCGGGGTCGAACGTGAAGCCAGGCGGGGCCTCGGACCACGCCCCCGTCAACGGGTTGGTGAACCACAGGGTGCCATCGATCGCGATCGCACCGATCTGGGTTGCGAAACCGAGCGCATCGACCGAGACCAACGCCTCGGCAGACGACGGGCGGGCGAAGCGACCCTCGGCCGATCGGAAGGCGAGCTGGTCGTCGTCGATGAACACGGTGGCCCCGGTCTGCTCGATGGTGAAGGCCGCCGTCTCGACGTCGGCCATGGCGGCGGCGGCGTCGACGAGGATGGACTCCACGGTGGCCGGGCCGGCGTCGTCCTCGGCGTCGGAAGAGGAGCCGCATGCGACGAGCGCGCACGCGGCCGCGACGAGAGCGAGCACGCGGCCGAGGGAGGTGACCATCAGGGGGATGGTACGGCATGACGAAGTCTCGTGCGGAGCGCCTCGTTCACGGGGGTGAGCGGGTATGTTGTCGACAATGGTTCCGTGGCGGTCGTCCGGTGACATCCTTCGCTGGTGGCGGAGCGATGTCCTGGGGATGACACAGCAGGAGGCGGCCGAGCGGCTGAACGTCCGACCCAGCGCCCTGTCGAACTGGGAGCGGGGCACCCGGGCCATCTCCATCGACCTGACGGAGCTCGACGAGGCCCTCGCTGGCCAACAGGTCCTCGAGGGGCTGCTGTGGGCCCACAGCACACCGGACGGCCTCGAGCCGGGGCGGCTGTGGACCAAGGTGTTCCCCGGCTCCTCCCATCCGGTCTGGGTGTGGCTCCGCAGCCCCAGCTGCCGGTTCGTGCTCGAGGGGGAGTGGGGGGTGGCCCGCATGGAGACCGGGCTCGAGCTCGGTCCGAACGGCCTGTTCGTCACGGTCGGGGCATCGGTCGCCGACTCGCCGGTGGTCCTGCACCTCTCCGAGCCGGGTTGGGCCGACTTCGGTTCGGGTGAGCTGCCGGTCGACATGCCGGGGGCCCCGGTCGTGTCTGCCATCTCGATGTTCGGCCGTAGCTCGGCAGACGGACCGTTCATGGATCTCTTCAGCTCCAACCTGGCGGCCAAGCTCTCGTCGCGGTCGCCGGACGTGCTCGACCTGGCCGACACCGCTCCAGGGGCGGTCGACAGCTACGTGAGCGGGCCGGACCGGCGGGCGGCGAGCAGGGCCGTGCCGAAGCGCTGGCCCCCTTCGTCGGAGGGCATCGACGCCGTCGAGCGGCGGCGCTTCGCCCGGCTCCGTCAGGCCCGAGGGCTCTCGCTCACCGCAGCCGCCGATCGGCTGACCGACCGCACCGGGCTCGAGGTCAGCCGGGACACGCTCCGGCGCTTCGAGACCTCCGTCGGCCGGCCGCATGATCCGATACTGCCCGTGGCGCTCGACCATGCACTCGGAGCCGAGGGGCGGCTCGCCGTACTCGAGCTGCAAGCGGGCCGGGGCGAGGGCGCCACCGTCTTCCCGCCCTACTGGCGGGGGCCGATCTGGATCCAGCTCGAGGACGAACGAGGTGAGGGCAGGGTCGTGCTCCGGCGCGGCCACTGGCACCGGGAGGTCTCGTTCACCGGGCCGACGCTGGTCTCGGCCCACTGGTTCAAGCCATCGGTTCCGTTGCGGATCTTGGCCGAGCGGACAACGCGATGGGCGGTCGGCGTCGGTCGACGAGCCGGGGCCGAGGCGATCGACCAGAACTGGGTGCCGGCCACGGTCGACGCGGCCCAGCAGTCGCTGGCGGAGACCGAGCAGGCCATCTTCACCGCAGTCGATCGCAGCCACGATCACGGCGAGGGCTGAGCTCCGGCAGAGTAGCAACCGCTCGCCCACTCGACGATATTGCGCATCGGGCTGGACACCGGGACGGTCGCACTGTTGCATGTCGACAACGAGGCACCGGAGCTGGTCCCCTCGGGGCTCGGCTCCTCGAAGCAGTTGAACGTGTGAGGCGCGATCATCCTGCTTCGACAGCAAGCTAATGAGGTTGGAGCGGTTCGCCCGTAGGGTCTCCACAGGTGACATGTGGTAGTACCCCGCCGCAAGGGGCGGACCGCTCCAACCTCGTGCTGTCGACCATAAACCGGGTTCCCCGCCGCTGTCCATGCGAACGACGGACGGCCCGGCCCCGATCGCAGGGGATCGCCTGGTGAACGGGCGTCCTGCAGCCCGGGTGCTCTAGGCTCGAGCGACACGTGGCCGCCCGCGCCGCGACGGAGCGCAACCCGGGGGATGAGATGACCGAGACCGAACCGGTGGAAGACTGGTCCACCGACTACGACATCTTCGACCCGCAGTTCGTCACCGACCCCTATCCGATCTGGGCCGAGCTCCGGTCCGCGTGTCCGGTGGCCCATACCGATCGGTGGGGCGGGTCCTACATGCCGAGCACCTTCGAGACCGTGACCGGCGTCGCCCACGACGTCGAGAACTTCACCTCCTACGAAGTCGGTGTGGCCCCCGTGCCCGTGGCCTACGACGAACAGGGGAACCGGCTCCGATCGATCATCGCCTCCGACCCGCCGGAGCACACACCGGAGCGGCGACTCATGCTGCCGTTCTTCTCGCCGAAGGTGGTCGAGCGCTACCGGGTGTCGACCAGGGAGCTGTGCCGGCGGCTCATCACCGGGTTCATCGAGGACGGTCGGGTCGATGCCGCAGGCGACTACGCCCGGCAGATCCCGCCACGGGTGATCGCCGACATCCTTGGCATCGATCCCGAGATGTCGGATCAGTTCACCGAGTGGGTCCAGGGCGTGCTCGAACTGGGCCTGCAGGACCCCGAGCTGCGCGAGCGGTACCGGGCGATCATCCAGGAGTTCTTCGACGCCGAGATCGAGCGGCGCAGGACCGAACCGGGTGACGATCTGATCTCGTTCCTCCTGACGGCCGAGCTCGATGGCGGCCCCGTGCCCCTGAACGTGGTGCGGGGCAACCTGACACTCATGCTGGTCGCCGGGATCGACACGACGTGGAGCTCGATCGGCTCGGCGCTCTGGCACCTGGCGGCCAATCCGGGGGATCGTCGACGACTCGTCGACGAGCCCGATCTGCTGCCGACGGCGATCGAGGAGCTCCTGCGGGCCTACTCACCGGTGACGATGGCCCGCCTGGCCCGCCACGACACGTCGATCGCCGGCTGCCCGGTCAAGGCGGGGGAGCGGGTGCTGCTGTCGTTCCCGGCCGCCAACCGGGATCCGGAGGTCTTCGACGACGCCGAGGAGATCATCATCGACCGAGCGGTGAATCGCCACGTCGCCTTCGGGGCCGGCATCCACCGCTGTCTCGGATCGAACCTCGCCAGGATGGAGATGCAGGTGGCGGTGGAGGAGTTCCTGAGGCTGGTGCCCGAGTTCGAGCTCGAGGACGCCGATGCGGTGACGTGGGCGGGCGGTCAGGTGCGGGGGCCCCGCTACCTGCCGGTCAGGTTCCCCAGCCGGTCTCCGCTGTAGGTGTGCTCGGCCGCGCCGGCTCCGAGGCGCCAGCCACGCTCACGCCGCGACGTCGCCGATCGCGGCCGATGGCGCGGCCCCGGTGCTCGATGCGAGCCGCTCGAGCACCTCGCCGATCGTGTGATCGCGCTCCAAGGGGTGCCGGAGGCCGAGCTCAGGATGGACGCAGTAGTGGTTGCGCCGCCCGATCCGGTGGATGTCGAGGTACCCGCCGGCCTCCAGGTCGGCCAGGATGCGCTGGACCGCCCCCTCCGTGATGCCGACCAGGTCGGCGATGTCGCGCTGACGAAGATCGGGGTTGCGATAGAGGGCCAGCAGGACGTGGCTGTGGTTGGTGAGGAAGGTCCAGCTCGTCCCATGGTCCGACGGGGTGGCGCGATCGGTCGTCATGGCGACTCCGTCGTTCGTTCCGAGGCGATGACCGCCCACATGGGTCCGAGGATGGTGGCCATCGGGACCCACGCGAATCGCCGTCCCGGCTCCGGCGTGAAGACGCCGGCCACGATGACACCGCACAAGGACCAGGTGACGAGCAGCAGCAGTTGCATGTTCGGGTACCTTCCTGTCTCTACTCTGTCTCTTGTAATTAATCTCTGACAATTAGTATATTTAAACGTACCATTTGTGCAACCACCGATATCTCCACTCATCCACGCTGACTACACCGGTCATGACTCCTGGCGAACAGGCATATTCTATTAGGTACGTAATGTTGCCTATATCTCGTGTTGTCTGTATGCTGGGACGTCGTGGATGCTCGTCCCTTCCCGCAGCCTGACCGGCCAACAGTCGCCCGCTGCGCGCCGCCACTCCCCGGGAGCGCGCGTCGGTGATCGGGCTGCTGCTCGCCCTCCACCTGGCGACCTGCGGCCTGCTGGCGGCCACCGGTCGAGAGCTCGGTCGCCACGGCCTGCTCGTGGCGGCGCTGCCGCCATCGATCACCACGGCCTGGGCGCTCACCAGGATCGGTGCCGACGAGCCGGCAACGGCCACGCTCGGGTGGGTGCCCGGCCTCGACCTCGAGCTCGCCTTCCGGGTCGACGGCCTCGCACTGGTGATGACGTTGCTCGTCTCGGGGATCGGGGCGCTGGTCTTCCTGTACGCCTGGGGCTACTTCGGTTCGTCAGCCGTGGGCGTCGGACCGTTCGCCACGGCGCTGATCGCCTTCTCCACCGCGATGCTGGGTCTGGTCTGGTCGGATTCGGTCTGGTCCCTCTTCGTGTTCTGGGAGCTCACGTCGATCACGTCGTTCCTGCTCATCGGCCACAAGCACGCCGACGCCGAGGTCCGGGCCGCGGCACGGCGGGCGCTGCTCATCACGGCCGCCGGCGGTCTGGTCCTGCTGGCCGGGCTCGTCGTGCTCGTCGACGAAACGGGCGTGTCGCGCCTCGGCGAGATGGGTCCGATCAGCGGTGGTGGGGCGGCACTCGTGTCGATCCTGCTGATGGTCGCAGCCGCTACGAAGTCGGCCCAGGTGCCATTCCACGTGTGGTTGCCGGGGGCCATGGCCGCGCCGACGCCGGTCAGCGCCTACCTGCACTCGGCGACCATGGTCAAGGCCGGTGTGCTGCTCGTTGCGGTCGGGAGCCCGATCCTGGCCGACGTCGCCGTCTGGACGAGCCTCGGTTTGATCTTCGGGTTCGGGTCGATGCTGTGGGGCGCGGTCGGGGCGCTCAGGCATCGTGACGCCAAGCTGATCCTCGCCTGGGGCACCATCTCCCAGCTGGGCCTCATGATCGCCCTCCTGTCGATCGGGTCCGCCAAGGCGACCTTCGCCGCCGTCTCGATCCTCTTCGCCCATGCGCTGTTCAAGGCCGCCCTGTTCATGGTGGTCGGCGAAGTCGACGTTCGGACCGGAACCCGCGACATCGGTGAGCTGTCCGGGCTGTGGCGGACGATGCCGCTCGCCTTCGGCGTGGCGGTCGTCTCGGCCGCGTCGATGGCGGGGATCCCCCCACTGCTCGGCTTCCCGGCCAAGGAAGCGGCCATCGAGGCCGTACTGGGCCTGACCGGCGCCGAGGCATGGCTGGTCGGAGGGGGTGTGGTGCTCGGCTCGATCCTGACGGTGGCGTACACCGCACGCTTCGTGCTCGGAGTCTTCGGGCCGGGTCCCGAGCCGACCCCGGTCCACCCGCCGAGACCGGCGATGACCGCCCCGTCCGCTCTGCTGGCGATGCTCAGCCTTGCCGGCTTCGTGGCGATCGGGGCCGTCAATCCGATCGTCGGTCCAGCATCGGTGCGCATCGACCCGCAGGCCGAGGTCTACGACTTGCTCCGCTGGCCGGGCGTGACCACGGCCTTCCTGGTTTCCCTGGCCGTCGTCGGCAGCGGTCTGGCGGCCGGCCTCGCTGCTCACCGACTCGGTAGCGGCGCACCAGACCCGATCGGGGCCCGGTCGGTCGATGCGCTCATAGACGGCGTCGTGGTGGGCGCCCGCCGGCTGACCGGTCGGGTCCAGCACGGCTCACTGCCCGTCTACATGGCCACGATGGGGGCCACCGTGGCGGTGGTCGCCGCACCGTTCGCGTGGTCGATCGATGGAGCGGACATCTACCGGTGGGACAGCCCAGCCCAGGCCGTGCTGGCCGGCCTGATGCTGGCGGCCGCAGCGGTCGCCGCAGTGTTGACCACCCGGTTGGGGGCGGCGCTCGGCCTCGGCGCAGTCGGCATCGGTGTTGCCGGCCTGTTCGTGATACAGGGCGCGCCGGATCTCGCACTCACCCAGCTCCTGGTCGAAACGGTCGTGGTGGTCGGCTTCGTGATAGGCCTCGGCCACCTCACCAGGCGATTCCCCGCCGTCGGTCAACAATGGCAGGCGGTGCGCTTGGTCGTCGCTGCCGCTGCCGCGATCGGCGTGGCCGTGGCCCTTGCCGGGTCGGGCTCCTCGCCGGTGGGCCAACCACCGCTCGAGGCGTTGACGACCCAGGCCGTCGAAGACGGTGGGGGCAACAACATCGTCAACGTGATCCTCACCGACACCCGCGGGCTCGACACGCTCGGCGAGATCGTGGTGCTCGTGGTGGTTGCGATCGGCGTGCTGGCGTTGGCCGCTTCAGCCCGTCCACGGGAGGCATCGTGATCGCCACCCGCTCGCCGATCGTGCAGCTCGGCATCCGGGCCGCGAGCCCAATCGCGCTCGTCGTGGCCGTGTTCCTGTTCTTCGCCGGCCACAACCGACCGGGTGGCGGATTCTCCGCCGGGCTCGTCCTCGGCGCCGTGGTGGCACTGCGAACCGTTGCCGGCATGAGCCGGCCGATCCGGGCCGTCCCGCTGCTGACCGCAGGCGGGCTGCTCGCCGGCGCCGTCGCCTTCCTGCCGATGCTGTGGGGTGACCCACTGCTCGATCAGGTGGTGGTCGAGCGGTCGATTCCGGTGCTCGGTGCCGTCAAGACCGGCACGGCGCTCGCCTTCGATGCCGGTGTCACGATGATCGTGGTCGGTCTCGTGGTCGCCGTGCTCGATGGCCTCGGCGCCGACGACCTCGCCACGGGACCGGACGGTGGGCGATGAGCGGAGCACTGATCGTCACGGTCGCCGGCCTCGTCGGAATCGGGGTCTACCTCATCACCGCCCGATCCCTCTCCCGGATCGTGCTCGGCTTCTCGATGCTCGGGCATGCCGCGGTGCTGGGCCTCCTGGCCGCAGGTGGTCCGGCCGGGGCGCCTCCACTGGCCGGGGCCGCCAGCGACCCGTCACAGCCGGCGAACCCGCTGCCCCAGGCGCTGTCGTTGACCGCGATCGTGATCTCGTTCGGTCTCACGCTGTTCCTGCTGGCCCTGGCCCGGCGCCAGAACCAGATCACCGGTGACGATCTGGTCGAGGACGACCTGGAGGATCGTCGCATCGCCGCGGTCGACCCCGGGCAACGGGACTACGTCGAGGAGTCGGCCGCATGAGTGGCACCGTCGTCTCCCTGCTCGTCGTCGGTCCTCTCCTCGCCGCCATGGCGGGCCTCGCGGCCCGTAACCGGCCGCTGCTCCGCGACGTCATCACCATCGGCTCGCTGTCGGCGGTCACCGGGCTCGCCGCCTGGCTGCTGGCGTCGGTCGACAGGGACGGCACGGTAGTGGTTCGGGTCGGTGGGTGGCACCCCGAGCTGGGGATCGTCCTCGTGGCCGACCTGTTCGCAGCGCTGATCCTCGTCGTGGCCGTGGCCACCATCCTGGTGGTCGAGGTGTTCGCCATCGCTCAACGTCGGACGGCGTGGGGGGCAGATCCACGGCTGGCCGGGCCGATCCTGCTCGTGCTGACGGCTGGGGTCGGCCTCGCCATCCTCACCGGCGACCTCTTCACGCTGTTCGTCGCGTTCGAGCTGATCCTCGTGTCCAGCTATGTGCTGTTGACCCATCAGGGCCGGCGGGGCCAGATTCGCTCCGGCATGACCTACGTGGTCATGAACCTCTTCGCGTCGACGCTGTTCCTCCTCGGCATCGCCTACGTCTACGCCGCTACCGGGACCGTCAACCTGGCGCTCCTCGCCGATCGCGTGCCCGAGCTCGGCGACGCAACGAGGATCGGTCTCGGGCTCTGGTTCCTTGTCGTCTTCGGCACGAAGGCCGCCATCTTCCCGCTGTTCTCCTGGCTTCCCGACAGCTATCCGACCGCCCCGACCACGATCACCGCGGTCTTCGCCGGGCTGCTCACCAAGATCGGTGTCTACGCCCTCATCCGGTTCAACACCCTCACCGCGATGGACCAGCTCGGGCCGGTCATCCTCACCGTCGCCGGCGCGACGATGCTGGTCGGCGTCGCCGCGGCGCTGGCCCAGGACGACGTCAAGCGGATCCTGTCGTTCCACATCGTCAGCCAGATCGGCTACATGCTGATGGGCCTCGGCCTGTTCACCGTCGCCGGAGTGGCCGGCGCGGTCCTGTTCCTCGTTCACCAGATCCCGATCAAGACCGTCCTGTTCCTCGTCAGCGGCCTGATCGAGAACACCGCCGGGACCTCGTCGCTGGATCGGGTCGGTGGTCTCGCGGCCAAGCGCCCGCTCCTGGCGTTGCTCTTCGCCCTCCCTGCGCTCAGCCTTGCGGGTCTGCCACCGTTCTCCGGATTCGTGGCCAAGCTGGCGCTCGTCGAAGCGGGCATCGACGCTTCGGCGACAACGATCGTCGTCGTGGCCCTCGTCGGCAGCGCCCTGACCCTGTTGTCGAT
>JAHELU010000310.1 GCA_024644005.1 Acidimicrobiales bacterium | reverse complement strand
GTGGGTGCCGGTGGCGTGCGTGCTGACCACGTCGATCTGATCCGCCTCCAGCCCGGCCCGACGCAACGCCAACTGCATGCATTCGGCCTGACGTTCGGGGTTGGGCAGCACAAAATCGGTGTCGTCGGTGTCGTCGGTGTCGTCGGTCTGGTCGGTGTCGTCGGTCTGGACGTGTCGTCGGCCTCGGCGGTGGCGACGGGCTGGTCGGCGCTGCTCTCGGAATCTGCTCCGGCGATGAATTACAGTGCGGGGATGCCGGCCGAAGACCCTCCCTGCATCGCGCTGCGGTCGCATCCGTGACGATCGAGGCGGCGGCGACGATAGCCGCAGTGGTGTTCGGCTACGGGCTGGTCTCGCGGTGGTTGAACCAGCGATGGATCTCCGGTCCGCTCGTCTTCGTGCTCGTCGGCGTGGCGGCCGGTCCGTCTGCGCTCGACCTCGTCGGGGGCCAGTTCGACGAAGGTGGTGTCGAGGTACTGGCAGAGGCGACCCTGGTGCTGATCCTGTTCGCCGACGCCACCAGGATCGATCTGCGCATCCTTCGGGCCCAGGCCACCCTCCCCGCCAGGATGCTCGGCGTCGGCCTGCCCGTGACCGTCCTCCTGGGCACCGCGGTCGCCCTGATCCTGTTCGACCTGACCCTCTGGGAGGCGGCCCTCATCGCGGCCGTGCTGGCCCCCACAGACGCCGCCCTCGGCCAGGCGGTGGTCAGCAACCCTCGGGTGCCGGTCAGGATCCGCCAGGGACTGAACGTCGAGAGCGGCTTGAACGACGGCCTGATGCTGCCAGCGATCACGATCCTGATCGCCATCGCCGCGGAGGAGGCCGGCGAGGGATCCTCCGCCCAGTGGCTGTCGTTCGTGGCCAAGCAGATCGGCTTCGGGGTGTTGTCGGGGGTGGTCATCGGCTGCGTCGGGGGCATTGCCCTCGACTACTGCGTCGAGCGGGGCTGGGTCGAAGGGGTCATGCGTCAGATCGGCACGCTCGCCGTTGCGGTCGGCGCCTTCGCCGCCGCCGCTCTGGTGGGCGGCAACGGCTTCGTCGCCGCCTTCGTTGCCGGGATCGGCTTCGGTGTCGTCGCCAGGGACCACTGCGAGTCGGCGGCCGACTTCACCGAGGACGAAGGCCAGCTCCTCGCCCTGCTGACGTTCCTGTTCTTCGGCGCCCTCCTGCTCGGGCCCCGCCTCGATGCGCTGACCCCGTCGATCGCCCTCTACGCCCTGGCCAGCCTGACCGTGATCCGCATGGTCCCGGTGGCGATCGGTCTGCTGGGGGTGGGGCTGGAGCCGCCGACGGTCGGCTACCTCGGCTGGTTCGGGCCTCGGGGTCTGGCGTCGATCCTGTTCGGGCTGTTCGTCGTCGAAGAGGTCGAGCTCGCCGGCGCAGAGACCGTTCTCGCCGTCATGACCTGGACGGTCTTCGCCAGCATCGTCCTCCACGGCCTGACCGCGGTGCCGCTGGCGGATCGCTATGCCGACTGGTTCGCATCGATGGACGACTCCGTGCCGATGCCGGAGGCCGAGGCGGTGGCGGAGATGCGCCGACGGGTCTCGATGTAGGGTCCGATCCCGACAGCATCGGCGCCCGGCCGGCGATCAGACGGCGCTGGTCGGCATCCAGGCGGGTCGGGCGGCTTCGAAGGCGTCGATGGCCGCCTCGTGCCGCAGGCTGAGGCCGATGTCGTCGAGGCCGTTGAGGAATCGGTCCTGGGTGGCGTCGTCGAGCGGGAACGGCTCGGAGAGGTCGAGCGCCGGCACCTCGAGCACGCGCCGCTCGACGTCGATCGTGATCTCCAGTTCGGGATCCCGCTCCACCTCGTCGAGCAGCCGCTGGCCCAGTTCGGGGGAGACCACCACCGGGACGAGGCCGTTCTTTGTCGAGTTGTTGCGGAAGATGTCGCCGAATCGGGGCGAGACGACCGCCTCGAAGCCGGACTGCTGGATGGCCCACACCGCGTGCTCACGGGACGAGCCGACGCCGAAGTTGGGACCGGCGATGATGATGGTGGCCGCTGCGAACCGCTCGTCGTTCATCACGAAGCCCGGGTCGTCCCGCCACTCGGAGAACAGGCCCTTCTCGAAGCCGGTCCGCTCGACCTGCTTGAGCCAGTCGGAGGGAATGATCTGATCGGTGTCGACGTCCGAGCGGTCGAGCGGGACGGCCCGGCCGCTCACGATGCGCACTGGTTTCATGGTCGCTCCCTGCTGACTAATCGAGGTCGGTCGGTTCGGCGAAGTGGCCGGCGATCGCCGTGGCGGCCGCCACCGCCGGTGAGACGAGATGGGTCCTGCCGCCCCGGCCCTGACGACCTTCGAAGTTGCGGTTGCTGGTGGAGGCCGACCGCTCACCGGGCGAGAGCTTGTCCGGGTTCATGGCCAGGCACATCGAGCAACCCGGTTCCCGCCAGTCGAAGCCGGCGTCGGTGAAGATGGTGTCGAGCCCTTCGCTCTCCGCCTGCTGCTTGACGGCATAGGAGCCAGGGACCACCAGCGTCCTCACCGAGGCCGCGACCTTTCGGCCCTTGACGACGTCGGCTGCAGCCCGGAGGTCCTCGATACGGCTGTTGGTGCAGGAGCCGATGAAGACCGTGTCGACCCCGATGTCCTTGAGGGGGGTGCCTGCGGCCAAGCCCATGTAGGCGAGAGCCCTGGCCGCCGCCTCCCGCTCGGCGGGGGTTCCGAACCCGTCCGGGCTG
>JAHELU010000309.1 GCA_024644005.1 Acidimicrobiales bacterium | reverse complement strand
TCGATGCCCTCGACGGGATGGCCCGCCCCGTCGCTCTCCGTGCCGCTCATCGGGCCCATCTTGCCACCTCGGCGAGACCTCGGCGAAGGGTCGGTCGCCATCGGATCGCTCGATCACTTGACCGCCGGCGGCTACCGGCCTAGGCAGGGGGCATGTCGCAGTGGAACGAAGCAGGCGCCCCGACCCGGGGTCCGGGGGGACCGGCCCCGATCGATGCCGCGTTGGCCGCATGAAAGTTCGAATCGGCGTCGCCGCCGGAACCGGCGTCGTCGAGGACCCGAGCGCCTTCTTCGGGCTCGTCGACGCGCTCGACGATCTCGGCTACGACTCCATCTGGGTTCCCGATGTGATCACGACGCCGACCCTCGATCCCATCGCTGCTCTGGCGGCGGCCGCCGGTCGGCGGGAGCGGCTCAAGCTCGGCACCCACCTCATCCTGCCGGGCCGCAACCCGGTGCTGCTGGCGAAGCAGCTCGCCTCGCTCGATCGGATCTCGAACGGGCGGCTGCTGCTGCTGGCGGTGCTCGGCCTGCGCCAACCGGCCGAGCTGGCGGCCCAGGGGGTCGACGCCGCCACCAGGACCGGGATCCTCGAGGAGATGGTCCACATCATGCGGACGCTGTGGCGGGGCGAGACCCTGTCGTTCGACGGCACCCACTTCAGCTACCGGGACGTCGGCCTGACGGTCACGCCGAAGCAGGACCCGCTGGAGGTCTGGCTCGGCGGTCAGGCCCCGGCTGCGCTCCGTCGTTGCGGCCGGCTCGGCGAGGGCTGGATGCCGGGGCTGTGCACCCCGGCGGAGGCAGCCAGGGCCCGCACGGCGATCGACGAAGCCGCCGCTGCAGCCGGCCGTGCGATCGACGGCGAGCACTTCGGGGTGAACATCAGCTGGGTCGATCGCTCCATCGGGCCCGAGGTGACGGCTTCGATCGCCGCCAGGCGGCCGGACCTGGCCGCAGCGGACGTCGTTGCGGTCGGTCCCCGTGGGCTCTGCGAGCGGATGAGCGCCTTCCTGGATGTCGGATTCTCCAAATTCGTAATACGACCGGCGACCGAGCCGCCGTCGTGGCCACGAGCCGTCGAAGCGGTGGCCGAGGTGCTGGAGCTCCAGACTCCGTAGGCGCGGCGGTAGGCGCATCGACCGGATGATATTGGGCGCAAAACGGTCTGGTGGAGCCGGAATTCGACCGTGACGAGGGGCGGGGCTCCACCGGTTCGGTGCGTCCTTCAGGACCGGTCGACTGGCCCGCCCGGGCCGGTGGACGGTGGTCCAGGTGGTTGCTTCGACACGAATATCGTCGATTGTCGTGTCATCAGTCCGTAACGTGGCTATGGTCTCAGGGAGCGGGCACTGGGGCCTCGCACAGGCGGATCGTGAGCGTCGTATCTCCGGCGGAGGGACGTGCTCGCCCGACAGAGTGGGTAGCAGGTGGAGTCGTTGGGTTGCAGGCCACATCGGCCGCGGGCAGAGGTGAGTTCCTGAATGGTGGGTCACGCCTATCCGCCACCGGTCAGGCCGCGACCGGGTTCGCCGCGGGCGAGTCGGCCGCCGATCCTCGCCGACCGGACCCGTCATTCCCGCCCCGTCGGCACCACGGTCCCAGTCGGTGCGCTCAGCACCGGGAACACCGGGAACACCGGGGACACCGGGGACGCCGGGGACACTGCGGGTGCCGGGAGGAGTGGGGGCACGATCACGCTGACCCGGGTCCAGCGGGCGCCGACCACGCACCGCACCGCCATCTCGCCGCTCGCCCGATCCGGTCCGGTGGCCCCCCGGGCCCCTGAGCCGACCGGCGAGCACCACCTCGTCGAGCCCAGCCCAACCCGAACCCTCCGCCCGACGCCCGCAACGATCGAGCGGCCGGGGTTCGATCACGGTCCGTTCGTCGACGAGTCCCCGGAACGGGTGCCGGGATGGCGGACCAGGCTGGTCAGGGCCACCGTCCTGCTCGCCGTCACCGCGGCCACGGCGGCGCTGATCGTGGCCATCCCGACCGAGGACGAGCGGGCGTCGTCCTCGAACCGGATCGAGACCGCGGATCGGCCACTGGCCACGGCGGAGCTGCTGCGAGCCGACGGCGAGTCGATCGACGGCTCGCTCGGCGACATCGGCGAACTGGCCGGGCCCGGACCGGTCAGCTACGCCAGGACCGGGCCGATCTGGCCGCTCGAGGGCGGCTACGACTTCGCCACCCTCGTCGAAGAGGAGGCGGAGCAGGAGGCGGAGCAGGAGATCACGACCACCACGGTGTGGGCCGAACCCACGATCCCGCCCGAGAGCGAGTGGGTCGACACCGACAACGGCGTCCTCGTGCCGGATCTGCTGCTGCGGATCCGGTTCTGCGAGTCGACGAACAACTACCAGGCGGCGAACCGCAGCTCGACGGCCCGAGGTGCGTATCAGTTCCTCACCAAGAGCTGGCAGTGGTACGGGCACGCCGAGCTGACCGGGGCCACCCAGGCCCATCTGGCCACGCCGGCCCAGCAGGACCAGGCGGCCCTGCGCACCCTGCAGAGCGAGGGGACGGGGCCATGGCGGGCCAGTCGGAGCTGCTGGAGCGGCAACCTCCCTGCCGGCTACGCAACGGCCAGGCCGCAGCCGGCGCCCGCCGCCACGAGCCCGACGTCGACCGCCGTCGATCCAACCGCCGACCCCGCCACCGCCACCACGGCAGCCACCACGGCAGCCACCGACGG
>JAHELU010000162.1 GCA_024644005.1 Acidimicrobiales bacterium | reverse complement strand
ATCTGCGTCGGAGTGGGCGGACAAGCCGAGATCGATGTGGGCCCAGGGCGCGTCACCGGCGAACTCCTTGAGGAAGAGCCCGGCCACGAGGGCGCCGCCGTAGGGGCCGGACCCGATGTTCTTGAGGTCGGCCACCGTCGAGTCCAGCTGCGGCCGGTACTCCTGTGGCAGCGGGAGGCGCCACAGCTTCTCGCCGGTTCTGTCCGACGCCTGTTCCAGGCGGCGGGCCAGCCCGTCGTCGGTGGCCATCAGGGCCGCATAGCCGGTGCCGAGCGCCGCCGAGGCCGAGCCGGTCAGGGTGGCGATGTCGATGATGGCATCGGGTTCCTGCTCGGCTGCCAACGAGAGGGCGTCGGCCAGGACGAGTCGGCCCTCGGCGTCGGTGTTGAGCACCTCGACGGTCTTGCCGTTCCGGGCGGTGAACACGTCTCCCGGCCGCTGGGCGTCTCCGCCGGTCATGTTGTCGGTCAACGGGATGTAGCCGGTCACGGCCACGGGCACGTCCACCGCCGACATCGCGGTCATCGCGGCCAGAACGGCGGCGCCGCCGGCCATGTCGATCTTCATCGACATCATGCCCGTCGACGTCTTGAGTGACAGCCCGCCGGAGTCGAACGTGATGCCCTTGCCGACCAGTGCGACGGTGGCCTTCGGCCGCCGCTCCTTCGGCCTGTAGTTGAGCACCAGGAACCGGGGTGGGTTGGTCGAGCCCCTGTTCACCGCCAGCAGGCCCCCGAGCCGCTCCCGCCGGATCTTGGCCTCGTCCCACACGGAGATCCGCACACCGGTGCCGGACGCGGCCCGCTTCGCCCTGGTCACGAACGCCTCGGGCGTCAGCGATCCGCCAGGCTCGTTGCCGAGATCCCGGGCCAGCTCCACCGCATCGACCACGGCGTTCGCTGTCGCCAGGGCGGCCCGCAGGCCACGCCCGGAGGCGACCAGGGTGACCTTCTTCAGCTTGACCGGCGACTTCTCCTTGTAGGCGGTGTAGCGGTACGACGCGAGCCGCACCCCCTCGGTGACCGCGGGCAGCGCCTCGCTCGCACCGACCTTGCCGACGCCGGCCGCCATGACACAGGCGACGTGCTCGTGGCGGGAGACCGCTCGCCCGTAGGCCGCCGCGGCCTGGCGGATCTTGTCCGGGGTGAGCTCCGACTTGTCGCCCAGTCCGACCAGCACCTCGGCCGGACCCGACCCGCCGGCCAGGACCAGCGTCTGGCCGATCTTTCCCTCGAAGCCCTGCAGCTTGGCGGCCCGCTTCCTGGCCGCCGACAACTTCGAGACCCCGGCGGTGGTGGTGGGAAGGTCGATGGCGGTGGCTGATTTCGGGGCGGCGGCCGCGAGGCTGACGGTAGGCATGACAGACAATACTATTGCGGGAGCAACGAAACCCCTTGCGGGCAGGGCGAGGCCGATCCCGGCTCAGCGGCTGGGGTTCGGGAGCTCCTGGCGAAGGATGAGCGCCGGCTCGAAGAGGTCCCCGAGCGCCTCGACCCGCTCGAGCACGGCTTCGGCCTCGAACGCCAGATCGGCACCGTCGGCGCCGTCGGCCACCTCGTCCCAGGCCAGCGGTGTCGACACCGTGGGTCGCGGTCTCGCTCGCAACGAGTAGGGGGCGATCGTGGTCTTGTGCCTGGAGTTCTGGGACCAGTCGATGAAGACCTTGCCTCGGCGCAGGGACCTGGTCATCTCCACCAGCACCTCGTCGGGGTGGTCCCTCGCCACCATCTGTCCTGCCGCCAGGGCGAACCTGGAGGCGTGCTGGTGGGTATGGGGCGAGTTGAGCGGCACGTAGACCTGCAGGCCCTTCGAGCCGGACGTCTTCGGCACCGCCTCCAACCCCACCGCCGACAGGAGCTCCCGCAGCAGCAGGGCGACGCGGCAGCACTGGGCGATCCCGGCCGGCTCGCCGGGATCCAGATCGAACACCACCATCGTCGGTGTGTCGAGATCGTGGCAGCGGGCCATCGGACCGTGCAGCTCGAGAGCGGCGAGGTTGGCGGTCCACACCAGGGCGGCCGGCTCCTCCAGCCGGCAGTACTCGATGCCCTGGTCACCGTCGCCCGGCCCGATGGCGGTCGGGACCCAGTCCGGGCGGTGTCCCGGGCAGCGCTTCTCGAAGAACGACTGCTGGTCGACGCCGTTCGGCCATCGGCGCAGGGTGATGCAGCGGCCGGCGACGTGGGGCACCATCACCGGGGCGATCCTGGCGTAGTAGTCGATGACCTGGGACTTGGTGAACCCCACCTCGGGATACAGGACCTTGTCGAGGTTGGACAGGCTGAGCGTGCGCTCCCCCACCGACACCCGACCCGATCGCTCACGTGCTGCGTGCCCCTTGCCCGACCTGCTCGACAGACGCCCGAGATCTAGGCCGACTTGGCCTTCGGCTTGGCCGCCTTCTTGGCCTTCTTCGACGAGCCCGACTTCGCCTTCTCCGCGGGCGCGTCGGCCTTCCTGGCCTCCTTGGCGGCGCTGACGCTGGCCTCCAACGCGGCCAACAGATCGATCACCGCCGCATCGTCGGCCGCCGCAGGGGCCTCGACGGCACGCACCTCGCCCGCAGCCTTGGCCTCCAGCAGGTCGAGAACCTGCTCACGGTAGGTGTCGTGGTAGCGCTCGGCATCCCACTCGGTCGTCAGGGAGTCGATCAGCTGTCCGGCCATCGCCAGCTCGGCATCGGTGACCTCGATGTCCGCCAGCTCCTCCAGCCCCGGGATCTCCTCGGTCGGCACCAGCTCGTCTGCGTAGACCATGGTGGACATCATGAGCGCGCCGTCGGTCGGTCTGATGGCCACCAGGTACTGCTTCGTCCGCATGACGAAGTTGGCGATGGCCACCCGCCCGCTCTCCTCCATCGCCTTGCACAGCAGGGCGTAGGACTTCCTGGCCAGCTCGTCGGGCACGAGATAGTAGGCGGCATCGTAGAAGACCGGGTCGATGTCGGCTTCGCTCACGAAATCGGTGATGTCGATCATCCGGGACGCCTTCGGGGCCAGCGACGCCAGCTCCTCGTCGGTGACGATGACGTAGGAGTCCTTGGTGACCTCGTAGCCCTTGACGATCTGCTCGTACGGGACCTCGTCACCCTCGGCGTTGACCCGCTTCTGCTTGACCCGACTCGTCGTCTTCGAGTCGAGCTGGTTGAACCGAACGGTCTTGCGGCTGACGGCGCTGTACAGCTTCACCGGGACCGTCACCAGCCCGAAGCTGATGGCGCCACTCCATATCGCTCGAGCCATGGTGCTTCCCTTCGGTCGGTACGGACCACAGTTGACCGCCGTCACGGTCTGATCGGTGCTGTCTACGCGAGCTGGATCCTTCAACTCCAGGCTAATCGAGCGGTGGCGAATCGGTCAGGCCGCCAGCAGGGCCCGGGCGACGAGATCGGTACCGAAGGCGGTGAGTATGGCCAGGTACAGCAGCCCGGTCGCCGCCATGACGGCCGAGTACTGCCGTTCCCGGAGCGCGACGACGGTCGCGACCACCAGGCCGATGGTGGCGACGGCGCAGGCGCCCCAGAACCAGCCGAGCATGCCGGACCACCCGTCGTCGATGGCGCCGCTCCACACCGACAGCATCCCGGTCGGCACCAGCAGCAGTGCCACCTCGGGAAGCCAGCTGATACCCGTCCAGCGAACCAGCTCCGAGATCGGCTCCCGACTCAGCCCGGGCTGCACCAGATACCAGTGACCGAGCAGCATGGCGTCGCTGACCGCCCCGAGGAAGACGGTGCCGGTGACGAACCTGGCGACGGCCAGCCAGGTCGAACCGCCGGCGTCGACCGCAGCGGCGATCACCCCGATCATGCCGATGACGGGGGCCACCAGGTCGAGCCGGGGATCGAACTCCGGCCCGTCGCCCCGCTTCGCCACGGCCCGCCGGTCGATGCCGGTCTGCGCCGCCACCCGGGCCGACCGGGCCTCGGCGAGCGCCCGCTGGCGGGCCACGCCCCGCTCCCTGCGGAGGATCGACTGGGCCAGAGCGAAGCCGGCGGCGACGGCGACGCCGGCGGCAGCGAGATCTCGCAGCAGCAGCGAGTCGAAGCGAAGACCGATCAACAGGGCGCCGATGGCCATGAGCCCGTAGACCGAGCGCAGCAACCACCCGTAGCCGAGTCCCACCTGGCGGCGCCTGGTGGTGACCCAGAGGAACAGCAGTCCCCCGGTGGCCCACTGCAGCAGGACCGTTGCACCGTCGAGCTGGATCACGGTCGGCCGGCGGCTGGCCTGGTGCCTCCTGCCGAGCCCCTATCCTGCTTGCCCCGGTCGGCTCGTGGCCCGGGAGACAGGCTCACGCCTCGACCACGGCGAGATCGTGATCGGCGGCGTTGAGCGGTCTGGGACCGTCGTCCGTGGCCACCACGATGTCCTCGATCCTGGCCCCCCACCGGTCTGCGATGTAGAAGCCGGGCTCGATGGAGAAGGCGTTGCCGGCGTCCAACGGATCCTGGTTGCCGGCCACCAGGTACGGGTCCTCGTGGGCCTCGACCCCTATGCCGTGGCCGAGCCGGTGGAGGAACCACCGGTCGAGGTCGGCCTCGGCGAGGCGATCCCGCGCCACCTTGTCGACCGACTCGGCCGGCGCCCCGACGACCGCGGCAGCGACCGCCCGGCGCTGGGCGTCCTGGAGGGCGTCGTAGGCCTCGCGGAACTCGGCTGGCGGTTCGCCGGTGTAGACACATCGGGTGATGTCGGAGCAGTAGCCCGGCTGCCCCTCCGGCTCCTCGGTGGTGCCTCCGAAGTCGCAGAGCACGACCTCGCCGGCCCTGATGACCCGTGAGCCGGCGTGGTGATGGGGGCTGGCCGCGTTCTCCCCGGCGGCGACGATGGCGAAGTTGACGACGGCATGACCCTCGGCCAGGATCCGGCGGCCCAGCTCCGCCGACACGTCGGCCTCGGTCCGACCGATCAGGGGGATCTCGCCTGACTGCAGCGCATTGGCCACCCGATCCACCCCGGCCGCTGCGGCCGAGAGGCGGGCCACCTCGTGTGCCTCCTTGACCGCCCGGAGCGGACCGGTGATGGAACCGGCCGCCACCCAGGTGGTGGCCGGCAGGGCCCCCTGGAGAGCGACGAGGAAACGGCTCCACGTGTGGTCGCCGATCGCCGCTCGGTCGGCCCCTCCTGCCAGGTCGGCGACGATGGCCACCGGGTCCTCGGTCTCGCTCCAGCCCACGACCGAGAAGACGTCGGGTCGCTCGACCACCCTCGGGACCTCGAACTGGGGGATGACGAGGTCGGCCCTGCCGTCGGCCGTGACCACCAACATGGTCAGCCGCTCCAGGGGCATGGCCTCGTAGCCGATGAGCCACGGCAGATCGGGGCCGACCGACAACATCAGCACATCGACATCGGCGGCGGCCATGGCGGTTCTGACCCGGTTGAGACGCTGCTCGAACATAGCCCGAGGCTATCCGGCATCGTCGATCGCCGCCGACCCGACGGCCCCCGGCGACACCGGTTTCGCCGGCCGGTCAGCGGACCGCGCTCGGCTCGGGATCGGCCACCGTGATGGCACCGATCTCCACGCCGGCCTTGTTCAGCACCGGGCGCTCCACCAGGTCCGGCGACAGCGCGCCGAGGTGGGCCAGCAGCGCGGATACCGCCACCTCGGACGCCCGGGACGCGCCGTCCGCGACCTTCAACGCGAGGCCGAGCCCCCGCTCCGGCAGCCCGGCCAGGAACACGCCCTCGGCGCCGGTCTTGACGAGCAGCGGCTCGTCGATCGCCTCGCCGAGCGCCACCTCGGGTCGGCCAGTGCCGGATATCCAGAACTGGCGACCGGCCGGGACCTCGATCAGTCGGCGGGCCGCTCGTTCGGTCTCCCGGTCGAGCGCTCGCGGGCTGACCAGGCGGGCCATGGCGCCGGCCAGGCTGGCCACCGCGATGGCGTGGGTGGGGATGCCACAACCGTCCCGGCCCGGCCGCTGGCCAGCGAGGTCCTGACCGGTCATCTCGGCAACGGCTGCGGTGACGAGGCGCTGGACCGGGTGGTCGGGCTCGATGTAGCCGCGGTGGTCGAGCCGGAGATGGCGGGCGACGGTGAGGAAGCCGACGTGCTTGCCAGAACAGCAGTTCAGTACCGCGGCCGGCTCCCGGTGGGCGCGGTGGTGCTCGATCAGGGCCTGGGACCCGAGCGGGACGTCGGGCCCGCAGGCCAGCGCATCCTCGTCGAGGCCGATGCGGTGAAGCCAGGCTCGGACGGCATCGACGTGGGCCGGCTCGCCGCTGTGGCTGGAGCAGGCCAGGGCCAGCTCGATGTCGGTGACGCCGAAGCGATGGGCGGCTCCCGTTCGCAGGAGGGGCAGCACCTGGACGAACTTGAGGGCGGAGCGGGCGATCACGAGGCGATCGGGTCGGCCCCACACCGCCACCGGACCGTCGAGGTCGGCGACGACGGCGTCCACCACGTGGGTGCTCTCGACCGCCTCTCCCCTGGTGACTGCGATCTTCATCGTTGCCGGTCCACATATGGACCGTATGACCCTTGCGCTGCCGTTCCCACCGTCCGAAGAACAGGTGGACACCAACTGCGGACCAAGGACGGGCCGGGACATTGGACGAACGAGCGACCCCCGAGGCCGGCACGGACCCGCCGGCCGGCTCTGCGCAGCCGATCCAACCTGGGTTCGACGATCTACGGCGGCGGTTGGCCGACAGCGCCGGGGAGTCGAGGGCGCGGCTGACGTCGAGGCTGCAACACGCGGTCAGCCTCCACGATCTGACCCGCAGGGACGTCCTGGTCGCCCACCGTGACATCCGTCGGCTCCAGCGGATCGGGGCACTGCCGACACCGATGGAGTACTGGAAGCGATCGGCGCTGCCCAAGGCATCGCTGCTGATCGACTCGTCGATGGCCGCCGTCGCCGAGGAGGGGAAGCTGCTCGGCGATGCGATCGACAGCTTCCTGGACGCGGCCAACCACTCGACGATGCAGCCGTGGGCGTCGAGCCGGTCGGGCCGATCGGCGATCCAGGGGGCAGCCACCTCGGCGATCGACCAGCTGCGCCATGCCGTGCCCCCGACCGAGTCCATCGACCGGCTGGGGGCGTGGTGGCAGCGGCGGCTCCGCCGGGCTGCGATCCTGCGGGCCCTCCCCCGGCTGCTCTGGAGCTCGGTCGATGCCGACCTGGTCATCGGCACGGTCGAGATGGCACTGCTCGACAATCCTCCGTGGAGCCACGGCGATCGCCTCCTGTCGGCCTTCGAGCTCGCCCATGGCGAGATCCGGACCCAGACGAGATCGGTGGCCGACGGGCTCACCTCACGGGTCGCCGGCTTCGGTTCGGGAGCACTGCCCCCGCAGCACCGGGTGACGATCGAGCTCCGCCAGTAGAGCCCTGGCCACAGCCGGTGTCCCGAGCCCGGCGGCGGTGGCAGACTGGGGCGTGCACCCGCTGTCGACTGCGCTGTTCGTCCTGGGCTATGCGCTGGCCATCCCGATCACCTCGAAGCTGCCGGCGGTGGTCGCCCGCCAGCACCGGCTGGCGCTGTGGGGACACCAGGCCGGCATCCTGGTGGCGGCGCTCGGCTGGCTGCTGCGGGGTCGGGTGCTCGTCTTCGTGGCGCACCTGCTGTGGATGGTCGGCGCCTCGGCCTGGTTCGGGATCAGCGGTCGTCGCCGGGCTCGTCCCGCTCGAAGCTGACGGCGCGCCACCGGCGGCGGCCAGGCCACCGGCTCACGGCTCAGTGACGCTGGAGGGAGTCGGCGATCGAGCCCGCATGGTGGCTCGAGCGGGTCAGCGGGCTGGCGGCGACATGGGCCAGGCCGAGCCGCTGCTCGCCGATCCTGGCCAACTCGTCGAACTCGGCCGGTGCCCACCATCGGTGAACGGGGAGATGATGGGAGGTCGGCCGGAGATACTGACCGACGGTGACCACATCGACGCCGACGGCCGCCAGATCGCCGAGCGTGGCCACCACTTCGTCGAACGTCTCACCCATGCCGACGATCAGCCCGGACTTCGTCGTCATCCCGGCCTGCTTGGCCCTGGCCAGCACCGTGAGGCTCCTGGCGTAGCCGGCCGATGGTCTGACCGCCCGCTGCAACCGGGCCACGGTCTCGATGTTGTGGTTGACGATGTCCGGCTCGGCCCGGCACACGACGTCCAGCGCCTCCGACGAGCCCTGCAGGTCGGAGATCAGCACCTCGACCCCGACCCCCGGGGTCCTGGCCCGGATCGCGTCAACCGTGGCCGCCACGATGGCGGCTCCGCCGTCGGCGAGGTCGTCGCGGGCCACCATCGTCAGCACCGCGAAGCTGAGCCCCAACCGGTCGACGGCCTCTGCCACCCGCTGTGGCTCGTCGCAATCGACCGGGCCGGGCTTGCGGGTGTCGATCAGGCAGAACCCGCATGCTCTCGTGCAGCGCTCGCCGAGCAGCATGAAGGTGGCGGTCCCCTCGTTCCAGCACTCGAAGATGTTGGGGCAGCCGGCCTCCTCGCACACCGTCGTCAGCTCGAGCGACCGGGCGGTGCTGCGCAGCGCCCGGAAGCGCTCGTCGGTCTTGAGGCTGACCCGCATCCAGTCCGGCTTGCGGGCCTGGATGCCGAGCCCGCCCTCCACCCCGGCCTCGGCCAGGCGACCCCGCAACCGGACGGGTACGCCGGCGGTCGGCGCCGGATCGGTGCGGCGGTCGGGCCTGACGATCTCGCCCGGCCCGAGTCCCCGGGAGAACGGGGTCAGATCGGTGCTGCGGTGGCGCCAGACGGTGTCGCTGCGCTCGACGGCGAGCTCCGGACGGAGGTTGGCGGACACGGACTCGATCAGCAGACCCACCACTTCCTCGGTCGAGGCGTCGACCCCTTCCGCCCGGAGTGAGGTCACGCCCTTGTCGACGATCCCACACGGGACGATCTTGGCGAACCAGTCGAGGTCGACGTCGGTGTTGAGGGCGAATCCGTGCATCGAGCGGCCTCTGGACAGTCGCACCCCGATGGCCGCGATCTTGCGGGGCGACGGTCCGTCCGGGTCGATCCACACCCCGGGGTGACCGTCGAGCCGTCCCGCCGAGAGACCGAGATGGTCGATGACGTCGATGAGCGACTGCTCGACCCGGTGGACGTAGGCGGCGGTGTCGGCCATCCCACCGCCTCTCTTGCCGGCCACCGACAGGATCGGATAGCCGACGATCTGACCCGGACCGTGGAAGGTGATGTCGCCGCCCCGATTGACCCGGATGATCTCTGCGGCGACGTCGTGCGCATCGACGAGCAGGTTGTCGAGCCGACCGCTGCGACCCAGCGTGTACGTCGGCGGGTGCTCGAGCAGCAGGAGGTGCTCCGAGGTGCCGGTGAACAGGGCCTGCTGGAGGTCCCACGCCTCCCGATAGTCGACGAGCCCGAGCCACCGGGCCCGGAGCAGGCCCGGCTCGCCGGTCAGCGGCGCCGCGGTTTCGGTTCGGTCGATAACCGACATGGGGACTCCCGATTGCTCCAGGACTTGGGACCTCGGCGGGTTGCCGCAGCCGCCCGCTTCGTCGAGGTCGGATTCCGGCTCGACGAGCCGGTATTGCGCCGCTGTTTCTTTCTGATCGGTGCGCCTGTCGGCGCACACTCCAGTCTGCCACCGGGCCGGAGCGGTGCGGACATCCGGGGGGCGGGCCGGCGCCGATCCGGCACGGTCCACCGCGACCGGTGGATCAGGCCAGCTCGGTCTCCCAGTCCCGGGTCTCGAGGATCTCCTTGACCCTGGCCAGGAAGGCCGCAGCGTAGGCCCCGTCGATCGCCCGATGGTCCCACGCCATCGCCAGCACGCCGACCGAGTGGATGGCGATCGACTCGTTGCCGAAGTCGTCCTCGACCACCACCGGCTTGCGCTTCACGGCATCGGTCGACAGGATCGCCACCTGGGGCTGGTTGATGATGGGGAACTGCATCATCGTGCCGTAGCCCCCGGCGTTGGTGAGGGTGAAGGTGCCCCCGGACAGCTCATCTGGCGACAGCTGCTTCGACCGGGCCCGCCGAGCGAGATCGACGATGTCGCGGGCGATGGACCGCATGCGCTTGCCGTCGGCCTCCCGCACGACCGGCGCCAGCAGGCCCTGGAAGTCGAGATCGACGGCGACGCCGAGGTTCACGTAGTTGTGCACCACCAGCTCCCGGTCGCCGACCGAGGCATTGAGGTGGGGGTACTCCCGGAGCGCATCGATCGTTGCTCGGGAGATGAAGGGGAGATAGGTGAGGCTGAATCCCTCCTGGGCCTTGAAATCGGGACCGTGGGCCGTCCTGACCTTCTCCACCGCCTCGTAGTCGACCTCGATGGCGGTCAGCGTGTGAGGGGCGACCGACTTCGACATCACCATGTGCTCACCGGTCCGGAGCCGGATGTTCGACAACGGGACCACGGCGTCCCTGACACCCGGTTGGGCGGCCACCACGGGCACCGGGGCGTGCGATGGCGCCGCCACGGGAGCGGCCGCCGGGGCCGGCGCCGGAGCGGGCGGCGGTGGGGCGGGGGGCGCCTCCGGCTGGCCGCTGTCCGGATCGAGCGACGACAGCTGATTGGCTTCGATGTATCGCTGGACGTCGTCTCGACTGATCCGGCCACCGAGACCGGTGCCCTCGACCTGGTCGGCATCGATGCCGTACTCGGCGATGAGCCGCCGAACGACCGGGGACAGCACCTTGCCCTCGGTGGACGCCGGGCCGCTGCCGGCCGGGGCGGCCGCAGCCGCGGCGGGTTGGGCCGGTGCCGCAGCAGGTGGAGCGGACGCCGGGGCTGGGGGGGGGGCG
>JAHELU010000014.1:21253-38763 GCA_024644005.1 Acidimicrobiales bacterium | reverse complement strand
GGCCACGGCCGGCAGGAAGCCGTACTCGTCCCGTCGGGCCTCGGCCGGGTCGAGCCGCCCCACGACCCGGATGGCGCTGTTGGCCACCACCCGGCGCTCGACCTCGCTGGCGGTCTGCTGCGCGCCGATCAGGATGATGCCGAGTGAGCGACCCCGTTCCGCCACGTCGAGCAGGATCTCCTTGATCGGGCTCGACGAGTCCCGGGGGGCGTACTTGTTCAGCTCGTCCAGGACGACGAACTGCAACGGCTTCGCCACCCCGCTGGCCTCCTTGGCCTCGAAGGCCTGGCGGAGCACGACACCGACGACGAACCGCTTGGCGCGGTCGTGCAGGCCGTGGATGTCGACGACGGTGACCTGGTGCCGATCGAGGTACAGGGCATGGGACTGGGCATCGGCGATGTCGGCCCGCACCAGGTGCTCGACGTGACGCCGGGCCGAAGCGAGCCGGCGGATGAAGGCGTTGATCGTGCCGGAGCCGACGGCCCTGCCGGTCCAGCGGGGATCGGCGGCGTCGTCGGGATCGGTCGGGCTGAGCTTCTCCTCCAGCGCATCGACGAGCGAGGCGAACGTGGTGATCAGCCGTCCCTCGAACCGGACCGCCCCCTCGGCGGTGGCCTCCAACTGGGCCAGCTGGGCGGTGACCGACTGGACCACGATCGTGTACTGCTGCCGCTCGTCCTCGGCGTCTGCGAAGAGGAACGGCAAGAGCCGCTGGTGGCAGAAGTCGGCGATGGTCCAGAAGAACGGTCGGACGCCCGTCTTGCGGGAGCCGGTGGCCGGGGTTGCGTTGCTGTCGCCCCGTCGGGGCGGGGCCAGGATGCCGACGTCCCGGAACGGGGCCGGGGTCAGGCCGAGCGACTTGTAGCGGCGGGCCTCGTCCTCGTCGAGCGAGCGGTTGCCGTGGTCGAGGAACAGCAGGTCCTCTCCCTTGACGTTGAAGATCAGGGCCTTCGTGTTGGCCGCCTCGGCCCCCAGGGCGCCGGAGTGGAACATCGAGTAGAGCAGGAAGGTGGCGTAGCTGGTCTTGGTGGCGACGCCGGAGATCCCGGAGATGTTGACGTGGGCCCCCTTGGTCCCGTCGATGAAGTCCAGGTCGAGGAACACCGGCTCGTCGCTTCGGGACAACCCGGCCGGGAGCCGCCGATCGACCGAGTCGAACGACAGTGCGGTGTCGCGCTGGTGCTCGGTGGCCAACCTGACCGAGGACCCGGGCAGCGGGGGCAGCAGGACCTCCGGCTCGAACCTCGTCGGTTGGATCAGCGCAGCCTCGCTGACCTGGCCGGGGAGGATGCCCTCGGTGATCAGGAAGACGTCGCTCTGGAAGCTCGCCCCCTCGTGGCGGGCCCTGACCTGGCTCACAACGCCGTAGATGTGGAGCGTCTCGCCGTCCGGCAGTCGCCGCTCGAGCGCCACGACGTCGTCGAGCTGGAGCGTGTGACCGTCGGCGACGGCCACCCAGAACTCGAGCGGGGTTGCATCGTCGACGCCGATCACCTGACCGACAACGGGCTGGCCGTCGCTTCGCCCCGGCCCCGAATCGGGCGGTCCGGCTGATCGTGGGGACACCTCCGCCATGGTGTACAACCTAGACCGTCCAGCCGGCGCCGGTGTCGATGGTGCGGCGGCGACGGGGCCGCCCCACGGCGGGGTCGGTCAGGGGATCCTGACCGTCGGCGGTGGCCAGGCCCCGGGCACCTCGCCGGTCTCGATCAGGTGGCCCGCCACCCGGCCGAGGAGCTCGACCAGCCGCTGGGATCGCTCGATACCGAGGCTGACCACCGGGGCGGCGCTGAGCCGGTCGGTGGTCCGCTCCAACTCGGTCCGGAAGCTCCGGCCCCTGTCCGTGTAGTCGCCCCGGCGGTCGATGAGCCCTCGCTCCCGGAGCCGATCGGCGGCAGCCCCCCACTCCTCTGCGGTCCAGCCCCGGATCCCGGTGATGGTGGGCTGGTTGCCGTGACCGTGGGCGGCCATCAGCACGTGGGCCTCGACGCCGTCGATGCCAGCGGCGGCGAGCGCGATGTTGTGGCCGTCTCCCCGGTACTCCCGCCAGATCGTGCAGGCCTGCCAGACCGTCATCGCGGGACCATCCGGCCACGGCAGCTCGGCGGTCGCCGCCGACAGCGGTCTCGATCCCAGGTCGAGGTCGGCCACGGCGGCTCGGGCCAGCTCCGCGGCCTCGGCCAGCGTGGCGTCGAGGTGGCCGTCACCGAAGATCCGGGCGAAGGCCCCGTCCACCAGCTCGGCCCGTCGCTCGATGACCCGGGCGGGGGTCATCACCTCCCATACCGCCGGTACGGCCCGATTGACCATCCGGGGGGCGAAGTTGTAGAACGTCGCCGTGACGACGGGGGCGGTCACCGGGCCCATCGGCGCCGCCCGGTAGGCGAAGTAGGCGTGCCACCAGCCCCGGTACCCCTCGTTCCGCAGCCGGTCGATCTCGCGGCAGTAGTACGTGGTGCTGTGTACCGGCTCGACCATGCGGGACAGCCGCCGGGCCAGCCCTGCTGCGGGGTCATCGGGAGACAGCTCGACCATGCCTGCCCGACCTCCCTCTGTCGTCGCTCTCGGTAGTGCGAGACTACCGTGGGCAGCGAGCCACACCGATGGCTCCCGTCCGGCTGGAGGAACCGTGGACGACCGTTGGGAGTTCTGGATCGACCGTGGTGGGACGTTCACCGATGTGGTCGCTCGCGACCCGTCCGGTCGGACGATCACCCACAAGCTGCTGTCGGAGAACCCCCGCCGCTACGAGGATGCGGCCGTCCACGCCATACGAGAGCTGCTCGGTGTCGGAACGGGCGAGCCGCTGCCGGCGGCTCGGATCGGCGCGGTGAAGATGGGCACCACGGTGGCCACCAACGCCCTGCTGGAGCGCACCGGCGAGCCCACCGTGCTGGTGACCACCGTCGGCTTCGCCGATGCGCTGCGGATCGGCTACCAGGCAAGACCGGAGCTGTTCGCGCTGGACATCGTCCTGCCCGAGATGCTGTACAGCCGGGTCATCGAGGTCGCAGAGCGGATCGGGGCGGACGGTACGACGTTGATCGAGCTGGACGTCGATGCGGTGGCCGCCGACCTGCAGCGGGCCAGCGACGACGGCTTCGAGTCGGTGGCCATCTCCTTCATGCACGGCTACCGCCACACGAAGCACGAGGAGCAGGTGGCCCGCCTGGCCCGGGACATCGGCTTCGCCCAGGTGTCGGTCAGCCACGAGGTCAGCCCGCTGATGAAGCTGGTGGCCAGGGGCGACACCACCGTGGTCGACGCCTACCTGTCGCCGGTGCTGCGGCGCTACGTCGACACCGTCGCCGACCACCTGGATCCTCGAAACGGTGACACCGATGGCTCCCCTCGAGGGGATCGGGCCAACCTGCTGTTCATGCAGTCGAACGGGGGGCTGACCGAGGCCCGCCGGTTCCGGGGCAAGGACTCGCTGCTGTCGGGACCTGCCGGCGGTGTGGTCGGGATGGTGGCCACCGCCGAGGCGGCCGGGTTCGAGCGGCTGATCGGGTTCGACATGGGCGGGACCTCGACCGACGTGTCGCACTACGCCGGCGAGCTGGAACGGACCTACGAGACCGAGGTGGCCGGTGTTCGGGTCAGGGCACCGATGATCCACATCCACACCGTGGCCGCCGGCGGCGGGTCGATCCTCGACTTCGACGGCTCCCGGATGCGGGTCGGTCCCGAATCGGCCGGTGCCAATCCAGGCCCGACCTGCTACGGCAACGGTGGACCGCTGGCGGTCACCGACTGCAACGTGGTGCTCGGCAAGCTCCGCCCCGACCACTTCCCCCGCATCTTCGGTCCCGATGCCGACCAGCCGCTGGCGGTCGACGCGACCAGGAGCCGGTTCGAGGCCCTGATGGCCGAGGTGGCGGCCGCGACCGGCATTGCCCAGTCGGTCGAGGGCCTGGCCGAGGGCTTTCTCAGCATCGCCTGCGACAGCATGGCGAACGCCATCAAGAAGATCTCGGTCCAGCGGGGCTACGACGTGTCGGCCTACACCCTGGTCTGCTTCGGTGGGGCGGGGGGCCAGCACGCCTGCCTGGTGGCCGACAACCTGGGCATCGAGCGGATCCACATCCATCCCTATGCCGGTGTGCTGTCGGCGGTCGGCATCGGCCTGGCCGACGTGCGCAAGGTCGCCGAGCAGTCGGTTGAGGTGCCCCTGGACGACCACGCGTTCGGCCAGCTCGATCAACTGTGGTCGACGCTGGCCGACGACGGTCGACGGGAGCTGATCGCCCAGGGCATCGCCGAGTCCGACATCACCGTCGAGCGGCGGCTGTCGCTGCGGTACCGGGGCAGCGACACGTCGTTCTTCGTCGGGGGACGGTCCCCGGCCGAGGCCACGGCCGACTTCGAGCAGCTCCACCGGGCCCGCTTCGGGTTCGTGGCCCCGGACACCGCGCTGATCGTCGAGGCGGCCCAGGTCGAGGCGGTCGGCCGGGCCGGTGTCAGCCTCGTCGTCGGCGACCGCTCGACCGGGGACGCCCGACCGATCGGCCGGCACCCGGTCAGGATGGCGGGGGTCACCGCCGACACCCCGTTCTACGACCGCCGCACGCTGATCGCCTCGGAGCCGGTGGCCGGGCCGGCGGTGATCGTCGAGGCCACCGCCACGACGGTCGTGGAACCCGGCTGGTCCGCCACCGCCACCGCAACGGGCGATCTGGTGCTGGCCCGGGTGACCCCCCGCTCGACCACGGACGACGCCCCGACCGACGACGAGCACCCGGTCCGGGGCCGGACGGCGGTGGATCCGGTCCGGGGCCGGACGGCGGTGGATCCGGTCCGGGGCCGGACGGCGGTGGATCCGGTCCGGCTCGAGATCTTCAACAACCTGTTCATGAACATCGCAGAGCAGATGGGGGTCGTGCTGGAGAACACCGCGGTGTCGGTCAACATCAAGGAGCGACTCGACTTCTCCTGCGCGGTCTTCGACGCCGGCGGCGACCTCGTGGCCAACGCCCCGCACATGCCGGTCCACCTCGGCTCGATGAGCGAGTCGATCAAGTCGACGATCGCCAAGAACCCCGCCATGAAGCCGGGCGACGTGTTCGTGATGAACGCCCCGTACGAGGGCGGCACCCACCTGCCGGACATCACGGTGATCAAGCCGGTGTTCGACGACGGCGCCGTGGCCGGTGACCGACCGACCTTCTACGTCGCGGCCAGGGGCCATCACGCCGACATCGGCGGATCGGTCCCCGGCTCTGCACCGAGCGACTCGACCTCGATCGAGCAGGAAGGGGTGCTCCTCGACAACGTCCTGCTCGTGGAGCACGGCCGCTTCCGTGACGCAGCGATCCGGGCCGCGCTCGGCAGCGGGCCGTACCCGGCCAGGAACCCCGACCACAACGTGGCCGACCTCAAGGCCCAGGTCGCCGCCTGTGAGAAGGGGGCGATGGAGCTGCGCCGGGTCATCGACTACTACGGCATCGACGTGGTCCACGCCTACATGGGCCACGTCAAGGACAACGCAGAGGAGTCGGTCCGCCGGGTCATCGACGCCCTCTCCGACTCCTCGTTCACCTACCGGACAGACGACGGCTCCCAGGTCTCGGTCACGATCACCGTCGACCGGGCGGAGCGATCGGCGGTCGTCGACTTCACCGGGACCAGCCCGACCCATCCCGGCAACTTCAACGCCCCGCCGGCGGTGGCCTTCGCTGCGGTGCTCTACGTGTTCCGCTGCCTCGTCCGCGACGACATCCCCCTCAACGCCGGCTGCATGAAGCCGTTGCGGCTCGTGCTGCCCCCCGAATCGATGGTCAATCCGTCCTATCCGGCGGCGGTCATCGCCGGGAACGTGGAGACGAGCCAGGTGATCGTCGATGCCCTGTTCGGCGCCCTGGAGGTCATGGGGGCGTCCCAGGGCACGATGAACAACGTGATCTGGGGCAACCAGACCCACCAGTACTACGAGACGATCTGCGGCGGTGCCGGCGCCACCGCGGACAGGCCGGGCTGCGATGCGGTGCACACCCACATGACCAACTCCCGACTGACCGACCCCGAGGTCCTGGAGTGGCGCTTCCCGGTGCTGCTCGAGTCCTTCGCCATCCGGCGCGGCTCCGGCGGGGCCGGTCGCCATCGGGGGGGCGACGGGGCCAGCAGGCGGATCCGGTTCGGTGAGGCGATGGAGCTCAACGTGATCTCCGGCCACCGCCGGGTGCCACCGTACGGGCTGGCGGGGGGTGAGCCGGGTGCGGTCGGCCACAACCGGGTGATCCGGACGGACGGCTCCGTCGTCGAGCTGGCCGGCAGCGACCGCGCCGACCTCGAGCCGGGGGACGTGTTCGAGATCCACACACCCGGTGGCGGCGGCTACGGAGCGCCGGACGACCGCACGACCGGCGCGGGCGATGGCTGAGGTCGCGGTCATCACCGGCGGGAGCCGGGGCATCGGCGCCGCCACCGCCCTGCGTCTTGCCAGGGATCATCCCGACATGGCCCAGGTCATCGGCTACGTCAGCGACGCGAGCGCCGCATCGGCCGTGGCCGACCGGGTGGCCGCCCTGGGGCCCATGGTCGCACCGGTCAGGGCCGACGTCGCCGAGGAGGACGACGTCCTGCGATTGTTCGCCGCAGCCGACGACCTCGGTGCCGTCACCGCACTGGTCAACAACGCCGGTCTGCTGTTCACGGCCGGCCGGCTCGAGGACTTCGATGCCCAGCGGATCGCCAGGACGATGGCGGTCAACGTCACCGGCGCCATGCTGTGCGCACGTGAGGCGATCCGTCGGATGTCGACCGCCGCCGGCGGCACCGGAGGGGCCATCGTCAACGTGTCGTCCCGGGCCGCTTCGTTCGGCAGCCCGAACGAGTTCGTCGACTATGCAGCCTCCAAGGGCGCGATCGACACCATGACGATCGGGCTGGCCACCGAGGTGGCCAGGGAGGGCATCCGGGTCAATGCGGTGAGACCGGGGCTCATCGAGACCGAGATCCACGCCAGCGCCGGCGTGCCGGACCGGGTGACGCTCTTGGCCGACCGGGTGCCGATGGGCCGGGGCGGGACCGCCGAGGAGGTGGCGGCCGCCATCGCCTGGCTGCTCACCGACGACGCCTCCTACGTGACCGGTGCACTGCTCGACGTGGGCGGTGGCCGCTGACCGGCCGCCCGGTGGTCCGGGCGGTGGTCGGGCCCGTGATGGGGACGGTCAGCGCAGCTCGTCGAGCAGCGCCGTGAGCCGCTCGGCGTCGGCCGGTCCGTCGACCGGGATCGAGAACTCGATCCGGTCGACCCGGTCGCCGTAGCGATCCCGGAGCTTGGCGCCGATCGTGTCGTGGGTGCCGATCGTGGCCACGGTGTGGAGGACGTCGTCCGGGACCGTCGACGCCAGCTCGTCCCAGCGCTGGGCCTTCGACAGGACCGCGGCCCGGTCGGCCAGATCGCCCCAGTCGTGGAGATCGAACACCCTGCGGTAGGCCGGGGTCGACAGGTAGAAGCCGACCCGGGCCCGGACCGTCCCGGTGACCGCTTCCAGCGCCTCGTCGTCGGCGGCGGTACCGACGAGCGGCTTCATGCAGACCTCGACGTCGGCCGGGTCCCGGCCGGCCCGGTTCGCCCCCACCGCCAGCGCCGGGCCTACCCGCTCGTCGATGAAGCGCTCGGTGCAGATCGGGTGGAGCCGGACACCGTCTGCCACCTCGCCCGCCACCCCGCACATGTTGGGCCCGATCGCCGCTATGTGGATCGGGATGTCGGGGTGGTCGATCGGTCCCGGGTCGAACAGCGGCACCATCAGGCTCAGCTGGTAGTGCTCGGATTCGAATCGCAGCGGCTCACCGGTCTGCCAGGCGGTCCACACCGCCCGGACGGCACCCACGTAGTCCCGCATCCACGGGGCCGGCGGGTGCCACGCCATGCCGAACCGGCGGCGGACGTGGCCCTTCACCTGGGAGCCGAGGCCGAGCACGAACCGCCCCTGCGACAGCTTCTGCAGCGACCAGGCCGACATGGCCGTGACGGTCGGGCTGCGGGGGAAGGCCATGGCCACCGAGGTACCGAGGCCGACCGTGGTGGTGGCGGCGGCGCCGAGGGCCAGCAGCTGGTAGGGGTCGTCCTTGGTCTCCTCGACCAGCACCGCGTCGTAGCCGATCGCCTCGGCCAGAGCGGCCCCGGCTCCGAAGTCGGCGATGTGGAGCGGCGTGTCCGGCTCCCGGAGCCCCGGGTCGAGCTTGCCGAGGGGGAGCAGGGTATCGATCCTCACCGGCCAAGCTTGCCAGAATCCACAGCTCGACGTGCGCTCGATCGTCGCCGGCCGAGCTCGCCGGAATCACAGCTCGACGTGCGCTCGATCGTCGCCGGCCGAGCTCGCCGGAATCAGAGCTCGACGTTCCCCTCGATGTAGGTCGTCACGTTGCCGCCGACCCAGACCGCACCGTCGTCGTCGGTCGAGATGTGGACCCGGCCGGCCCGCCCCAGGGCCGTGCCCTGGGTCACCAGGTACGGCGCCGCTGCTCGCCCGCTGCCGAGCAGCCACTGGGCGGCCGAGGCGTTGAGGCTGCCGGTCACCGGGTCCTCGACCGTCATGCCGTCCTTTCCGAAGAAGGCCCGCACCTCGAACGCCGCCTCGTGACCGGCCGGGTGGGCGCCGATGATGCCGATCTTCTCGTCGACCGGACCCGGGGTGACGGCCAGGACGGACTCGGCGTCCGCCAGCATCAGGCCGAGCCAGCCGGGACCGTTGTCGATCCAGGCCGCGTCGACGACGTCGGCCCGCTCGAGGCCGAGCTGGTCGACGGCCCCTGCGAGCGTGGCGTCGTCGACCGGACCGGATCGGATGAGGGGCGGGGCCCGGAAGGCCAGCAGGCGGTCGGATCGGGCCACCGGTACGAGCCCGGCGCCGCACTGCTGGACCACGACGCCGTCGGTCTCGGGGACGCCGCCGTGATCGAGCCAGACCCGGCACGACCCGAGGGTGGGATGACCGGCGAACGGCAGCTCGGCCACGGGGGTGAAGATCCTGACCCGGTAGTCGGCTCCGTCGTCGGTCGGCGGGAGCAGGAAGGTGGTCTCCGACAGGTTCATCCAGTTGGCGAAGCGCTGCATGTCGGCGCCGCTCAGCCCGGCGGCGTCGACCACCACCGCCAGCGGGTTGCCCCCGTGGGGCGATTCGGCGAAGACGTCGACCTGACGGAAGGGTCGCTTCACGATCGGCCGACGGTCACGACGACCGATTGATCTGGCCCACCACCGATGACGGCGTGAACCGGACCAGGAGGCGCCTCTCCGACACCATCGCCGCCCGGTACTCGTCCCAGTCGGGGTGAGGCTCGCCTGCCACCTGCTCGTAGTACTGGACCAGCGCGTCGGACGTGGCGTCGGACGGGTCCGCCGCCGGCTCGGTCAGCTCGACGGTGCCGTCGAACGACAGGTAGGACCAGGACGACCGGTCGGTCAGGTGGAGCACCACCCGGGGGTCCCGCCGCATGTTGGCCGTCTTGGCCCGGTCGGCGGTCACCGAGATCGTGAAGACGCCATCGTCCACGTGATAGGAGATGTCGGACGACTGGGGGCGGCCGTCCCTGCGGATGGTGATCAGCACCGCATCCGATCGCTCCCCGGCCCAGGCCAATGCATCGCTGAGTTCCATCGGGCAAGCCTACCCGGCTCCACCGATCGGGACGGGCGGTCCGGCCGAGCCCATTGCCGCACCCGACGGACTGCGGCACCGGAGAAACTGCCGCACCCGACGGACTGCGGCACCGGAGAAACTGCCGCACCCGACGGACTGCGGCACCGGAGAAACTGCCGCACCCGAAAGACTGCGGCACCGGAGAAACTGCCGCACCCGAAAGACTGCGGCACCGGAGAAACTGCCGCACCCATTGCGGCACCGAAGATGCGTCCGTACCCTCGGCCGGGAGCAGGAGCAGCTGATGACCGCATGCCAGCACTGATGTCGATCCTCCAGGCCGTCGCCGTGGTGCTCGGCGTGCTCGGCCTGGCCTGGGTGCTGAGCTCGGCGGTGAGGACGGTGGTCGTACCACGGCCGGAGCGGGTCCTGCTCACCAGGCTGGCGTTCCAGTCGGTCCGCCGACCGATCATGCTGCTGGTGCGCCGCAGCGACGATCCGAGGACTCGCGATCGGCTGCTGGCCCTGATCGGGCCGACCGGGCTGTTGCTGCTCCCGGTGCTGTGGTCGATCGGCGCCACCATCGCCTACGCCGCCATCTTCTGGGGGCTCGACGCGGGTTCGGTGCGTCGCAGCGTCGAGCTGTCCGGCTCGGCCCTGACCACGATGGGTTTCGTCGAGGCCCCGACATCCGCCACCCGGCTGATCGCGATCTCCGAGGGGCTCCTCGGGCTCGGCATCGTCGCCCTCATCATCAGCTTCCTGCCGAGCCTCTACGGGACGTTCTCCCGTCGGGAGATCGCCGTCGGTCGCTTCGTCGTCAGGGCCGGCGATCCGCCGAGCCCGGCCGAGTTCATCTCCCGGCTCATCGCCATCGAGCGGCTGGACGACGTCGGCGACCGGTGGGAGGAGTGGGAGGACTGGTTCGTCGAGCTCGGTGAGACCCACACCTCGTTCCCGGCGCTGGTCTTCTTCCGATCCGCCCGCCCCAGCCGCTCGTGGCTGACCGTCGCCGAGGCCGCGCTGGACACCGCAGCCCTCGTGACGGCGGCCGACCTGGCTCCCCCCACCGGTCAAGCCGACACGATGATCCGGTCCGGGTACCTGGCACTACGGGCCATCGCCGACTTCTTCGGGATCGAGCCCGAGATCGATCCCGCCTCGGGCGGCGCCCTGTCGATCGATCGGTCCGACTTCGATCGACTGCTCGACCAGCTGGACGCCGGCGGCTGTCCCGTGGTGGCCGACCGGGACCTGGCCTGGCAGCGCTTCTGGGGCTGGCGGGTCAACTACGATCGGGCGGTCTGTGGCCTGGCCCTGCTCGTCGGCGACGTGCAGTCGCACTGGACGCTGGCCCGCGAACGGTCCTGACGCCGACCAGTGGAACGGGTGCCGGCGCGGCGATGTAGCGTTGCCGGATGAGACTCGGTGTGTCCCTCAGCTCCACCCATCGCAAGGACGGCCCCCGGCTGATGATCGAGCGGGCCAGGGCGGCCCATGCGGCCGGCTTCACGTCGCTGTCGATCGGCGATCACCACAACATGTCGGTCCCGTACGCCCAGAACACGCCGATGCTCGGCCGGCTCCTGGCCGAGTGGCCGGATCGACCGGCCGGCTGCCTGTTCCTGGTGCCCCTGTGGCACCCGGTGCTGATGGCGGAGCAGATCGGCACCTTGGCCGCCATCCACCGCTCGAGGTTCATCGTCCAGACCGGGATCGGCCACGGGGCCGACCAGTTCAGTGCCTTCGGGGCCGACCTGGCCACCAGGGGACGGGTCCTGGAGGCGTCGATCCGTGCCGTGAAGGCGATGCTGGCGGGCGAGGTGGTCGACAGCGAGCCACTGGGGCTGGTCGGCGGTCGGGTCGGGCTGTTGCCGCCCGAGCCGGTCGAGTGGTGGATCGGAGGTGGCGTCGACGTCGCGATCGAGCGGGCGGCCGCCATGGGCGACGCCTGGTATGCGGGGCCGGGCATCGATCCCGAGCGGGGGGCGGCCATGGTCGAGACCCACCGGGCCGCCGGCGGACGGCGAGCCGTGCTGCGCAAGGACGCCCTCGTGATGGCCGACGGCGACGAGGCGAGGCGACGGGCCACCGAGCTGGTCGAGGCCGGGTATCGGGGCTTGTCGCTCGACATCCTGCTGGTCGGCGATCCCGACGACGTGGCCGAGCAGTTGCAGCCATACGAAGCCGCAGGCTTCGACGAGGTCATCGTCCGCTGCATGACGGTCCCCCAGGACATCGCACTGGAGACGCTGGCCCTGCTCGGGCCGCTCGGTGAGGGCTGAGACGCCTCTCCGACCGGGTGCCGAGATCCGGTGGTTCCCATCTGCAGTGACCCTAGACGCAGTCCCAGGGTCGAGTATCATCCCGAAATGGGAGGGGCTGGGAACGGGCATCTTCGTCGCTCGCTGACGCTGCGCCACGTCTTCGCGCTGAGCAGTGGCGCCATGATGTCCTCCGGTCTGTTCCTCCTCCCCGGCCTCGCCTTCGACAAGGGCGGCCCGGCGGTGGTCCTGGCCTACTGCATGGCCGGGCTGATCGCCGTTCCGGCGATGCTCAGCGTGGCCGAGCTGGCGACCGCCATGCCCCGGGCCGGCGGGGCGTACTACTTCCTGGAGCGGGCTCTCGGTCCGGCCGTCGGCACGGTGGCGGGGATGAGCACCTGGTTGTCGCTGGTGCTGAAGGATGCGTTCGCCCTGATCGGCATGAGCGCCTACCTGAACCTGGTCGTCGACGTACCGAACAAGCCGCTGGCCCTGCTGCTGATCGCAGCGTTCACCGTGCTGAACCTCGTCGGCTCGAAGACCAGCGCATCGGTCCAGCTCGCGCTGGTGGCGTTCGTGCTGGCCGCGATGGGCCTGTTCCTGGTGGCCGGGCTGCCGGGGATCCCCTCCGGCTCCGGCACGCTCCAGCCGTTCTTCACCACGGGCTTCGAGGGCCTCGTGGCGGTGGTCGGCCTCGTGTTCGTCTCCTACGGCGGGTTGACCAAGGTGGCCAGCGTGGCCGAGGAGATCGAGGACCCGTCGCGCAACATCCCACTGGGGATGGGGCTGTCGCTGCTGGTCAGCACCGTCCTGTACACGCTGGCGGTGCTGGTGGCGGTGGCGGTGGTACCGGCACAGCAGCTGCGCAACGATCTGGCACCCATCCACACCGCAGCCGAGGCGGTGCTGCCCACCTTCGGGGTGTTCCTGGTCGTCATCGCCGCGATCGCCGCGTTCTCATCCGCCGTCAACGCCGGCGTGCTGGCGGCCGGTCGCTACCCGCTGGCCATGAGTCGTGACGGGCTGCTCGGACCGGTGTTCCAGCGGGTCAGCACACGCAACACCCCCGTGGCCGGCATCATCGTGACCGGGGCGGCGATGGGGCTGGTGGTGGCGGCCTTCGACGTCGCTGCGATCGCCAAGCTGGCCAGTGCGTTCGTGCTGGCCACGCTCGGCCTGGTCAACCTGGCGGTGCTGGTGCTGCGAGCGGCGAAGATCCGGTCCTACGCACCGGGGTTCAAGGCGCCGCTGTTCCCCTACCTGCAGTTCGCCGGGATCTGCATCGCCGTGTTCCTCATCGTCGAGCTCGGCGCACTCGCCCTGGCGATGGTGGCCGCGGCCACGGCGGTGGCGATCGGGTGGTACCTGGCCTACGGACGGCGCCGGTCCAACGGGGCCGGGGCGATCTACCACGTCTTCGAGCGATGGGGCCGAGGAGCCGACCACAGCCTGGAGCGGGAGATCTCGGCCGCGATGCAGAGCCATGGCCTGCGGGCTCAGGACGAGTACCCGGGGCTGATCGCGAGCGCAGCGGTGATCAGCCTCTCCGAAGGCGAGTCGTTCGGGGAGGCTGCCCGCCGGTCGTCGGAGGTGCTCGGCCACCGCCTCGACCTCGACCCGGACGACGTCACCAACCAGTTCCTGGAGACGGGCTCACTGTGGATCCAGCCCTCCGAACGGCATCCCACCGCAACCCCCATCGCCTTCTTCGACGGCGAGGAGGAGCACCTGGTGATCGCCCGGTCGTCGACCGGGATCCTGATCCCGGCCCACTGGGGCGGCCGGGACGAGACCGTGAACGCCGTCTTCTTCCTGGCGGGGTGCAGCAGCCAGGCCGGCCGGGCCCTCCGGCTGGCCGGTGAGCTGGCGGCCTACCTGCACAGCGACACCGGCCAGACCATGGTCCATGCCACCTTCGAGGGCGAGGTCAAGAGCGCCCTGCTACCCGAGCTCGACATCGTCCAGTACACGCTGCTGGTCGAGATGCCGGCGGGCCGGCTCATCGGCCACCGCGTCGGCGACCTGAAACCGCCACAGGAGGTGCACCTGGAGGCGGTCCGCAGAGACGGTCGGGTCCTGCGGACCACCGACGACCTCGTGCTGGAGGCCGACGATCAGCTGACGGTCATCGGCCCCTCGAACTGCCTGCCGGCGGCCGACGAGCTGCACGGCATCCTCACCCCGACCTGAGCCGCCCCGGCGGGTGGGATCTCGCCGGCACCGCTCGGATCCAGACCGACTCGGAGCCTCGATGGACCAGCACCTCCTGTCACGCCTGTTCACCCCCTCGACCACCGACATCGGTCGGCTGCCGATGGCGGCACCGCTGCCGGCATCGATCGGGCGGTCGGTCGTGTCGCTCGACGGCACCTGGCAGTTCAAGCTCGTCGCCGATCCCAGCGCGGCCGGTGAGCGGTGGTGGGCCGACGACGAGGGGTGGCGGGACATCACCGTTCCCGGCTGCTGGACCCGCCAGGACACCGGCGACCTGCCCCACTACACGAACATCGTCATGCCGTGGGACTGCCAGCCGCCGAACGCGCCGGCCGCCAATCCCACCGGCCTCTACCGGACCCACTTCGAGCGGCCGGCCGGCGACCGGGTCACGATCAGCTTCGGCGGCGCCGAGAGCATGATCGTGGTGTGGTGCAACGGCGCATTCGTCGGCATGGGCAAGGACTCGCGGCTGGCGTCGACGTTCGAGGTCACCGACCACCTGGTCGACGGGACCAACCTGGTTGCGGCCATGGTGCCCCGCTGGTCCGACAGCACCTGGATCGAGGACCAGGACCACTGGTTCCACGGCGGGCTCCATCGCTCGGTGGTGCTGACCGCAACCGGTGCGACCAGGATCGACGACCTCGTGACCATGGGTGATCACGACCCGGCGACCGGCCTGTCGTCGCTGGCGGTGTCGGTCGAGGTGGGCTCCGTCGGCCGGCTGGCGGCGGGTTGGACCGTGGCGGTGCGGCTCCGGGTCCCGGCAGACGACGGCGAGCCCGAGGCGGTCCGCACGGCCCTGGCCGAGGTGCCGGCGAGCCCGCCGGCCGACGGCACCGGAGCCATCGTGGCGGCCGACTCGTATCCCGGACAGCGGGCCGAGACCGAGCTCGGCGAGCTCCCGCTCGAGCCGTGGTCGGCCGAGCGGCCGGCACTGCACGACCTGTCGGTGTCGTTGATCGACCCCGACGGGCGGACCGTGGAGACGGTCGAGCGCGCGGCCGGGTTTCGCCGGGTCGAGGTGACCGGCAGGCGGCTGCTGGTGAACGGAGCCCCGGTGACGATCGCCGGGGTCAATCGCCACGACCACCACCCCGACACGGGCAAGACGATCAACGCGGACGAGCTGCGGGCCGAGCTCGTGTCGATGAAGCGACACAACATCAACGCCATCAGGACCGCCCACTACCCGAACGACCCGGCCCTGCTCGACCTCTGTGACGAGCTCGGCCTCTACGTCGTCGACGAAGCCAACGTCGAGAGCCACGCTCGGCAGAGCTCGCTGGCCGTCGGCGGCCTCTACGACCAGGCCATCCTCTCCCGTGTCTCGAGGATGGTCCTCCGTGACCGGTCGCACCCGTGCGTGATCGGCTGGTCGTTGGGCAACGAGTCCGGTCACGGCCCCGGCCACGACGCCGCCGCGGCCTGGGTCCGCTTCACCGACCCGTCCCGGTTCGTCCACTACGAGGGCGGTGACCACCGTCGCTGGACCCCGACCAGCCCCGCCGAGGACCGGCACCGCCCGCCCTCCCGCTCGGATCGGCTCGTCACCGACGTTGTCTGCCCGATGTACGCAACAGTGGACCAGATCCGGGCCTGGGCAGCGTGGGCCGAGGCCACGGGCGCCGACGACCGGCCGCTGATCCTCTGCGAGTACAGCCATGCCATGGGCAACTCGAACGGGGGGCTGGCCGACTACTGGCGGGCGTTCGACGAGCTGGGTGCGCTCTGCGGCGGCTTCGTGTGGGACTGGCGGGACCAGGGCCTCACCGAGACCACCGCGGACGGCCGCCGGTGGTGGGCCTACGGCGGCCACTACGGCGACGAGCCGAACGACGCCAACTTCTGCATCAACGGCCTCACCGGCCCGGACGGGCTCCCCCACCCGGGGCTGGCCGAGCTGGCGTGGCTGGCCCGCCCGGTGGTGGTCTCGTTCGCCGACGGGATGGCGACGGTCGAGAACCGCTTCGCCCATGTCGCGCTCGACGATCGGCTGGTGACGATCCGCTGGCGGCTGATGGCGGACGGGTCGCCGGTCGAGACCGGGACGCTCGACCTGCAGACGATCGAGCCGGGGGCGTCGGCCCGTATCGCCCTGCCGGTGGACGGCGGTCGCCCAACCGACGGTGTCGGGTTGCGCGACGCGCTCACCCTCGATTTCGCCGTCGAGCTGGCGGCGGACACCGCCTGGGCCCCGGCGGGGCACGTGCTCGCGCACGACCAGGCGGTGCTGCGGTGGGCCGAGCCGGACCGCGGCGCTCGCACGGCGGTCGGCGCCGGCGGCGGTGATGGATCGCCCGCGGTGGGCCCGCCCGTTCTCCCGGTTCTGGACGGCGCACGACCGACGCTCTGGCGGGCCCCGACCGACAACGACGGCGTGGCCCAGGGGTGGACCGCCCCGCTCACCGGGATCAGGCCGCAGTGGCTGCGGTGGGGTCTCGACCAGCTCGAGTCGGCAGTGGATGAGCGCCGCGAGCGATCGGTCGACGGGGCGAGGGAGCTGACGGTCGTCCGCTCCCTCGGTCCGGTCGAGCACCGTACCGTGGCCACGATCGACGCCGACGGCCGGGCGGAGGTCGACGAGACGATGACCGTGCCCGAGCGGTGGACGGATCTGCCCCGGGTGGGCATCGTGTTGGCCATCGACCGCCGCTACGACCGGCTCCGCTGGTTCGGTCCGGGACCGGACGAGACCTATCCCGACCGCCGGGCCGCCTCCCGGATCGGGCTGTGGGAGAGCTCGGTGGCCGACCAGTACCATCCCTTCGTCGTGCCCCAGGAGCACGGCTGCCACGTCGACTGCCGCTGGTTCGAGCTGCTCGACGGGAACGGGTCCGGTTACCGCTTCTCCGGTCGGCCGACGATCACGTTCTCGGCTCGCATCCACGGCGATCGGGCGCTGACAGCGGCATCGACCCTCGCCGAGCTCGGGATCGGCGACCATGTCGAGGTCCACGTCGACGCCGCGGTGAGGGGACTCGGCACGGCGGCCTGTGGACCGGACACGGACCGACTGGTGGCCGGCGGCGTCCACCGGTGGGGCTGGTCGCTCAGCCCCGTTGCTCCATAGGGCTACCAGCCATCGTCCGTCGGGGGTCGAGGCGGCCCCGGAACTCCCGGTCGAAGGCCTCGACGGTCCGGTGGTGGGTGCGGTGGACCCACATCACGGTGTTGGCGATGGACACCTCGCACCACCGACCGGCGAGCGGGCCGAGCGGCATGCGGGGCATGCTGCCGACGAGGTGGGTGCACCGGCTCGACCACCTGGCCTTGCGCAGCACATGGATGCCGGACCCGGTGACGGCCACGATCCGGTGACTGCCGGCCTGCCAGTAGGCCAGCGCGAGGTTGAGCACGATGGCCACCCCGCCGATCGCGTACGGCCACCATGCCGGCAACGGCAGGGCGAGGTGAGCGAAGACTGCCGCAACGG